>JBMDWN010000353.1:0-2153 GCA_048595275.1 Olivibacter sp. | reverse complement strand
CGGACTACTCCGAAGGTATTTTACATCAGTCTCCTGGCTTCGACGCTGGTTTCGCTTCTGCTTACCGCATTACTGGTCTACATCACCGGCGTCTACACCAATTTTATGTATATCCTTCTGAGTTTCGCCGCAGTATTCGCCCTGGTGGCCAATGCCCGCATTCTTGGAGAAGCTTTCAAAGGTAAGTGGAAATTAGCTGGGTCTTCAGTCGCGCATATTGGTTTTGGGTTGCTGTTGATTGGTGCTCTGGTGGCGGCAGCAACCAACAAGGTCGTATCGGTTAACCGGTCTGGCGTCATTCCTGTTGCTGGCTACGAAGAAGTGGATAAGGCCGGTGATAATTTATTCCTGAACATCGATGAGCCAGTGGAAATGGATGGTTATACCATTACCTATATTGGCGACAGCATCAGCGGCCCGGATGTGTTTTATCGGATCAAGTATGTTCGTAAAGACGATGAAGGAAACATCCGGGAATCTTTTGAGTTGACCCCTAATGCGCAGCAAAACCCTAAGATGGGACTGATTGGCTCGCCAAGCACCCGGCATTACCTGACGAAAGATATATATACCATTGTTAACGCCGCGCCTAAGTTGAAGGAGTTTGACGACGAGCACGCGCACGAATCGGAGGAGGATGCCTACGAAGAACCCAGCACTCAGTTCGTGCATCCGGGAGACACACTACGTTATCGAAATGGTTTCATCGTTGTAAAAGAAGTGAACCGAAATGCAACGCTGCAGAATATGCCACTGGCAGCGGATGATCTGTTATTCTCCCTTGGAATGGAAGTGCATGCATCTGATGGAAAGGTTTATCAGGCGGATCCCAAGTATCTGATCAAGAGCGGAAACAGCTATGACTTCGCGAAGGATATTGACGAGCAGGGGCTTCGTTTACGTTTTACAAAAATAGATCCGAAGGAAGGTATGGAGCTGATGATTTACCAGAAAGGTTTGCCGGAGAAGAAATGGGTGGTTATGAAAGCTATCGAGTTTCCGTATATTAACTTTTTCTGGTGCGGCACAATCATTATGACGATTGGTTTTGTTCTTTCCATATTCAGAAGAAATAAAGAACTTAAACGATAGAACGGCGAGTTTATGAAGGTAGTTATTTTGGGCAGCGGCAATGTAGGCTATCATCTGGCTTTAGCCCTGAAGAAAGCTGAGCACCAGATCCTTCAGGTCTATAACAGAACCTTCAGTGCTGCCGAACGGCTGGCTGCTCTGATCGGCGCCGGGGCAACCGATCGTATCGAAGACGTCAGACAAGATGCAGATGTTTACCTGATCACCGTACGCGACGAGGCGATCGGTTCCGTTGCAGCCTCATTAAAAATACAGGATGGGCTGGTCCTGCACACGTCAGGAAGTACGGACATAGCCATATTGAGTCCTCACTTCAGTCGTTACGGGGTGCTGTACCCCTTGCAGACCATATCCAAAGAAGTTGAACTTGATTTTTCCCGGATTCCGCTGATTCTTGAAGCCTCCGACCCGGAAAGCCTTGCCGATCTGAAGAATCTTGCATTCAAGGTATCTCCGCTCATTTACGAATACGATTCCGAGCAACGGCGATGTCTGCATTTGGGAGCGGTAATATCCTGCAATTTCAGCAACTATTTGTATTCCATCGCTCATCAGTTTCTTAATCGAAAAGGGGTCGATTTCGATTTGCTCAGACCGCTTATCCTGGAAACAGCAGCGAAGGTACAAGAGCACGATCCGCAAGATGTCCAGACGGGCCCTGCGGTACGAAACGATATGGAAATCGTGAAAGCGCACCTTCAGTTGCTTGAAGGGCATTCGGACTGGCAGCAGATATACCGGGACATGACAGACGGTATCTTAAAGAATTCCTGATTTATGTATTTAACAAAGCTTAAGGAAATAAAGGCGGTTGTGCTGGACGTGGATGGGGTACTGACGGATAACAGTATTCTGGTAACGGAAGACGGTCAGCAGCTCCGGCGCTTTCACGTGAAGGATGGTTACGCGATTCAGCTCGCTGTGAAGAAAGGATACAAAATTTGTGCGATTACCGGAGGTAAATCTGAAGGAATCGCGCACCGGATGAATCACCTGGGCGTGAAGGAAACTTTTTTGAGTGTATCCGACAAATCCTCTGTATTGACAGATTGGATGCTCAG
>JBMDWN010000352.1:0-14826 GCA_048595275.1 Olivibacter sp. | reverse complement strand
AAATACAGGATAATCAATACGGCATGTCACTCTATTCCCGGCTGCCACTGATCGATTCACAGATACAATTCCTTGTTGACGAGGAAATACCCTCCATTGAGAGTTTTGTTTTATGGGAAAAGAAGCTGATCAAGCTCTATTGTCTTCATCCAACTCCTCCCTCGCCAACGGAAAACGCCTGGTCTACTGATCGCAATAAAGAGCTTATACAGGTTGCAGAGCGTGCAAGCGCTAATAAAGAACCGGTTATCGTTATGGGAGATCTCAACGATGTTGCCTGGAGCGGTACTACCAAGGAGTTTTTAAAAGTCAGCACCCTCTACGATCCCCGGGAAGGCCGTGGATTTTTCAACACGTTCGACGCAAAAAATATACTAATGCGCTTTCCGCTGGATCATGCCTTTGTTTCCGAGCACTTCTCTCTCGTCCAGATTAAAAGGCTTCGTAATTTCGGGTCCGATCATTTCCCGATGTTATTAGAGCTAAGTTGCAAACATGATGGGGAAGAATACACGGGCTAACGTCGTGGTATCAGATCGAAATTATCCGTCATTTCCAGTTGTGTGTCCTGGCATCCATCCTGATAACCCTTATCATAGCAGTAAACTGTATAACCCTGTATAAACTGGTAAAAAAGAAATCCAGCAACCAAAATGAAGATAGTGATTAGTATAACTCGTTTCATAACTATATTCTCTTCCGGGACAATCAGTCCACTACCGATATTCTTAACTAGGAGGTAATTTAGTGTATATATGTGTGTGTCCCGAACTCAAGAAACATCCGGGCGCAAAGAAAGTTTGACATCAACAGAAAAAACACTGAAGTACAATATTTTATATATATATTTACTGCAAAATATTTTTATTCATTTTTATATAATGGCCATGCAAGAAGGCGTAGTAAAATTTTTCAACGAGACTAAAGGTTTCGGTTTCATTAAACCCAAAGATGGTGGTAATGATGTATTTGTACATTCTTCAGGACTGAAAGACCGTATTCGTGAGAACGATGAGGTTTCTTTTGAAATAGAAAGAGGTCAGAAAGGACTTAATGCAGTAAATGTCAAATTGATCTAATCTATATTTCAGATATTGGCAAAAAGGCCGTTTGGTTAAATACCGAACGGCCTTTTTAATATCGTTTAAGCCGGACGGCTAAGCAGATTTGTCTAACAGTTGGCGAATAGCCGTTTCAAGATCCGAAATATTAAACGGTTTCGACAGAAAATAATCCGCCAGTGCAGCGTTCGGAGTCAATTGCACATTCCATCCGGCTGAAAAGAAAATAATAGGTAAATCTTTCATATCCTCCTCCTGTCGGATAAGACGAAGCGATTCAAGTCCACCAGGTCCGGGTATCTGGTTGTCTAAAAGCACAATATCCGGCATAGCACTACGAATTTGCCCAACCACATCGTCAGTGGTAATACTTGATACGATTTCCAGCCCCAATTCAGCACAAATCACTTCGCACATAAAAAGGGTATCCGGATCGTCCTCCAGGATTAAGATTTTTTTCAACACTTATTAAGTCAATTGTTTTAAGGCCACGCTAAAAGTAGGATACTGCTCAAAGACATGCAAATATATGGAAATACCTTTAATTAGTAGATAAGCTGAAGAAATCATTTGATAATCGTTAGAGGTTTTTATCTTGGTCTCAACGCCTTATAATTTCCGCTTCTGCGAGGTTGTCTGAAGGCACTGAAAAGCTTATTTTTGGCGGATGACGATTGCTGCCTTTTCGCAAAAGTTAAAGATTTTCTTAATTCAAGTACAGGTCCTGGGATTATCCTTTTTGGTTGCGTAATAATATCCCTTTGTATTGCAAATTCACCATTAGGAACCGGCTTTGAAGCCTTACTCGATAGCGAGATAGGTTTTAACTGGAGTGAAATTCATTTAAAATATCCTGTTTTACTCTGGATAAACGATGGTCTGATGGCTATATTTTTTCTCCTGGTTGGTCTTGAAATAAAAAGGGAGTTAGTAGACGGAGAACTATCGTCAGCTCGTAAAGCCGCTCTTCCTGTACTTGCGGCGCTTGGCGGCGTAATTGTTCCCGCCTTGATTTTTATATCGCTGAATGCTGGGAAAGAGACTTCAGACGGTTGGGCGATTCCAATGGCTACCGATATCGCCTTTGCGCTGGCCATTATTACGCTACTCGGTGATAAAGTGCCCGTGACCTTAAAAATCTTTCTGGCTGCTTTAGCCATTGTGGATGACCTGATGGCTATTCTAGTCATCGCCATATTCTATTCCGGAGAACTGGAATTTACCTATCTCTTCGTAGCCCTTGGGATTTTCCTGCTGTTGTTGGCTTTTAATCGTTTCGGCATAAAAACCTTGTGGGCCTATCTTATTCCGGGAATCTTTATCTGGTATTTCATCCATCATTCCGGCATCCATGCAACCATTGCCGGAGTATTGACGGCATTTGCCATACCTACCAAAGGTAGTAGCGGAAAAGAAGCGCTGCTATTAAAACTGGAAAACGCGCTAAATCAACCCGTGAATTTGATTATCATGCCCCTGTTTGCGCTAGCTAATACCAATATCGAATTTGTAGAAGGAATGCTTTCTGGTCTGGCTACACCGTTGGGTTTGGGCATAGTCCTCGGATTGTTCCTAGGGAAACCTATTGGCATTTTCCTTTTTTCCTGGATATCCGTTAAAATCGGGATATCACATATGCCCAGTAAAGCTGGCTGGAAACACATGTTAGGTGTAGGGATGATCGCCGGTATAGGTTTCATCATGTCTATTTTTATTGCCCTCCTCTCTTTTGCCGGAGAGGAAATGCTGATGGCAGAGGCCAAGTTCGCTGTGCTGATTGCTTCCGTAATTTCCGGAACCATTGGCTCTCTTTTTCTTACCTCCATTTCCAAAAGTGAAAACAATTGATCATGATAAAATCCATTGTCGTCCCCTCCGATTTTTCTGCCAATGCCCGGACAGCTGTCGTGTATGCGGCAGCCTTAGGTAAAATTTTCAACTGCAAAACGTTTGTTTTACATGCTTATAGTGCGTTTCATTCCGGTTTTCAGAGTGCGGAAGCCAATGAGAAGGAAAGATTAAAAGCAGAAGATCAAGCTCGCCGGCAGATGGCAGAGTTCCTTTCGTTACTGCCGGCCGATGTCCTCAACAAGCTTGAACCCGTATTGGTTCAAGGTCATTTGCCTGATGCGCTGCTGGAATGGGAACGAACGCAGCCGGTCGATCTGGTGATTATCGGAACGAAAGGAGCTTCAAATTTCGGACAAAAATTGATCGGCAGTAATGCCTTCGAGCTGGCACAAAAATCACCGGCTCCCGTAATCGTGGTACCAAAAGGAACAGAAAACTTCAATTTGGAACAAATTGCCTTTTTCACCGATTATGCTTCGGAAGACGCCAGGGCGTTAAAAGAAATTTCACGGCTTTTCAACGAAAAAGCAATCACCTATAAAATCATTCATATACATGCTGAAGAAACGCATGAGGACGAATCGAAGCAAGATACCGGAAAATTCAAAGACTGGGTGAATCAACTCCAACGTGAAGCAGCCGTTCAGGAAGTTAGCAGCGAAATGGTCTATGGTAAAGAGCATGTTGATCTGGTCAATCAGATAAGCAAAAGAGGAAATATAGACCTTCTGGCCTTGTCTCTGAATGAAAAATCCTTTTTCGAGCGTTTTTTTCAGGACAGCTTTGCAAAGGCCATAATACATCAATCCAAAACGCCGGTTCTTTTAATCCGGACCTATAATTCTTAAGACATTTGAAAGAATTCACATAAATTTAAAAAATAACCGGAGATTTTACTACTTTGCGCAGCCTAAAACCAAAAGGAAAGGCAACGTTATTTATTTTTTAAATTCTACAAACACAGATTCGGCTGGGATAGATCAAGTTATTGATGACTGGTTCACTCCGATAGCCAACAAATGGGAAGAAATTGTTTTTACTTCCATACCAATTACCGATCAACTATCCATCCCCATCGTTTTAATCCTTTTCATCTTTGCCGGAATAGGATTTACGCTGATGTTTCGCTTCATAAACATCCGGCGAGCGGGTACAGCCATTAAAGCAGTAAGAGGTCGCTACGACCATTTTGAACAGGCCCCGCTGGAACCGGGTGAAGAGCCGGAGCCGGGCCAATTTACCAAAGACGGCAAAGAAGTCGCCGGGCAGCTTACACACTTTCAAGCCTTAACAGCAGCTGTATCCGGTACAGTAGGCCTGGGTAACATCGCCGGCGTAGCCGTAGCAATAGCTATCGGAGGGCCGGGTGCTACGTTGTGGATGATCGTTTCGGGCTTACTAGGCATGTCTACAAAATTCGTGGAGTGCACCCTTGGGGTAAAATACAGAGAGGTAGGTTCTGACGGCAGCATTCATGGAGGTCCGATGTATTATCTTTCTAAAGGATTCGGCGAATCCGGATTCAAAAAATCAGGAAAAGTTCTGGCGGTTATCTTTGCAGTTATGTGCGTTGGCGCTTCGCTGGGAGGCGGAAACGCGCTGCAATCCAATCAGGCCATTGCACAGGTAATGTACACGGTTGGCCTGGAAGGCGGATTTGTTAAAACCCTTTTCGGCCTCGGCATGGCCGTTGGGATAGGGTTAGTCATCATCGGCGGTATCCAGCGTATCGGGTCATTCACGGAGAAACTTGTTCCTTTTATGTCGGTCATATACATCCTCGGATGCTTAACCGTCATTATTTACCACTACAACTATATCGGAGACGCGATCTCTTTAATTGTTAGCGAAGCCTTTTCCCCTCGTGCCGGTCTTGGTGGCTTTATCGGTGTTCTGTTGACAGGCTTTCGCCGTGCCTGCTTCTCTAATGAAGCTGGAATCGGCTCATCCCCTATTGCCCATGCTGCAGTCAAAACCCGTTACCCAGCAAGCGAAGGTTTGGTAGCCCTGCTGGAACCTTTCATTGATACCGTAGTCGTCTGTACACTAACGGCCCTGACTATTGTTTTCTTCAACAGTGGAGGAGCCTTTGAATACGGCCAGCAGGACGCTATGGGCAATGTTGTATTGAAAGAGACCGGACAGGCGGTCGGAGGTGTCGAACTTACATCCCTGGCCTTTGACGACGTTATTCCAAACTTCTCGATTGTGCTGTCAATTGCTATCTTTCTTTTTGCCTTCAGCACTATGCTCAGTTGGTCGTATTACGGATTACAATCATGGAAATACCTTTTTGGCAAGTCTAAAGCTGCTGATATCACCTATAAAGTTCTTTTCCTGTTCTTTGTAGTTATCGGTGCGGCCACAACACTTGACGCTGTAATCAAGTTTTCCGATGCGATGATCCTGGCTATGATCTTCCCGAACATCATCGGTCTGATCTTCCTGGCGCCAAAAGTAAAATCGGAATTAAAGCGCTACGAAGAAGCCATCAGGCAGTTTGGAGAACGAAAGCATTAAAAAGAAGGTTCGGGAGACGCTTGTCTCCCGAACCTTCTTTTTAAGATCATCCCCCTATAACGCCTAAATACTGGCTGGTCGATTGTCTGTTTTGTCACGGTCGGTTAGATACAGATACACCAAAAGCGGTTCTTTCCTAATCAATTTAATCAATCGCAACTCCACCATGCCATCCTGACGCCTGAACTCCTGTCTGTTCAGATCGATACGCCAATACCATCTGCGTATATGCACATCCAGACCCGGTCATCGGCGTGCCCGTTAGTCCGGATCGATGGGTCGAAGTTAACCCGGACAACATCATCCTCCAGCGAGACCTGAGCTGAGCTTACGCCATCCAGGTTACCGTTCGAGATCTTAACCCGCTCCGGATCAATTTGTGGATGATCTCCGTTTTTGTCTATCGCTACATTCAGACAGTAGGACAAACACCGGCTGAAATTCTTTCGGGATCCTTTTTGCCCGAAAGTAGTCGATACCACGTAACGCAGTGGAGTTAAGAAGGCCATGGCTGCTTTGAATCCGGACTGATGTGCTTTGATTTCCTTTTTCATTTCCCTTAAGTTTTAACGAAGCGCCCAATACATTTTGTGCGATCCGGGACAAACATATAATCTCCAATCCCAGAAAAAAAGGGCTGAAGTACGATTGGCCCATTACTGGCATATTTGTCTCATTACCAGCACATTATGGTTTTGACCGGACCAACTCCATACCAACTTCACCCGAATCGAGAACCGACCGAAGAAGGTATGGAGTTGGTCCCCATCTGGTATAGGGAAAATATTACTGAAAAATCTGCTTTAAAAAGTTCGAGGGACTAACGATTGGCAAGCTGGGTATTGCACCCTTTTGAAATTTTCTGTCTCTTGATATAAAGTAATCTAAGTTACTCTTTATTGCCGTGTAATATTGCAATGCGTCTTCGATATCCGGAATCGTTGAGTTTAAGGCAAACAACACCGTTTCCTGGTTTGAATCAACTATGCGAACATGATCAAGTAAGCCTAATAATAATTGTTTTGCTTTAGCATATCCATATGCCTTAGTTAACCAGTAGCCTACTATGTGTACGATTGCGGGAGTAACATAAGCGTGTATCTTACGTTCTATAGCAATATTCAATATTGATTTAGAATCTTCATAAGAATCTCTTTTAAAAAAGAAATCTAATAAAACATTCGCATCCAGAAAGACCTTAGAAGCCATATTTGTTGCTTTGTTCTTCGTAAAATTTCTTCTTGAGGTCTGAATCGACGTCAAACTCTGGTGGCGGTAACCTTTCAACCATGTCAATGATGTTTGGTTGTCCACTAGATTTCGATATGCTGTAGAAATATTGTTCCACAAGTTCGGAAACGCTTACTTTCTTGTTTTGCGCGTAAGACTTTATATGCGCTAATAAGGTTTCGTCAATGGTTAAATTCAATCTAGCTTTCATGCTGTAAATATACGCATAAAATTAAATTGATACGCATTAGAAGATTTAACGTACTACACATCCGGTAATAGGTAAAGATATAAGGCAATAAAAGAGAATTTCAATCGTTGTTACATTACATACTTCATCAGGACCCTTCCTAATCCCGGCCCTCAACCGCCGTTTTTTAGAATTCCTCTTATTTCATGCAATTCAGCAATGATTAAGCAACTTGTTGTTATGTACAGCTTTAATGACACGATTGAAATTTCCGGTAAAATCGCCTTTTTTCACCACCCTTAAGCAACGCGTTAACCAACATTTTGAGCAAAGCGGCCAGGACAAGTATGCTAATAAAGCCATGTGGGCAAAGGCAGGAGTTTTCCTCGGAGGGTTTATATTTTGCTATGTGCTTATCATGAGCAATATCCTTCCATTATGGCTTCTCTGGATCTGTTCCGGCTTGCTGGGAATTTTCAGTGCCTTTGTCGGATTCAATGTCTGCCACGATGCCATTCACGGATCTTTCTCCCGAAACCCAAGGATTAACAGCGTGCTCAGTTCTCTCTTCACCCTCTTGGGTGCAAGCCCCTACATCTGGAATCTCACCCACAATGGTATACACCATACCTTCACCAACATTTCCGGTCACGATGAGGATCTTATCATTGCTCCGGGATTGATTCGGATTCATAAAGACGATAAAAAGTTAAAAATTCAACGCTTTCAGCACTGGTATGCCTTCGCAGTATATGGACTGGCGAGCTTGTCCTGGGTTTTCCGCAAAGATTATTTGAAAATTTTCAAGTCTGAGTTGGGAAGCAAGAACATCAGTCACCCCAAAAAGGCTTACATGAAGCTATTTCTTTCGAAGGCGCTATATTACTTCCTGTTTATCGCGCTTCCGCTTATCGTACTAGACATCACCTGGTGGCAGTTTCTGATAGGCTTTTTTACGCTGCACATGGGGCAGGGCTTTACCATGGGGCTGGTCTTTCAGCTGGCCCATGTGGTGGAGGAAACCAGCTTCCCGGAGCCGGCTTCGAGCGGTATGATGGACGATAACTGGGCAGAACACCAGCTGCGCACTACCGGAAATTTCTCTTCCGACAGCCGGATGGCAGCTTTTTTCCTCGGCGGACTTAACCGACAGATCGAACATCACCTCTTCCCGAAAATTTGCCACATTCATTACCGGGAAATCGGTAAGATTGTAAAGCAAACCGCTCAGGAGTTTGGTATCCCCTACCTGGAGTCCGAAAATTTTTTCACCGCTACCCGATCCCATTTTCGCCTTTTACGGAAGTTTGCCCGGGAGGCTGCTTGAGCATGACATAATTAAACGATTTATATAGATCGATCAAATCGTAATTCGCCCCCCGGTCACCGGGATAGTCGCACCAGCGATGTAACTGGCTTCTTCCGACGCCAGAAAAACGAAAATCGGTGCCACCTCCACCGGCTGTCCGGGTCTTCCCATTGGGGTATTATCTCCAAAGGTTTCATAGTTCGGCATGGTCGATGGAATCAGTGGCGTCCAAATTGGACCTGGTGCAACCGCATTGACCCGAATTCCCTTCCCTTCCTGAAGCAGCGACTGTGCCAGGTTAGCGCTGAAGTTCTGAATCGCTCCTTTCGTAGATGCATAATCCAGCAAATGCGGATTGGGATCGTAAGCGTTTACCGAAGTTACGTTTATAATGCTGCTCCCCGGGGGCATGTGCGGTACAGCTGCCTTCGACAGGTAGAACATGGCGTGTATATTCGTTGCATAGGTATGTTCCCATTGTTCGGTGGTAATCTCACCAATGTTCTCTTGTGCCATCTGGTAAGCCGCGTTATTTACCAGAATATCCACATGACCTAAGCTTTTCACCGCCATTTCAATCAACTGTTTGCAACTTTCATTCTTACTCAAATCTCCCTTAAACAAAATAGCCTTCTGCCCCGCCTCCTCTACTAACGCGGCGGTACTTCTGGCATCTTCCTCTTCCACATCAGACAGGTAAGCAATGACCACATCCGCACCCTCTCTGGCAAAAGCAATGGCGACCGCCCTTCCAATGCCGGAGTCGCCACCGGTGACCAAAGCCTTCCGGCCTTTCAGTTTGCCCGTTCCCATGTAGGATTGTTCCCCATGATCTGCTTTCGGTTCCATATCCTTCTGCTCTCCCGGAGGCGGAAATTCTTCCTGTCTTTTGAAGGGTGGTGCGGGATATTTGGTTTTAGGATCCTTTAAGGCTGTTATACTGGAATTCATGTTGTTGCCGTCCATAAGTCAATTTCATTTGTTTCGCTTAAAAATCAACACACCTAATTAAAAATGGTTTCTCCTTTGCTGAACGAGCAACAGGTGTCTTCCACAATGCAAAAATCTTTTTGGACTTGTTTGTGTTGTTAAGAAGGTTGCGAAGCGAGTGGATATTGTACAGAAGCAGTTTATTTAAGGTTAGAAAACATGGCAGATTGGATTAAGAAAGGCGCATTTAAATTAGAAGAAAAATTAGGACTCGGGGGTGTTCCCATCGGCACAGCCTTCAACAAGATTACAAAGGAACAAGCATTGGAAACCCTGGATGCGGCATGGAATGACGGTATTATGTATTACGATACCTCCCCTTGGTACGGTTTGACGAAAAGCGAACGCGTATTTGGGGAGTATCTTCGGGAGAAACCCCGGCACGAATTTATTTTCTCAACAAAGATCGGTCGTCTTTTCGAGAAAGTTAAACAATCAGCAGTGCCTACAACCATGTGGCAAGAACCAGAATCGTTCGATTTCAGGCACGACTACACCGCCGACGGAACCAAAAGAGCTATTGAAGACAGCTTGAAACGTACTGGACTAGACTCGATCGACATCATATTCGTTCACGATCTTTCGGAAGATCAGGTTGGAGATCGCTATCCATACTTCCTGCAGCAGGCCAAAGCTGGTGCCTTTAAAGTGCTGAGCGAATACCGGGATCAAGGCATCATAAAAGCTTGGGGAATGGGTGTTAATAAGATTGAGCCAATTCTCGATTGCCTTGAACTTGCAGATCCCGACATCTGTCTTTCGGCCACGCAATTCTCTATTATCGAGCATGAGGATGCAGCTGACCGATTGCTTCCTGCTGCACGCAAAGCTGGCGTACAACTCGTGTCCGGAGCGGGCTACAACTCCGGATTTTTAGGTGGAAAAGCCCGGTATAATTACAAGGAATTCGTTCCTAAAGGATTCACGGATAAGAGAAATCGCATTGAATCGATAGCGAACGAGCACGGAATAGACCTCATTACCGCCGCTCTGCATTTTGTACTCGCGGCCGAGGAGTTCGTGTCCATCATACCGGGCTCCGCAAATCCTGATCAGGTATCAGACAATGTGAGGGCATTGAATACAGAGGTGCCTGAATCTTTTTGGACATCCCTCAAGGAACAAGGGCTCATTTACGAAGGGCTCAACATGAAACCAGTTTCCGGAATATCGCATGCTTAAGCTATGACCAGCAATGCACTTTGCAGCCCTCAACGGCTCATCAAAACGCTGATTAATAAAAAGCTTAGCATCGTTGCCGCAGAAAGTATGACGGCCGGGCTGTTGGCGAGCACTATTGTCTCTGCCGGCGGCACATCCGACGTCATAAAGGGAAGCGTTGTAACTTATGATGCGGATTTTAAAACAAAGCTTCTGGGTGTCAATCCGAGCCTTATCCAAACCTATACGGCAGAGTCGCAGGAGACTACAGACGCCATGTGCGAAGGTCTTAGCACACTCTATCCGGGAGAGCCGCTTTATGTCGCAGTAACCGGACTTGCTTCAGCTCCAACCGATCACAAACACGAGCATAAAAAGGCTGGTCAGGTTTATGTGACGATACGCTTTTATAAAAAAGTTTATCGGTTCGATGAACAGCTTAACCATCATCCGGAAGATCCACCTCTAATTGTCCGACACCTTGCCGTAGCCTTCATCATAAATAAGATTTTCGAAATAGTCACCCTGGGACATGAATGCGAATAGTCGTTTACATCAATCCAGGCAACAATACTATTTTTTCTCTGAACGCTGGACATTCATCCAGCGTTTTTAAATGTATTATGGTTTCGAAATCAGAATTTAGGCCGAGCGAACTGAACTCGGATTGACCCCATTTCTCTGGAGTAAATGTTATATTATCTTTACTAGTGAGGACATTGAATCCGGAAGCTAACAGATGTTGTAATTCGCTTTGAGTCATTTCAGATCGTTTTACTTTAAACTTACATCTCATATTTTACGATATGACATGTGGCTGTAATAAAGAGAACAAAAACCTCTCCTGCACCTATATTCCCTTCAAAGGCATTTGGTATTGTTTTTATTGCGTTCAGTTTTTTGGTCACCGATTGTGTAATAGCGTCTCACTTCAACTTTCATGTGTATAATAAATGCTGGCAAATAGTAAAATAGAACGCTTTTAGGCAAATGGCACACAGTATGAATTGAAAAAACAAAAATCAAGTATGGATGCAGCTAAATCGTTGAATGATATGGAAATGCCCAATGCTTACCTTCGTGAACTGTTTGTAAATGAATTAAAATACGTAATGAGCGCAGAAAAGCAACTTTTAAGTAGTCTGAAAAAGATGGGTTCAAAAGCACAGCACGCTCGTTTAAAAGAAGCCTTCGAAGTACATTTTGTCAAAACCGAGAATCAAATTGAACGTTTGAAGGAATTCTTCCATATGTTGGGACTTGGCATTCGAGCAAAAACTTGCAAAGCCATGCAGGGAATCTTGGCAGAAGCGAGTGATATTATAGAAGATTTTGATGAAAGCCAAGCCCTCGACCAGGCGCTAATTGCCGCTGCACAAAAAATAGAACATCATGAAATTGCAACATATGGATTTCTCAGCAGTTACGCTAAATTCATGAGATACACCGATGCCGAAATTTTATTAGGTAGGACTTTAGAAGAAGAAAAAGCAATGGATCAAGTGCTAACAGACATTGCATTGACGGTTATTGCCAATGACGTGACTTAATCGACACTCGCAAAAAGAATGAGCGAAAGCAGAAATGGATAGCTTTGTTGTGTTTTAGGTCAATATGTGATTCTGACAGGCATATTTCACCAAGGCAGCAGAGTTTCGAGCGCCAGTCTTCTCCAGTAACTGTTGCCGATATCCCTCTACTGTCCGCTTACTAGTATACAATCTTTCTGCAATTTCCTGATTAGTAAACCCGTCTGCGATCAGGTTAATAACTTGCAATTCACGTTCGCTTAGATCTAGATCGTTTACGGGGGTAAGCCTCCGTTTATCCATATTTCTGACTTCATCTTTGAGCAGTGCCATGCTAATCTCTGTACACAGGTAAGGTTCACCGCGATAGACGTGCCTTAAAGCGAACAGCATTTCGTCGTGACTGATATTTTTAATTAGAAACGCCTTTGCACCGGCGTTAAAACTAGAAACAACATACTTGATATTGTCCATCATGGACAGCATGACAAATTTTGTCTCAGGATACTTTTTGTGAAGATCTTTAGCCAATTCGATCCCATCCATTTCGGGGAGATTTACATCCAAAATAGCGATATCCACTGAAATCCCTCTACTCATGAATTGCTGTAAATCCACTGGGTTATCACTCTCGAATACAACCTGTAGGTCTTTCTCCGCTTCAAGTAGCATTTTTATTCCTTGTCTTACAACATGGTGGTCATCAACGAGCGCTATTTTGATCATAGAATTCCAATAGAGATGCATAAATATATAGAATAACGAGTGGTTAGCTTGCTTGTTTTATTGCTGTTTACGAAAGTCAATCTGCATCACGATTCGAAAACCCTTCAATGATCAAGTCCAATACATCCCTTTCCGGCACATAAACATTTAATGAAGACGCTTTACCAAGTAATAAAACCATCTGTCTGAAAAAGCAAACTTTAAACTGAAATCTTTAACGTATAAATACGCAATCGAAAAACGTATTACTATCCCTATTTTTTTAATGATCTGGGACGTCAGGCACAAACACGTCGATAGACGTACCGGAATTGATGCTACTTTCAATCTTGAATCTCCCCTCTAGAAGCCGGGTTGTTCGCTTGATATTACTCAGCCCAATACACATTTTGGCTTCGTTGGTCGTATCGAAGCCTATAACATCGTCCTCTACGTGAATGTGAACTCCTGATTCGAGCCTTTCAATCTCTACTTTGCAATTCCTGGCCTGAGCGTGCTTTGCTACGTTAAGCATTAGTTCTTGAACGGTCCGGAATACTGCGAGCTCAAGATACCTCGACATTGGTTTTTCCAAATTCCGATAAACACATTTCGCCTTGAGACCATCGAATAGATGTCTACGCACATCATCAATTGCGGCCATCAGACCGTGCTCCTCCAGAAAGACAGGAGCAAGTTCGTGCGAGATTCGGCGACATTCGAGAATAGCTTCAGAAATCAATTTTTCGGTTGCTTTTCTTGCCTGCATATATTGATGGGAGCCGATTTCCAGACTTAAATCCAGATTCCTGAGACTCAATTTCGCAGCATACAAAAGCTGACCTAACCCGTTGTGTAAGCTCTCCGAAATTCTTCGTCGTTCTTCTTCCCGTGCGTTTGAGGTTTGTCGGAAAGTTTCCAGTTTCAGTTTCTCCTCAATTGATTTTCCGGGCGGTTCGAGGTATTTTTTATAAGGTCCCGTATACGTGAAAATCACGCCAATTACGTCATTTTGTTGAGTCGGGAACATTTGAACAGCCAAGCAGCGACCAGCAAGTTCCACATGAATCTCAAGGTCCAAACTACGGCCAGAATTATATACTTGGTCGCAATATTCTACAAAACGCTGCGCTTTGCGTCCCATTACTTGCCTAATGCTTTTGCCGATCACGTTTTCTAAAGTAGTAAGGTGAGTGAAAGCGGTATTTGCATATTGATAATAGTAGTCTACTCTGGCCCGCTTTTGACACACTATTCGTTCCATAAGACAGAAGCCCTGCTCATTCGAATTGAAGGCTATTTGGCCAAGGTTATCCATACAGTTATCAAAGCTATTAAACAGGCTACATACGATATGCGTATAAATACGCAAAATAAGTCATGGGATGTTTTGCACAAATAACAGTGGTATGGTTTTTAAGCTATACATAGCAACTGATTCTGTATCACACATAAACAAGAAACTATGAAAACAATAACCTCATTACTCGCGCTGTCAACAGCTCTATTTATGGCTTCATGTAATACCAGCCCTTCAGATAATAACGATGAAGGACGCGATACCCTAACTATGGAAGAATACTCGGCCGAGTCTATGCCAATGAATAACAATGTAGAAATGTCCGATACGGCGTTCATTAGACAAGCCGGGGAGGGCGGACTTTCGGAAGTTACATTAGCGAAGTTAGCTAAGGAGAAAGCGTCAGACAGCCAGGTAAAGTCTTTTGCAGACCAGATGTTGGCAGATCACTCAAAGGCCAACGATAAATTGAAAGCCATAGCAAACCGTAAAGGGTATACGGTACCGACCGCGCTTCCCCAAGACAAACAGAAGGTGGTTGATGAGTTGAGCAGTAAGTCCGGTGCGGAGTTTGATAAAGCGTATGTTGAACAAATGGTGAAAGATCACGAAAACACGGTGTCCTTATTCACATCCGCTGAAGGATTGGTCGAAGATTCAGATTTAAGCGGTTTCGTTCGGGAGATGCTACCGACGTTAGAGCAGCATTTGATGCACGCGAAAGATTTGAACCAATGATTCATTCTCTGTTACGGCCGTACCAAGATTGATTCATGAGTAATAGGCAATCCTTTCTATTGCAACTTACCGATGTATTACGTCATTTGGTAAAACCTGAAGACATTCATCAGGTTGTCACAAGGGAAACAAGAAAGTTTCTCAATTCAGATCAGTGTTATTATTGCGAGATAGAGAATCATCGGGCTATCGTTCGTCAAGATTCAGCAAAAACTCAGTTTACTTCTATTGTTGGATCCTTT
>JBMDWN010000351.1:0-13504 GCA_048595275.1 Olivibacter sp. | reverse complement strand
CCCAACACCTAAAAGCGCGGAATACATCGCTGCCACATGGGCAGTCGCACTGGCGAAAAGATAATGACTAAAAAAATATACGCCAATAATAACCGGAAAAGCAATTTGCCAAGATAGACCGCCTATCTCCTCCCTGATCAGATTACTGAACCACTCGATGAAGCCCAATTCATTTAATCCGCTAGCCATCATAACGAGCGTTGCAAACCAGACAATTGTGTCCCAGGCTCCTTTCTCGGCTTTTACGTCTTCCCATGTCAGGACAGAACTTAATAGTAGAAATACCAATCCGATAAAAGCAGTAGTTGTTGCATCAATCCCAAACAAATCCCCACTTACCCAAAGAGCAAGCAAAATGATAAATGCAGCCATCATATACCACTCCTTTCTGGAAACAGGCCCCATTGCTTTCAGCTCATTTGAAGCTACAGACGGGGCATCGCCTGTTGCCTTTAACTCAGGCGGGTAGGTCTTATAAAGCAGCATTGGAATGACGAAAAAACATAACAATCCCGGTACAATCGCGGCCAGCATCCAGGACATCCACGATATATGAATACCGAATGCTGCAGCAAATTTCTGACACATAGGATTACTTGCCGTTCCGGTGAGAAACATTGATGATGCAATCAGATTCACATTATAACAGCTCAGCGTCAGATAAGACCCCATACGGCGGTGAGTCTCCGGCTTATCCGGCTGAGACCCGAAACTAATCGCCATCGACTTCATAATTGGGTATACAATCCCACCTCCCCGTGCCGTATTGCTTGGTATGGCTGGCGCGAGGACTAAATCTGCCAATCCCAATCCATAGGCTAACCCAAGAGAAGATTTTCCAAAAAGCTTGATAAACAGAAAAGCAATACGTTTCCCCAGGCCAGTCTTAA
The DNA here is from genome assembly GCA_048595275.1 of Olivibacter sp. Lineage (GTDB taxonomy): Bacteria > Bacteroidota > Bacteroidia > Sphingobacteriales > Sphingobacteriaceae > Olivibacter. The sequence goes on along the minus strand of JBMDWN010000351.1, from coordinate 12,614 downwards.
TGAAACCTCGTGCAATAAAAAACGAAATTCCAATCAACCAGATTACTTTATCACTAAAACTTTTTAAAGCCAGGGTAATCGACCTGGCAGGATCGCCTGGTGCTAAGATCTGTAAGGCAGCAATTAAAGCAATAGCGATCATACACATCGACCCCATGCTTGCAGCTTTGATAATTATCCCCAGAATGGTGCTTAAAAATATGGCAAGAAGATGCCAAGCCTGAACATTTACTCCCTGAGGAGGAGGCACAAACCAAATAATTAAACCAAAAACCAGTGTTACTCCTAACTTTATCGGTTGGATTTCTCGTTCCATAGCTATAATCGCGTTTGCAGTTGTAAAATAAAGAGAGAGTTATTATAAGTTGTGGTAGAAGGAACCTCATGCTGAAACCTGTCTAGCTGCAAAGCGAGCTGTATGCGGGCGTTATAATTCTCAAGAAATTCGAAACTGACCATGGGGATGAATGTCCGTCTTTTATTTGGGCTGATCTTAAAATTAGCATCGAAATCTTCGTAACGGCAAGACAATTCAATGGAACTTAACCGATGAAAATTGATTGCGTAGCGCAGGTTAGGCAAAACATACCAGCCCCGCATTTGATAGTCTTTAAGCGACTGAAAACGAGCATCCTCAGCCGTAGCAAAATAAGCCACGTGATTGGTACCTCTTTTTCCTTCTACCTGCAATTCCAGAGAAAATTTCTTGCTCAACGGGACCAGGGTAGAGATGTCTAAACCTGCTGCATAAACATTCTCTTTATAAACAGATCCGAGGCCTCCGTTTAGGCCGACATTTAACTGATACTTTTTCGAAAGCCCAAGCACGACCCGACTAGCGAATTGCTTACCGTTATCCTGATCTGAAATCTGATTTCTATTATTCCCGTTTGAGATGGTTAACGCATAACTTACCGGCAAAAGTCCGTCTTCATACTTCCCCGTAAGACCCGCTCCTACCTGAAAACTTTCCCAACCGTTACTTCCGAAAGCATAATACTGATTGGAAAAATCGATTGATTTTACGATATCAATAGGAAATGTGTTTTCCAATCCAAAAGCGGGCCTGAATTGTCCGCCGATCAAAGAAAGATAACGATTAATCCTATATGAGACGTAAGCATTTTCCAAAACACGATTTCTCGGATCGCTATTGAACTCAGCAAGATTCAACATAATGTTTACCTCTGTTCGATCACTGATCGTGGCAGCAGTAGCAAACCTTACGCGCTTCAAGTTGAACGTATTGTTGACAAAATCCCCCGTAGGATGCTGCATGCCCATGACATCAACGCGGTCGTGCAGGGCTATCATATATCTACCTTGAAACAGTCCTTTGAAACGGATGCGGGCTTCAGGCGTCTTTTCCACTACAACTCTCGTAGAATCCGTTAGCTGCTGTATCTGTGCATAGCCTGGAAAAACAACTACAACAAGAAGAAAGACAGGAATAACGGTTAAAAGTAGACTCATAATTTAGCGCGTGTCTGCAGAGGTTCCCCCGAGGGATTTAGACGGATGTGTATCCCCCGTCAATCAGAAAATAAGCTCCTGTAATGAAAGAAGATTTATCTGAACTTAAAAACAAAACCAGTTCAGCCACCTCCTCCGGTTTTCCCAACCTTCCTATCGGATGTTTTGCCTTCAATCCTTCTAATTGCTCTTCCGATAAATTATCCCTTAATAAGGGGGTATCGATGTATCCTGGCCCAACTGCGTTACATCGTATATTTTTTTGCCCATACTCGGCGCCTATGTTTCTGGTAAGCCCCACCACTCCATGTTTGGAAGTTGTATAGGCTACCGAGCCGGGTGCAGCAACAGAACCATGGATGGAGGCCATATTTACAATAACACCTGAGCCCGATTTGGACATAGCTTCCAATTGGTATTTACATCCGTAAAAAACACCATCGAGGTTTAGACGAACCACTTTATCCCATTCTTCAAGCGGATAGTTCTCTGTAAGTTCAGCTACTCCACCGATGCCGGCATTGTTGCAAGCGATATCGAGCTGACCGTATTGAGCAATAGTTGTTTCAACCAAAAGCTTGTTATCTTCAGCTTTCGAGCTATTGCTTTTGATGAAACAGGCTTCTCCGCCACTTTGCTTGATCTCGTCGGCAACAGACTCTCCAGATTTAGCGTTGATATCGGATACGACAACCTTAGCTCCTTCTTCCGCATAAGCCAATGCAACGGACCTGCCTATGCCGGATCCTGCTCCTGTAACTAGTGCTACCTTTCCATTTAAAGTTTTCATGATTATTGCGTGTTATTTTAAATAACCCAACAATCATTTAATGAAAAAAGTTTATTATATAAATATTTTACAAAATAATTATTCCACTGTTACCGATTTAGCCAGATTACGCGGCCGGTCAACATCGCAACCCCTTAGTATCGCAACATAATAGGCTAATAACTGAAGAGGCACGCTGGCAAGAATTGGAACAAATGCATCGTTGGCTACTGGAATTTCCAATACAAAATCTGCAATTTTAGCGACTAAATTATCTCCTTCCGTAACGATCGCGATCACTTTGCCCTGTCGGGCTTTAACCTCCTGAATATTACTGAGCACCTTTTCGTAAGATGGATTTTTCGTAGCAATAACAATGACAGGCATTTTATGATCGATTAAGGCTATAGGACCATGCTTCATTTCAGCCGCCGGATACCCTTCCGCATGTATGTAGGATATTTCCTTAAGCTTTAATGCGCCTTCCAAAGCTACGGGAAAACCAGTTCCTCTGCCAAGAAACAAGCAATTGGCACTGTCCTTAATTTCTTCTGAAAGCCGCTGAATCAGCGGTTCTGCAGCAAGGCAGCGCTGTACTAAATCCGGCAATTTTTCCATTTCCTGCAGTAGTGGCCTCAGTTGCGCCGGAGAAAGTTCTTTCCGAAGAGAAGCAATATGGAATGCCATTAAGGTAACTGCCGTAACCTGAGCCGTAAATGCCTTTGTAGAAGCAACACCGATCTCAGGACCGGCATGTGTATAGATACCAGCGTCAACAATCCTGGCTATAGAGGACCCTACCACATTACAGATTCCAAAAACAGTAGCTCCATGTTCTTTAGCCAGCTCTATAGCAGCCAAGGTATCGGCGGTTTCGCCGGACTGGGAAATTGCTAAAACCAAGTCATCTTCGTAGATAATTGGTTCGCGATACCTGAATTCAGAGGCATATTCTACTTCAACCGGTAGCTTAGCGAAAGATTCGATTAGGTATTCGCCAACGAGGCCTGCATGCCATGAAGTACCACAACCTAAAACAATCATCCTCTTAGCCGTTCTAATGGCCTCCGTAAAACCTGCCAGCCCTCCCAGCTGCACACAACCTTTCTCTGCATCAATCCTGCCTCTCATACTATCGAATATAGATCGTGGTTGCTCATGAATCTCTTTCAACATGAAAAATTCATAGCCACCGCGTTCGATCGCTTCTAGCTTGAGTTCCAATTCCTGAATAACCGGATCCAGGACATGATCTTCTATCGATCGAATGTGTAAAGCCTCCGGCGATATTCTGGCGAGTTCGAAATCGTTTAAATAAACAACGTTCTTGGTGTACTCCACTATAGGCGAAGCGTCAGAAGCAATAAAATACTCTCCATTCCCAACCCCGATAACCATCGGGCTACCTTTTCTGGCCGCGATAATTTCGTCTGGATTTTGTTTGTCAATAACTAAAATTGCGTAGGCTCCTACTACCTGACTTAAAGCAAGGCGGACCGCCTCAAAGGAAGAGCAGTTGTGCCGCTGCTGCACTTCCTGAATAAGATGTACTAAAACCTCGGAATCAGTTTCGCTTATAAATTCATGTCCGCAATCAGACAACTCCTCTTTCAATGATGCATAATTTTCTATAATTCCGTTATGCACCAGAAGTAAGTTACCATCTCCTGATTGGTGCGGATGAGAGTTAATATCTGAGGGTGCACCATGAGTGGCCCATCGGGTATGACCAATCGCCAGAGTTGACTGAAGGTCTTCATTACGCACGAAAGCTTCCAGATCCGAAACTTTTCCCTGTTTCTTCAATGCACGCAGTTCACCGAACTTATCTACCAACCCTACGCCTGCGCTATCATAGCCTCTGTACTCCAAACGTTTCAAACCATTCACGACAATCGGCCAGGCTTCTCTGGATCCTACATAACCAACGATTCCACACATTTTAGATATAATTATTTTTAATAATTGAGATTTTAGGAAAGATAAGGTTTCAAAATAAAAAAGGGGCAAAGTTTATTCACTTTACCCCAAATACCCCTATTAAGCTATGTTAAGGTAGCTGAGAGTAGTATATAAAAAGCTTTCCAGGAAAATTCTGTTGACTGCTGTTTCCCAGAACAACCCGGTTTGGAGCATTTGCATCGGGCCAGTACGGTATAGACTGATTCTGAAAAGGCGAAAAAGATGCAACCGATATATGGAGTTCAGGATTGGTTATTTTACCAGAAATCATGTCCTGAACGAAGGATGTTATGTTAAACACGTAAGCCTTTTTATCCCGATCATAAAAACCGCCGAACCCCTGAATCCCCCTGTTTCGCTGATCTCCAACGAAAGACGCCTGACCTTGAGCACTCTGAATAAATCTTAAATCTCCATCCGGAACAGGTTGCCGGCGACCGCCAATATCAAATACAAATAAAGTAAGTCTCGATGGAGGAGCAACAGCTCCTTGCAAAACCTCATCGACAGGCAACATCAGTTCTGCTTTATTGACTGATATAGGTCTGTTAGCGAGTGAATCTAAATTGCCTATAACCACACGGCTTCTGAGTCCGCCCAGCCCTTGAAGAAAAACGGACGAGTAAGATGACTCCTGATTGCTGAGTTGTTGTTGCACGTTATCATTAAATTCCCATGAGACGGACGATTTAAGTAAATCCTGACTGGTCTGCCCAGTGCTTCTTATCGTATACCTCCTGAAGACGGTATCCATACTTTCTTCGTCACCAGGAACTTTATAGCGAACTTCCAATGCATTAATATCATCAAGGGCGATAGTGGCCAGTCCGCCGGTACCCTGACTTCCCATACTTACATAAAACCCCTTAATACGTTCCTGGAAACCCTGATCCGCATTGAACGACGTAGAATCCTGTGCAGATGAAAATAGATTGTCGATGAATTCATTTGACAGCGGAATACGTAGCTGCGCGGGGGCCCGAATAATGCTATCCCGACCATTGGACAAGGTCGTGACAACAATACTGTCTCTCAGGTTGAAGCGGGCCAACGACCTTTGGCCCACAATTTCATCGCTCGTCTGCCACGCTTTCGTAATCGACGTACTGGTGCTCTGATCAAATCGTTCTGCTAACTGCCTAACCGTTACCTCATAGTTATTATCTGCGAGTGTATCTCCAGAGAATACAGAACCATAACGCAAAACCAACACGGCGGAGTCCAGAATTGCTCCTTCCGGAATTCGGGAATCTCCGGAAATCCTGGAAATACTGAGCGCGAGCCCTGCCTGAACGTTTCCAATAACAGGATCGTTCCATTGACCAACGGGCAATTGAAAAACAGGGATCGAAGGGACATTTAAGGACGCATTTTGAGCGATACTAATCGTTTGAGCAGCATCGTCCCTTTGCGTGACCAGTGACAACCGGGCAGAGCTGTCCAGGACACCCACCAGCTCTCCTCCGGGATACGAATCCAAACCAATTCCAGATGGATTTGTACAACCCGACAAAACAAAAAGACTTATCAACGAAGTCAATAAGCCTTTAAAAAAATAATTCATATAATGCTAAAATTGTCAAATAACCCTAAGCAACAGTCTCAAGTTCTTCGTTTGAGAATTGCTCGTAAAGGTTGCAATAATTTTCGAATTCTGCATCATCCTGACAATTTGTAACTGGGATATCAGCCTTTTTAACAATATTTAACAGATCCTGATCGATATTATTTTCAGAAAGCACGATTGCATCCGTATACTGAAACGCACCTTTATAAAGCCCTAAGTAATCAGAACTATCGTAAGCAACGGTATGCTCTTCAGTCATTCCTCCAGTTAAAGCTTTCTTAGCAAAAGAGTCACTCAACTTGTGCTCGAACCGGTCTGCATATAACGAATAAATCACTTTCGTATCCTTAAAGGTAGGATCTTCCTTATAGGCTGTCTTAAGATACGCGGGCACAAGGGCGCTCATCCAACCATGACAGTGAACGACATCCGGAGACCAACCAAGTTTTTTAACAGTCTCAAGGGCACCTTTACAGAAAAAGATGGCCCTTTCATCATTATCTTTAAAAAACCGACCTTCCTTATCCGAGAAAACCTGCTTTCTCTGAAAATACTCTTCATTATCAAGAAAATATACCTGCATCCGAGCTGAAGGAATAGAAGCCACTTTAATGATCAAAGGATTGTCATTATTATCGACAACAATATTCATCCCGGAAAGACGAATAACTTCATGCAAGCGATTTCTACGCTCGTTTATATTACCGAACCGCGGCATCAGTATACGGATTTCAAATCCTTTTTCCTGCATTGCCTGAGGTAATTGCCTTGTTATTTGAGAAATTTTACTAACCTCCAAAAAGGGAGCCATCTCGTGGGTAATATACAGTATTTTCGTTTTTGCCATCTTCCACTAATTATATATTTACCAATTTTGAAAAGTCACAACAAGCGATCCTCAGCCAGCGAACCTTTAAAGCGCTAACACGAACAATTTACTATCTCAAAATAAAACAAGCATGCTAAGAGAATCGGTTTGCAAATATACAAAATCTCCGTCATTTTATCAAAAATGCTTTGCGAATCCCGTTTAATTTATCATTTTTGCGCATTTTGAAAACATCGGGGTGGATATAATTAAAACGAGAGAAGATTTGCGCGAGCGGCTCTTAGCTGTTCGTAATAACCAGCAGAGTATTGGCTTTGTAGCTACGATGGGTGCCTTGCATGATGGTCATTTAGCGTTGCTGGAAACCGCTAAACAAAAAAGTCAATTTGTCGTATGCAGCATATTTGTCAACCCGACGCAATTCAATGACGTTAAAGATCTGGAGATCTACCCACGCCCGATTGAAAATGATGTACAGCTTTTAACCGAAGCCGGATGCGACGTTCTTTTTCAACCGGAAATAAACGAGATGTATGACGGTTTGGAAGCATGGTCTATGGATCTCGGCCAACTGGATTCCGTATGGGAAGGAGAAAAAAGACCGGGTCATTATCAGGGTGTCACACAAATTGTTAATAAACTCTTTGACCTGATTGAACCTGATCTTGCTTTTTTTGGTCAGAAAGATTATCAGCAGTGCCTCGTCATAAAAGAATTAATCCGCCAAAAAAACATACCGATTGAGTTGGTAATATGCCCGACGGTCCGCGAAAAAAGCGGACTCGCGTTGAGCTCGAGAAATGCCCGCCTGACTATAGAAGGACGACAACGCGCCGTTGCGCTCTCATCAATACTTTTCTATGTTAGGGATAGTCTGAAATCAAGCAGCATCCCTGAAATGAGCGCATATGGTCTTTCATACCTTCGGTCGGCCCAGGGTATCCAAGTTGAATATTTCGCTATATGTAATGCGGATGATTTAACGATAGCGACGTCAAAGGAAGAACCGCTCATAGCCATTTGTGCCGCATGGGTTGAAGGTGTTCGACTGATCGACAATATGCTTCTTTAATGTCAAAAACAACGATGTGATCAGGTCCAGTCAGGAACGTTTACAGCATTTACAGAGAGGATTCGTAATTTTGCAACATGGTCATTGAGATATTAAAGTCGAAGATTCACAGAGTGAAAGTAACACAGGCGGAGCTCAACTATGTTGGGAGTATCACTATAGATGAAGAGTTGCTGGAAGCAGCAAACATCATTCCCAATGAAAAGGTCCAGATTGTGAACAATAATAATGGTGCACGCTTTGAAACATATGTGATAAAAGGCGAACGTGGTTCGGGTATTATTTGTCTGAATGGCGCGGCTGCACGGCTTGCCCAAGTAGGCGATGTCGTCATTATCATTTCATATTGCCAACTACCTGTGGAGGAAGCTAAGAATTATCAGCCGCTATTAGTTTTTCCGGATAATAATAACAGGCTAGCGAGATGAGTTACAGAAACAAAAAAGGCTGAAAGCGTCTGCTCTTCAGCCTGATTTTGTTAAAGGTAGACATAGGGTGTCCTTACCTGGCAATGATAATGCTTATACGCTTTCTGATGAATTATCGTTGATCATCTACCAAAAAACGTATGCAAAAAACTAGTAACCCGAAGCTCGTCTTACCATAACGGTGTTTTCGAAAGACATTTTAGCTGCACCGTACAATGCGGAGTGTTCCCCTAAAATTGCACTGACAATATTTACAGTCGATGTTTGATTGTTGACGTTTTCTCCGTCTAAAGACAAAAAAAGTTTGATTGCCTTGGAGATGTTTCCCCCCAGAATAATAACCTCAGGATCGTACTTCAAAAGCTCTGAGTCAATAAATTCTCGCAAATGAACACCAAACTGTTCAAATATCGTTTTAGCTACTTCGCCATTTTTTTCGGTCAGTTCAGCCATTTCCCTGACATTTTTTACGGTTCCAGAACCTTTTTGGGAATAAGTGTTCGTTAACCACCGGGCAGAAAGATAATGCTCGGCAATACTGTCTTTAAATGGAGTCTGCCATAGATCTGCATCCATAGATTTCCCCTCAGCATAAACAGCTGATCCTAATCCTGTTCCAAGGGTAAGGCCTATTGCCTTCTTGTACCCCTTGCCAACACCAAAACTAACTTCCCCATGCAGGAAACTGGCCGCATCGTTAACAAACCGTATGGATTCATGCGGGATAGCCAGATGTCTGGAAAGTTCAGATTTTACGTTAATTTTATACAGTGCGTCATATTTGCTCTGACCTTTAATATAGCTTATTCCATTATCGTAATCAAACGGACCCGGAACAGCAATAGCGATAAGCAGCTCCTCTCTTGAACAACCTTTGGCAGCCTTTTTAATACAATCAGCCCACTGACTAACAATACTTTCAGCATCTGCCTGAGAATTCACATCGAGTCTTGTATAACTTTTTTCTATTATTTTTTCCGTATCGAAATCTACAATTGCTGCGGTGATATGACTACCACCAATATCACATCCTATAACTTTTTTATTCATATTTTACTTTACGTTTCGAAGAAGCCCTTTCGATTAATTGACCGGGCAACATAATTTTCTCGGCTCTTTGAATCGCCGCATCATCCTGGTCCAGCCTTTTTATCAGACGGATCATCAACGATTCAGCAATTTCCGTGATCGGTTGTGCAATTGCCGTTATTGACGGATTATAGAGATCAAAAACGTCGTGATCGTCAAATGCTATAATACCGAAATTCTCAGGTATCCGTTTTCCCAGCGACCTAACAGCCCTAAGGCCACTCACGGCTAAATAGTTAGTAGAGAACAATAAGCTATCTATTTCGGAATGTTGCGAAAGAAATTCCTGGATCGCTTTGGTCATCTCATTCTGACTCTGGGTGAACGTCACTTCAAGTATAATTTTCGGTAATCCGGCAGTGATTAAGCACTGTTCGTATCCTTTTCGCCTGTCAAGCATCTGTGATTGAGTCGAATCGAGGGTAATTAAGGCCACTTTCTGAAAGCCTTCGATCACCAGTTGCTTAGTTGCCTCGTGCATACTCTCAAAATTGTCAATGCTTATGCTATCCACTTCAATTCCCGGCAGATTTCGATCAAATAAAACTACCGGTTTACCCGAGTCAACTAATTCCTGTACCGCCAATTCAAGCCCCGGTGGCGGACTGATTATATACCCGTCAACATGCTGATCTCTTAACGTGTTCAAGATCTCTTTTGTACGTCCTACACTATTGCCGGTGCTGCTATAAAGAATTCGATAACCATTTTGATAGGCTTTCTCCTCAATTGCCCTCGCTATATTAGCAAAAAAAGGATTTGCTATGCTTTCCACAACAAGACCTATTGTGTTCGTTTTACCTGTCCGAAGGCTTCTTGCTAATGAGTTCGGTTTATAGCCGGTCTTTTCAACGTATTCGAGTACCTCTTTCTCTAACTTCTCGCTAATGCGCTTTTCTTTTGCTTTTCCATTTAAAATGAAGGACACAGTTGTTGGCGACACGGCTAAAGCCCGGGCAATATCTAAAATGGATAGTTTTTGTTTCATGCAAAGTCAAGGCAACAATAAGGTTGTGAGTATCCCCTCAAATACACCTTTGATTTTTGCGGGAATAATGGTGGAAAAGTACAGTAATTTTTACATAACGCAAAAGATTTAAAAATTATTTAAACGGTTTAGCATACGCTCTGGTAAATCAAATGATAATTTGGGCCGATTTACAAATAAGGAAATCGTTTGAACGCTTGTTGATTATACCCTTTTTCGGGTTGATAATCATCCCATTTCACACATTCGAAGGAAAGTTCTTAATTTGCTTAAAATTTGAAGACACAATAAACATGTGCAAAGAGCTTTTTGGCTACTTATTGACCACTTCCTATTTTTTGACTTCAATTTGCCTGGGCGCGTTGCCCGCTCAAAAAAATTCAGCGGACAACAGCATTGATTCTCTTTACCGGTCCGCAATGCTTGTCGTAAAGAAGGATCCTGTTAAAGCGCTAAAGCTCGTCAGTGAGGGCATTAAATATGCAGAACAGGAAACGGACAGACACCGGCTAGCGGAAGGATACAGCCTGAAAGGTGAATACAGTGAGCTGATGGGAAATGAGGACGATGCTCTTCAATACTATTATCAGTCTAAAGGGGTATACGAAAGTTTTGGAGAGCAAAAGCTTTTAGCTCCCGTATATGCCAGCATGGGCACTATTCTGAACCGGCAAAACAACCACAAGCTCGCCCAGGAATACTTGAATTCGGCATTGAAGATTGCTGATGCTGGAGGGGATACGCTGTCCGCAATCCGCTACAGGGTCATGCTTGCCGACCACTATAACAATTTCGCAGGAAGTCCGGATGCCGCAATTCGATTGTTGCTAAAGGCTAAAGAGCACTCCGAGAAGAGTCATAACCTGGAAGAAATAGGGCTTATACAATATCACCTTAGCGCAAGTCATCAAATCCTTGAGGAATTTTCTGAAGCAATGGATTATAATCGCCTCGCTCAGGCATCCTTTGCCGCTAATCAAGACGAATTTAATCTGATTCAGAGCAAGCTTCAGGAAATACATCTGGTCATCAAACGGGGTGGCACAGAGATAAGTCAGTACTTGACGGATATCAAATCTAGGGTGGCAAAAATAAATCGTCCTGAAATAACGGATATCTACGACTTTTTGAGAGCCTACCAAGCGTATTTTTCGAAAGATTATGAAACCTCCTATAAATTCGCTGAACGAGTGCAGGAAAACACAAAGGAACGGCCATTTAAATATGAGGAAACGCTTATATCACTTCTTTTCCGGCTCAATTATTTGACGGGAAATATATCTCGGGGGGACAGTTTACTCAGTGAATATGAAGGATTTACTGAACGTAAATATGCAGAACAAGCCATATTATCTGACTCGGAATTACGGGATAAATTTGAAACGGACAGGCAGCGTCAGCAGCTCGCCTTTCAAAATCTTGAGCTTAAAAATTTCCGAACACAACGTATCGCAATTGTAACCTTGTGTGTGGTTGCTTTTCTGCTGGCACTGGTTTTTCATCTCAGGTATCGCGAAAATAAGCGTATGACTAAAGTATTGGCCAATAAAAACCTGGAAAATGAAACCCTTCTCAGAGAGATTCATCATCGTGTCAGGAATAACTTGCAAATGATCAGCAGCCTTTTCAATATGCAGTCCAGGGGAATACAAAATCCAGAAGTTCTGAGCGCCATTAATGAAAGTAAAAGTAGACTAAAAAGCATTGCCTTGATCCATCAAAAGCTGTATCAGCAGGATCAGCTCTCACACGTCAATGTCGAAGAGTATGTTCGTAATCTGTGTAGTTATCTTATCTCCATATACGACCGGACCGAAGTTCCGGTTTTAACAGAGGTTTCAGCTAATGATGTTTTTCTGAATGCTGAAACGGCTGTTCCTCTCGGGCTGATCATTACCGAGCTGACGACGAACTCGCTTAAGTACGCCTTTAAAGGCTCCGCTGACGGCCGAATAATCATAGACGTCAAACCCTCCACGAGAGCAAATTATCGTTATCATTTAACTTATCAGGATAACGGCTGCGGTCTACCGTCCAACGTATTAATAACTAATTCAAAGTCGATGGGGCTGCGCCTGGTAACAAGGCTGACAGCTCAGCTTTCGGGTCTGATAGATTATGCAAAAGAGAAAGATTATGCTAAATTTGAAATCTATTTCAATGAATTAGGCTAGGAGGTTCTTTGAATCTCTGGTGGGTAAGAATGATCTCGGATGTCAGTAAAAGCTCGTATACATATAGTTGAGGACGAAATGATCATAGCGTCAGATCTTGAAGACATGCTTATCGAGCTGGGTTATGATGTCACGGGGATTTCATCTTCTTATGAGGATGCCATTCAACTTATCGAGAAAACAAAACCTGACCTTGTTTTCCTGGACATCATGATAAGGGGAACGAAGACTGGAGTAGATGTGGCTCATGCGCTCAGGGAGTA
>JBMDWN010000350.1:0-2154 GCA_048595275.1 Olivibacter sp. | reverse complement strand
GGCGAAGTCAGCATTACCATCCACCACGGCCGTGGCGGCCGTTACCGCCAGCATGTTTCCAGCCTCTTCGACCGGCATATCCTCGCCATAGGTCTGACCGTTCGCCAGCGGGTAAGTTCCGATATCGTGAGCAGGAAAAGGCTTTTTCCATTTGCCGCTTTCCGAATAATAGAAAATAAACCGCAGCAGCCCTTTCGCCAGTTCAGTATTGTAACGCAGGAAGATCGGCGAAGACGGATAGGTTATGTCGACCGTACCGATAGAACCATTAGAGAAATTCTCTTTAGATAAGAACAGGAGCTCTCCATCCGGGGCGGCTACTACTTTGTGGGCCGCAATAGACTGACGGTAAGCCAGCTCACACAACGCGGCGTACCGATCACCCCCAGCTTTTTTCGCCTCTTGCAACAGCTCTCCGTCGAATTTATCACAGGCCTCTATCAGCCTTTTATAATCCGACTCGGCAGACCCTAACATCGACAACGCATCGGTCTTCCCGTCTCTCCTCCACCAGGGACGAAGATTCTCTCCGAAATACTGAACACTGTATTCGTCATCGTAAGCCAACACCACGTGGTTTTCCCCTTCCTGACCATGTTCCGTCAGCGGGAACCAGGCGCCCATTAACAAATCCATGGCTGCGCCCGTGTTTTTAGCGGACGCCGCCGCAGATTCATCGCCGCCCAGGTAAGCCGCAAAAGCTTCTGAGGATGTCGGCAACGCCTTTGACCCTTCAGGTGCTGCCAGGTAAGCTTTACCCCAGTCAATGCGGACATTATCTCCTTTTTTTACCAGCAGTTTCTGCGAAGTGGTCCCGACGGATTGTATCAACTGACCGGAAGATTTCACCTCTTCCACCTGCACTTCCTGGTCGGGTTTATCCGAGCTGATCGTACCGGAGACGGCAAACAATACCTCCACCTGGTGATCTTTTCCGTCGTTCGATTTGCTTTTGAAGGTCACATAAGAAGCGGGACGGGCCAGCACTTCGATGTCGTCCATCAGCAGGGGTGATGTAAAGATCAGATCAACATCTGCCACACCAGCCCTGAAATGGTAGGCTGTTTGCGTGGCGCTTAACTTAACGGACTGCTGTTGTGCTTTTTCAGATTTGAAGAGCTGGCGCTCGTTCACCAGACCAACGTCTATGAAGGCGCCACCCCGGTCGTTCCGGCAATGGACGGCCAAGGTATTTTTGCCCGCTTTTAATGCCGCTTTGCCGTCTTGAGGAAGATCCAGCAACGTGTAGTCAAGAATAAATTCCTCATCCTGGTAAACCAGCACCCCATTCAGGAAAACTTCGACCGCATCATCATGACTGATGGCCAGCTTCAGGTTATCCTGATCATCCGGCTGCCAGTCGAATTCACGACGATACCAGATCTCATCATCATATTGCGAGGCCGGTTTCATCGGGTTATCTCCGGAATTATCTCCAAAAGGAGCCTTTCCATTTTTCCAGGCCTTGTCGTCGAAGTCAACTTTTTCCCATCCGTCAGCCGGTTTGGAATAGGTATACTGCACATGGTAAGCTTGCTGCTTCGCTGTTGGCAGTTTATAGTCCAGATGCACCATTGGCTTTCCAGAGAGCTGATATAAGTCGCCGTCAACTTTCGCGAAAGCTACGATGCTCTGATCTGCTCCCGTCCAGTGCTTTGTCGACCCAGCATTCAACGTATCTCCGAAAGACCAGATGCTGAGGTAAGGGTCATGCGTAATCAGCGGGTACGCGGGTGCTCTAAGTCTTTCCGAGGATGAATGATCGTCATGTTCTTTTTCTGTACGCTGTCCACAGGCTGACAAGAGGCCGGCGCCAAGGCATAAAAAAGCGATCAGGGTTTTTTTGTACATATTTATTTGTTTTAGTCGATTTTACATTCTTTCTAATTCTCGGGAGGGTGAGTTAAACGGAACTCGAATGGTTCATCCCGCCTACTTTTTAATGTACCCTCCTCGAAAAGCAATTCGGCTACCTGAATGGAAGAACGGCGATACCGGTAAGGCAGTACACCCTGCGCATCGTTCTCCGCCTCAGTGTGTCTCTTCCTTCCCGGATGGGTAAAGTAAAAAACATAAGCGCGGTCTCCAAATACCAATACATCCCCGTGAGCTCCCTGGGGAGTATCGTCAGCGCGTTTACCCGTACCATCGAGT
>JBMDWN010000349.1:0-23570 GCA_048595275.1 Olivibacter sp. | reverse complement strand
GGTCAGCTGATCTTTACCGGCGGTTTGGTCGGACTGCATTGGATCCTTTTTTTTCAGAGCATTAAATACGCCAATGTATCGGTTACCCTGGTCTGTCTATCTTCTCTCACGCTCTTCACAGCAGTCCTGGAGCCCCTCGTTTCGCGGCAAAGGATCCAGGCGCTTGAATTACTCACCGGCCTGCTGATCATCTCCGGCATCTACCTGATCTTCAAATTCGAAGCGCAATACATAAGGGGAATCATATTCGGTTTATCGGCCGCGCTCTGCGGCAGCCTGTTCACCATCGCCAACAGTCAGCTTATAAAGCACCACCGGGCTACGACCATCAGTCTTTATGAGATGGGTGGCGCTTGGCTATGGATCAGTTTGTTTAAGCTGCTGGGGCCCGACCAATTTACTTTGGGAAGCTTAGAGCTGAATACGACAGACCTGATATACCTGTTGATACTTGGCACGGTCTGCACCTCAGCCGCCTACGTGGCCGGTGTTATGGTAATGAAGGAACTAAGCGCGTTCCGCGTGGCCCTGGTGACCAACCTGGAACCCGTTTACGGGATCGTCCTGGCATGGCTTTTTTTCAAAAAAGAAGAACAGATGAGCCTGGGCTTCTATCTCGGAGCAGTTCTGGTACTTGGTGCCGTATTTCTCTATCCGGTACTGAAAACCAGGCTTGATCATCGCAAATTACGAAAGCAACTGCCAACCATCTGAACATCCTAGCGGCTTCCCAGGCGGAAGCTATAGCCGGTAGTCCATTCAATGAAATCAGCCCGTCCGCCATGCGCTTTTATGGACACCCCATTATAAAAATTCTTATAGGTATAGAAGCGTGCCCCTACCCGTAGAAAATAAGGCTTGTTCTCCGCATTGAACTCGTTCCGGTGCAGGTAATACCCCGCTCCTCCATTCAGGTACAAACGGGAAGTCAGCACATGATCGATGTAAAAAGATGGTCCCCCCGAGAACAGGGAACCAAAATGCCCCTTTTTTTCGCCCGCTACTTCCGCATGGTTTCCGGATCCGGAATAGAAGACGTCAAAGCCCAATCCAAGCCTCCATTTGTAACCGAAATGCCTGGAAAGGTAAGTGCCAAAAGTAGACTTGAAGTATCGTCTGGGATTATCGTAATCGATCTGTTTAAAGCCGAAAGCATAATTCGTATGCCATTCAAATTCTTTACGTTCCGGAGCAACTGATTCTTTGCGGAAATCAAAATTACCACCGGAAGGAATATACGTAATGGCGGCCGTCAGGGGAAGGAGGTTAACCCCGGTATTTGGAAGGCGTAAGGCACCATTTGAAAAATGGTGAAAAGCCAAACCCAGACCACCCTGAAATTTAGAGCTCAGTCGGTAATTCACCTGCGCTCCGGCATCGATAAATACGTTATTGCGAGTACCAATAATCAGGTTCACCGGATTGCTGTCTTCATTATACGGGTTGAAACGGGCAGAAAGTCCCAGGGCAATTCGGTAATTGAAATTCCACCGCTTATCGGGACGCGCGTGTATGGGTATGGCCACAAAACCATATAAGGCAAAAGGACTCCCCATATGAGACAAACCAAAGGTACTGCTGTAGATCCCAACCCCATAGATCGGGTAGTCAAACAACTCATGATAGATGTCTCCGCCCCGCTGGGTCTGCCAGCCGATCTTCAGATTAAAAGCATTATAGTAAGCATCCTCAAGCGATTCCTGGGCACGCTCGTTCCCGGTAATTACCCCCCCGTTTTCGTGCTCCAATTGAAAAACCAGCCTGGTCCGCGCAGGCGTCCGGGATTTGGTTTTGTGAAGATAACGGGGAGTGCTTTGTGCCAAAACGACATGGGAAGATACAATAAAAAGAGCGAACAATAAACGTAAAGCTTTGGCCATGCAGATGAATTCTATCTGCGAAATTACTCGAAAATAATCATGCCAATCTCTCAAAAGCGTCATATTTCACGGGCATAGGGGATCCCGTACGGGAGTCAAAAAACGTTCAACACAGCCTAAAAACGAGTTATCATCAAGACAAGTAAAATAAACAATATACACTATCCCCCTGAAAATACCATATCTAAATAAACGACTAAATGACACCTTTATCTAACGAAACCACAACGGAGGCGTACTGACCCGGTACCATCACAGAAGTTAATTCAGGCTGATGAACCAAAAACCGAATCTCGGAACTTTATCACTTCGGCGACCTGCCGAGTAGGCCAAATGAAATTTTATCTACCTGTAAAAACGCGGTCAATCTCGGTCAGTTATGATCATTAAACCAAGCTCATATAGCCTACAAAAATGCGAAACGTGCCTATTAAAAATGATAATAGTGGGCAAGATTCTGTCCGCTGAACCAGTATTTTATTTTGGAAATAATACAGCAAATATTTCTTTCAGGGAGCATCGACGGTCTTGTAGCATTAAGTTCCTTTCCGCAAACGTGCCATCAACAAATCCGTAAAAAAACTACTCGAACGAGCATGCTAACTGTTCAATGTGTATATTCGTTTTTAGTTTGAAGACTTTGCATCTATGAAAGCAAAAGGAGGGAGTAAGCAGGCACTCAAGATGAAAAATTACAGCTTTTATAGGAGAATACAGTCATTACATATAAATATTTATAATACATATTATCAGCTACATAAAGATATAATATAAACCATTAAATTACTTATAACTATTTCACATGATTGTCATAAAACTAAATTATTTAGTAAAACGGATTTTAACCTGATATAGACATGCCTAAACACCTATTTTTCAGATTACTGTTATACTTTATTTCAATAATCTATTCAGAATCGGTTTTTCCTCAGATTTTTGAAGATGAGCAGAACCCGCCAACGGTTAAATGGCGCTCGATTCAGGAGGAAAATTTTCAACTGATCTACCCTGAAGAATTTGAGATACCTGCCGAAAAGGTCGCTCATAAACTTCGAAATCTGATTGAAGGCGTAAGCAAATCCATTGGTAAAAAACCAAGAAATATATCAATCATATTACAGACGGGAACCGTTGTTTCGAATGGGTTTGTCCAGCTTGCTCCGCGTCGGTCCGAGTTCTTCACCACCCCTCCCCAAGCATCCGATTTCCAAAACTGGCTGAGCAATCTGGCCATCCATGAATACCGTCATGTGGTGCAATTCGACAGGCTTACCGGTTACCTGAAACCACCGTTTCTGGAACAGCTAGCGTTGGCCATTTTCGGCGTGAGCCTTCCACCCTGGTTTTACGAAGGCGATGCCGTACTGAGCGAAACATTGCTATCCAAAGCCGGACGGGGGAGACTCCCTTCGTGGGAGCTACCTTTTCGTACAAATACACTAAGGGGCCGGAAGTACATTTACCAAAAAGATTATTTCGGTTCCTTCAGAGACATAACCCCGGGCTATTACCAGTTGGGTTATTTTATGACTACCAGAATGCTGCGGGATTACGGAGAGGAATTTCTGCCCGATTTGTTCAGCCGGATCGGGGCTCTGCCAATCCGTCCTTATAATTTCTCCAGGAGTCTAAAGCATTTTACCGGAAGAAGCACCGCGAGGTGGCACCGGGAAACCGTAGAGGAACTCGAGGTTAAATGGGAAAAGCTACAGACCCGACGTGCACCGGAACACTACTCAGCCTATCCGGAAAAGTTCGCAACCGAAGTCAACAGTTTCCACCTTCCGCATCCTCTTCCGGAAGGACGAACCCTTGCGCTTTGGACCAGTTACAAACGGGTCCCGATGATCGTCGAAATTGATTCTTCCGGATCGCTCAGCGAAATCATTAAAACGGGAATTCAGCTATCGCCCCATTTCTCCTACGCGAACCGGCGGCTGGTATGGGACGAGATGCGTTACGACAAGCGTTTTCACAAATGGTCCTACAGCGTAATCAACCTGTACGATCTCGCCACTGGAAGATACCGGCAGCTTACCCGCAAGTCGCGCTTATTCTCACCTAGCCTCGACTCTACCGGTAAACGCGTCATTGCCGTTGAAGTTACCCGGCAGAATAGGCACGCACTGGTTCTTCTGAATACGGAAATGCCCTTCGATACCGTTCGGTTTCCGCTAAAGGAAGAGTGGCAACTTCAGACCCCCGCCTTCCATCCGTCAGGAACCAAGGTTGTTTGCACCGCTGTAAGTGATTCCGGAAGTCGATTGGTCGAGCTGGACCTCAGATCCGGAAATTTCCGATCCTTAAGCAGCTGGCAGCACCAGCAGCTGGAACGACCACGTTACCTCGACAATCAGATTGTTTGTAAAGCGCATTTCGATGGCGTGGACAACATCTATCTCTTCGATCCGGCCACCGCAGCCTTTCGTCAACTTACCAAAGCCGAGTTCGGAGCCTTCAACCCCTACTACGATGCGCGTGAGCATCAGCTCTACTTCAATAACTACTTTGAAAACGGGCAGCTGATTTCCGCGCTCCCGATGTCCGAACTGGAACAACGTCCCTTTACCGATACCAGTGATTATTTTATCAACTATTTTAAGCCTCTTCAAGATGATAAAAGCGTCCCTCCCGACTCAACCCTCGTTCCGGACAAAAAATTCAGCAGCGAGCCTTATAAAGAGTTTCCGAACCTTTTCAACTTTCACAGCCTCTCTCCAGTGGGAAATGATTTTTCCGACTTTGATCGGTTCAACCTTGGGCTCTCCTGGCTTTCCAATAACTTGCTGAACACGCTGGAAGCCTCCGTTGGTTTCCAGTACGATCAGAACATCAGTCGGATGAACTACCAAGCGAGGCTTGAATACAAGCGCTGGCTACCTAAATTCAGCCTTGACTACCAAAACCGTGCGCAACTGAACTTTGTAAGGGTTCAGAACCAACCGGGCAGTATCCCGCTGCGCTGGCGCGAACACCATTATCAATTTCTCGTCTCCCTTCCCTTTCGGCTCAACCGTCTGAATGATTTGTTCACCACCGGCCTTTCGGCCGGAACGAGTTACACCAGGCGTTACGGCTTCAGCCCGGACAACCTTTCGGTCGACCGGATTCGCGAAGTTCGCTTTCCTTTGGTCGCTCAATATTATTTTAACCGCAACAGCCGTCGCAGTCTGCAGGACCTGGCTCCGCGATGGGGACAGAATCTGAATTTTCTCTACCGGGATTTGATACTCAACCCGAATAACCAGGGCAATCAATTCACGTTTAGGTCAACCTTTTATTTCCCAGGTTTCGCCATCAACCACTCGTTTCAGATCCGTTATAACCAGCAATGGCGCAAGGGGGCATACCAAAACAACAACGAAATCCCCATGGTTACCGCATTCGATCAGCTGTCTTCCCTGCGGGTTAACAGCACGTTATTGAGCGACTATCGCTTCCCTATCGCCCTGCCCGACTGGTCTGTTGGGACACTGGCCTTCATTAAACGAATAAAGGGAGGTGTTTTTGCTGATTTTGAAAATTTTGGTGAGCACGGTGTGCAAGCTCCGCGCAGTATGGGCATTGAATTGCGGGCAGATATGAATCTCCTGCGCTTTTATCTGCCTCTTTTTGACGTCGGCTTTCGATTAGCCTATCTGAACGATCCCGGAATTAATCAGCGGTTGGCGGTAACCTACGGAATATCTTACAGCTATTAATCTCTAAAACTTTCCGCGCATGAACCTGTTTCTTACGAACAAGATCTGGCAGAAATTCGAATACCATGAGTGCAAAGACTATTTTTATTATTGTCCTGACGGCGTTAGTAACCATTGTGCTGACCCAAAACACCGACCCGGTAATTTTCTGGATTTTCGGAGATCATTACATCTCTAAGCTCGCTATTCTGGGCACCATGTTCGCCCTAGGGCTTATTGTCGGCTTCCTGCTCGGAAGACCCCGGAAAAAAGTAGAAACGGTCGAGGCCGTATCCGTCGAGCCCACGCATACACATCATGAGCTCGACGAACGCGATGTTAAGCCAAACACCCCCCGACCCCTCAGCAATGAAGACCGGAACTACCTCGACTAAAAGGTCCTGTTACAGGAAGCGTTTTATAACCTCCGCATAGGACGTTGTAGGGCGGCCGATGATTTTGGAGAGCGTTTTAGAATCGTCAAATAGATCGCCGTCAGCGGCATTGACATCCCATCCCGCGAAGGATTCAGCCACCTGTTCCGGAAAACCGGCTTGAGCAAGTATAGCGGCATATTCACGCTTTGGAAGATTTTTGTATGGAATCTCGCGGCCCGACTGCCTTGAAATCTCTGCCGCGAACTCCGTCAGGGTATACGCATCATCGCCAGCCAGTTCGTAAGTTTTATCCTGATGCCCTTCAGACGTAAGCACTACCGCAGCGGCTTCAGCGTAATCCTCACGGGAGGCAGAAGAAATTTTCCCATCCCCGGCACTACCCACAAGCGCTCCGTTTTTCAGTGCTGCTCCAACGGAAGCCGCGTAATTCTCGGTATACCAGCCGTTCCGCAATATGGTATAAGCCAGGCCGGAGGCCTTCAGCGCCTTTTCGGTTGCTTCGTGCTCAGCAGCCAGGCTGATGTCAGACTCGTCCGCACGCAGCAGACTCGAATAAACTACTCGCTTCACGCCAGCCTCCGCAGCTGCGCGGATAACGTTCTTGTGCTGAAATTCCCTTTGTCCTATCTCATTTCCGGAGATCAGGAAAAGCGTATCGATTCCCCGTAAAGCCTCAGAAAGTGCGTCGGGTTTGGCGTAATCAAAGGTCCGCACTTCGATTCCCAGATCCGATGCTTTTTCGGGAGAACGCACAAGCGCCACTAAATTTTCGGCTTTCGTTCTTTCTTTCAATTTCTCTACGGCTATCCGTCCAAGTTGTCCGGTTGCACCGGTAATCGCTATTTTCATGATGTTTAATAATAAGGGTAAAAATTCTGTTGTTTATTTTGTAGCAAACTTTGTTACATTTAAGGTTAAAAAAAATCAGACGAACTGACTCGCAAAATCGCCAAGCGTCTTCCTCTTCAGGGAATCAATCACCAGTAAATCCGTTTCTGAAAAAAGTGCTTCGAGGTTACCATTCATTTTCATTCCTATCGGGCATTTCGGGTTCGGCTTTAAATTCTTTTTCCCAAGGACTTCCGTGTTCTTCACCGCCAGGTAAATCTCGGAAAGTAAAATACCGTGGCATGGCCTGGAAAGCTGAACTCCCCCCTCCTTGCCTTTTTTACTAACCACAATACCCACCTCATTAAGCACCGCCAACTCTTTCCTGACTACAACGGGATTGAGGTTGATGCTGCCCGCAATAAACTCTGAGCTCAACCATTTCTCCGGCTCTGAAGCCAGTAGCGTCAGAATGTGAATTGCCGTTGCAAACCGCGTGTTGTTCATGATGACACAAAAGTAAGCAAAGATTTTAAATGTAACAACTTTTGTTTCATATTAAACCAGTTTGCATTCCAATATGAATATCAGAATGACGCCATCTTTCGCAACAATCATTCACCGATCCTGCAATTTAAAACCGGGACAGCATTTTAAGTATGGACGCCTGCGACAGCGTCCATCACCTGTCGTTGGCTGTTGCTATGCTGAACACTCCACCAGGAGCATCACAGAGCGGCTATCAATATTGATTTTTTCGCCTGCTTTAAATTCCTTACCACTTTGTTCCTGCTCGCCGGCGGTATAAATTTCCAGGCACCAGGCTTTACCATACGCTTCATTCGGCAGCGTGTACTCAATCGGTTCATGGTGTGCATTAAAGATAAGAAAAAGATGATTATCCACAATTTTGTTTCCTTCTTCATTGAGTGAACGAATTCCGTTCCCATTCAGATAAACGGCCAACGACTTTGCGAAGCTATGCTGCCAGGCATCGTCCGGCATAACATCCCCTTCCGGCAGAAACCACACAATATCCTCTATACCCGTTCCTCTGACCGGCTGTCCCATGAACCACCGGCGTCTGGTAAGCGAGGGATGGTCTTTTCGAACCGCTATGAGTTTCCTGGTGAACTCCAGCAGTTCCTCGTCGGCTTCCGCCCAATTGTACCAGCTCAACTCGTTATCCTGGCAGTACACGTTGTTATTACCCTGCTGAGTGCGGGCAATTTCATCCCCTCCCAGAATCATCGGCACTCCCTGAGAAAGCAAAAGCGTAGCCATCAGATTCTTCCGTTGTTTATTCCGGAGTTGGTTGACTTCAGGATCATCGGTTGGCCCTTCTGCTCCGCAATTCCAGGAACGGTTGTGGCTTTCGCCGTCCTGGTTATTTTCTCCGTTTGCTTCGTTATGCTTTTGGTTGTAACTGACCAGGTCGTTCATCGTGAAACCGTCGTGGGCCGTAATGAAGTTGATACTGGCTGACGGCGTCCGGAAGTCCCCCTTATACAAATCCGAGCTTCCCATAAGTCGTTCCGCAAATTCAGCCAGTGTACTATCCGCTCCGATCCAGTAATCCCGAACACAGTCCCGGTATTTCCCGTTCCATTCCGTCCATAAGTTCGGAAATCCGCCCACCTGGTAACCACCTTCGCCCACATCCCATGGTTCGGCAATCAATTTAACCTGAGAAATCAGCGGATCCTGGTTGATGATATCGAAGAAGGCACTGAGCTTATGCACATCGTGAAATTCCCTGGCCAGCGCAGACGCCAGATCGAACCTGAACCCGTCCACGTGCATTTCGGTTATCCAGTAGCGCAGGCTATCCATAATCAACCTTAATACGCCCGGAAGATTAGCGTTCAACGTGTTCCCGGTTCCGGTGTAGTCCATATAGTAGCGCGGGTCGCCATCCGTCAGACGATAATAGGAGGCATTGTCAATACCTTTAAATGAAAGCGTAGGTCCCAGGTGATTTCCTTCTGCGGTATGGTTATAGACCACATCCAGAATCACTTCAATTCCCGCTTTATGCAAGGCCTTAACCATCGATTTAAATTCGCTCACCTGCCCCCCGTCCACTCCGGTCGAGCTGTAACGAATATCCGGGGCAAAAAACCCGATAGAATTATACCCCCAGTAGTTTGTCAAACCCTGATCTTTCAGATGCTGGTCAATTACGAACTGATGGACAGGTAATAACTCGATGGCTGTAATTCCGAGCTTTTTAAGATATTTGATGGTAACCGGATGGCCGATGGCAGCATAAGTACCCCGGATCTCCTCCGGAATATCCGGATTAGTAAAGGTAAATCCTTTGACATGCGTTTCATAAATGATGGATTTATGCAGCGGAATATTTGGTGCAGCATCGTCCTCCCAGTCAAATTCGCCGCTCACCACCACCGATTTTGGAATATTGTCGGCGTTGTCCCGCTGGTCGAAACTCAGATCTTGGTCGGCACTTTGGATGTCATAACCAAAATTAGCGTCACACCAGTCCACCGCTCCAGATATAGCCTTAGCATAAGGATCCATCAGCAGCTTGTTACCGTTAAAACGATGTCCATTTGTCGGCTCATAAGGGCCATAAACCCGGTAGCCGTATTTCTGACCCGCTTTAGCTGAAGGAATCAGCCCGTGCCAGATGTCGTGAGTCCGTTCCCTCAGTTCAATGCGCACCTCGCTGGAAGCTTCCCCGTCATTATCGAACAGGCATAGCTCAACTTTCGTTGCGTGCCTACTGAAAAGGGCGAAATTAACGCCTTGATTCGTGATGGTTGCGCCCAGCGGATATGGAGAGCCTGGTAAAAATTCTTTTTTCATATAACCCTATTTATGATCGGAATTACAACAGCATTTTCTCCGGTTTGTTAGGCTTTTTGAAAAAAGTTTAATAAACAACTTAAATAAGCTTTATTTGATATTTTTTTAAACTTTATCTCCTGTTGAAGTGTTCAAATTACAAAACAACACATTTCATTATGAGCAATTTAGGAAGCCCGAATGAGGGACACACAACGGAAGCGATCGAAAATGTAACTGCAAAAATCCCTTCGGTAGTTTACCTGGGGGCGGCGGTGGCCTCTATGGGTATATCATTGGCATTGAAAGCCAGTGGCCATAAACATGGAGCGTTATTTGTCGGACAGTGGGCAGCTCCGTTTCTGTTATTAGGCATTTACAATAAGATTGTCAAAACAGAAGGACACGATTAACGGGCTCTTTCAACCCCTGTTTTTTGTAGGTTCGGTGTGCTGCCTTGCGGCATGCCGGACATTATAGCCAATCAATTTTTTATTTTAACAAAACGATATCAACGATGGGAACGAAGAAGAAAGACCAGAAAGACCCCTGCTGGTCGGGGTATAAGAAAGACGGAACGAAGAAGAAAGATGGTAAAACAGTACCGAATTGCGTAAAAAAATCTTCCTGACGCCGGTCAGGCAGAGATCGTCTGGCTATTTCGGATGATTTCTGCCAGTCGACTGTAATAATCTTCCTCCAACCATTTTAAGTAATTTGAGGTGACCTTTCCAAGGCATTTTCCGTACTGTTTCACCCTGTAGGTAATTTCTCCACGCAATTTTTCGGAGAGTTGCAGTGCTTCCGGCACTGAAGTGCTATTTTCAAGACAAAGGTGGGCATGCTGGCGTATAGATTGCGCGATCACTTCTTTGGGTTTCCGGCCCTGTTTCTCTGCCTCCGCGTAGGCCGTCCGAATATCGTAAACCATATCCAAACTGTTCGGGAAATTCGCTCTCAACGCTGCGCTTAGCTGATGCGTCCCACCCCCGGAACCACTAATTGCATCCAGGTGTTGCTCCGGATGGTGAAAAATCTCCGCCCAGTCCACCGCATCCTGCCAATTGCCAAAGCGCTCGGCATTATTTCCCATATCGATCACCTTGAATCGCTTTTTATTGGACATGATCCTTGCACCGCGACCGATCATCTGATGGTATAAGGTCAGGGAGGTTGTTGCTCGATAAAGGATGACACAACGTACGCCCGGTTCGTCAAAACCCGTCGTAAGCATGGAAACAGAAGTCAGCAGCGCATTTTTCGTTTTCCTGAACCAGCTCAAAATCTCCACCCTTTCATCTTCCGGAGTATGATGATCAAGGTGACGAATGGGGTAACCCGCCTGTTTAAAAAAGTCAAATACTTGTTTTGAAGCAAAGATGCCATTGTTAAAAACGATCGCCTTTTTGCCTTTTGCTTTCTGCTCATAAAGCTTCAGCAGGCCTTCCAGCATGGCCGGTGTGGAATATAGCGCATCGGAGGACCGGATGGTAAAATCCCCATCCTGTCCTTTACTCAACGAAGCCAGTTCAACATCGTGTGCAACGTATTCCGGTCTGCTCAGGAATCCCTGATCGATCAACGATTCAATAGGCTCCCCTACTAAAATATCATCGTAGACCTGATTCATTGGATGACTGGCAGATGAGCTTAAGGGCGTTGCCGTTACTCCAATAACGTCAGCCTGAGGAAAAAGGGCAATCAGTTTCGTAAAGGAATTATGATGTGCTTCATCCACAATCAGCAGTTTAATCTTGGATGGATCGAAGTCACCTGACCGGATGCGGTTTCTCAGCGTTTCAACCATGGCCACATAACAAACCCGACCTTTGCCAGGCCGCAGACGGGGCGCATTCCCACTGATAATTCGACAAGCTATGCGCTGTTTTTTAAGCTGGCCGCAGGTTTGCGAGCACAATTCAAGTCTATGGGTCAGCACGACCACATCTTGGTCGTGCTGCTGCATGTATACACGCACCATCTCGGCAAAAATCCGCGTCTTGCCAGCGCCTGTGGGAAGCTGGTAAACCAACCTCATCCGGTTGCCGGCAGATCCTTCCTGAATTTTTGAGAACAAGCGCTCCAGGTCGCGTTTTTGATAAGCGTAAAGCGCTTCCATAATTAAGGATGACCCATGCCCCCGCCGGCGCCATAAATCTGGCCAGTTGAATAACTGGCATCGTTATCCGCCAGCTGAACGAAAATAGAAGCCAGTTCCGCCGGTTGACCTGCTCTGCCCAACGGCGCCGAATCTCCGAAAGAGGTGATTGCGTCCTGCGGCTGTCCGCCGGAAACCTGCAGGGGCGTCCATACCGGACCCGGAGAAACCCCGTTAACGCGGATCCCTTTTGGCCCCAGTTGTTTCGAAAGCGCCTTTACGTAAGCCACATTGGCAGCCTTAGTCTGTGCATAATCAAATAAATTTTCTGAAGGATCATAAGCTTGTACGGAAGTCGTGGCAATAATTGAGGCGCCAGCAGGCAGGTGCGGTAATGCAGCCTTCGTGATCCAGAACGGGGCGTAAATATTCGTTTTCATCGTCAGGTCGAAATCTTTCGTTTCCAGCTCGAGGATGGAATCCTTGAACTGCTGGCGACCGGCATTGTTGACCAGGATATCCAGTCCGCCTAACGATTCAACAGCCTCTTCCACCAACTGCGCGCAAAACGCTTCATCCGTAATATCCCCGGGTATCGCAACGGCAGTTCTCCCTTCTGCTTTAATGAGCTCGATAACCTCCCGCGCGTCTGATTCTTCCTCCGGCAGGTAATTGATCGCTACGTCTGCGCCTTCCCGGGCATAGGCAATAGCCGCGGCCCTGCCTATCCCTGAATCCCCACCGGTGATCAGTGCCTTTCTACCTTCCAGCCGTCCGGAACCTTTGTAACTCGTTTCGCCATGATCCGGACGCGGATCCATTTTGGAAGCCAGGCCGGGTACCGGCTGCGGCTGCTTCGGGTAAGGTGGTTTCGGGTATTTATCCAACGGGTTCACTAATCCTTTCCTGTTTTCTGACATATCGTTCTGTATTTTTGCGTGTGTCTTGTTACAACATCGACCGAAAGTAAATGTTCGTCAACAATATGCTTTTCCAGGGGTTTATTAATTTGGTTACGATAAACACTCATTTTTATGGACACAGAAACAGTCGACCTCGATATCACCGACTGGAATCGCATTTTGTTCGGAGAAGCCCCGGCAGAATTTCTGCTGGAAGTATTCATCCGCGGCTTCAGCATTTATTTCGTTCTTTTACTGGTCCTGCAAGCCATGGGCAAGCGCATGACCGGGCAGCTCGCCCTGGCCGATTTTGCCATCATGATTACCATGGGGGGAATCGTTTCCGTACCCATGCAGGTTCCCGAAAGAGGCATTCTGCAGGGCATATTGGTCTTGTTCTGCGCACTGTTCTTTCACCAGAGCTTCAATTTCTTCGCCCGGAAGTCTACTATCTTCGAAGACCTGACCCAGGGAAAAGTATCCATGTTGGTCAAAGACGGAATTATACAACGGGAAGCCATGAAAGACAATAAGATCTCTCAACAACAGCTCTTTGCCGCCCTGCGCAATAAAGGAATTTACAACCTGGGGATGGCGCGCCGGGTGTACCTGGAGGCCTATGGACTGTTTTCCATTTACCGGTATCCGGACGACCGCCCCGGATTGTGCATTGTTCCGACAGCCGACCGCGATTGCGAAGGCATCAAGAAGCTGGATGCTGACGGGCGATTGGCCTGCGCGGTATGCGGGAGCTTAGCCAACGGTAGGAAGAATAAGAAATCCTGCGAGTTTTGCGAAAGCGAACAATTTGAGGAGGCGATCATATGAAATTTGACGAAATACGTTTTGGCGACATCGGCCGATTGCTTTTCGGGGACGTACCCCCCTCCTTTTTCATCGAAGTGGTTATCCGGGTAGCGATTATCTACCTCATCATCGTCGTCTCCGTCCGCTTTATGGGTAAACGGATGACCTCCATGATCTCCCGGGGCGAGCTAGCCGCCATGGTATCCCTTGCCGGCGCAGTGGGCGTCCCCCTGCAAGCCCCGGATCGGGGCCTGCTGCCCGTAATGGTCGTCGCCGTGGTCATCGTGTTTTTCGAGCGTATCGTATCCTGGATGGCTTCCCGGGATCAGCGGCTGGAGCGGGTCACCTCCGGCAACATCGCCACCCTGGTTCAGGATGGTGTTTTAAACCTGAAGAGCATGGCCCGGGTAAATGTTAGCAAGAGCCGGTTATTCGCCCAGTTAAGATCGGAAGGCATTACGCATCTCGGAGTCGTCCAGCGTTATTACATGGAAGCTAATGGTACGTTCAGCATCAAAACTCAGGACGGCCAAAAACCCGGGCTCTGCATTATACCAGAATGGGACCAGGAATTGTTTGAAGAACTCTGCACAAAAGACGATCAGCGGGTATGCGGCGAATGCGGACAGCTTGAATCCCGGGAGGACACCTGTGAAAGCTGCGGCAAGGGGCGGTGGACCCATGCCGTATGCTGATGCTCCCTATTTCCTGAACGCAGCAAGCTCGTCAGGATCCGGCAGTCGCAGAATGGACATCTCTTCACCCTCCCAACGGAGAAAGCCAAGATCCCGGAATTTTTTCAGCCAACCATCCATGGGCCACTGGCCCCACTTCGAGAAAAAATAACGTGCGGCCGGTACAATAGCCTCCAGGTGATTCAACGGCGGGTTGTAAGATGGGTGATGCTGATGGTAGCTTAGCGCGTCTACCAGGCGGTGTGGTATTTCAGCAGCCTTCGCCGCGAAAGCAAAATCCGTATCTTCGCCACCATAACCGCGGTAAGCTTCATCGAAGCCCCCGATACGCCGAAAGACCTCGGCGGAACATCCGAAATTGAGCGACCAGAATAATTCATAAGGCAAGTCGGACAAGCCCGACCGTACCGGGTCTGCATCACTCAGCGCATACAATTGACCGCGCCATTGCGGTTCCCGGTCAAAGCCCTCCCTCAGGTACCGAATCTTTCCAGACCAAAGCACATCAGAAGCCGCCAGCACCTCACGGTATGTTTGAATCAACGTGCGGTCCGGGATACAATCCACATCCAGAAAGACCAGGAGGGGGAAACGTGCCTGAGCAGCTCCATAGTTTCTGGCAGCACTCAGGTGAGTCGGGGCGGTACTTTTAAAATGCAGGGCATGCACCGGAAAGGGATATTTTCCGGCGTATTCACCAGGCTCCTCATTCATATGCACCACAATAACCTCATCCGGCAGAACAGTGCCGGCCGCTAATCCACGCAGCGTGTTCTGAAGCGCCCCCTGCCGATTGCGCACCAGGGTTAAGACCGAAATCTTCATAGCGGCGACCGGTTTAAAGATTGATTAAAAAGTCGATTACGGACATCCCTGAGCGCTTCCGCAATCTTCCGGGGGGCCTCCGGGTCTATCAAAAGACGATAATCCCTTTGTTTACCCATTTTTAACGCAAGTTTAAGCTTCTCCATCCAGTCCGTATTGTATACATCCTTCGCGCGCACCAGCTCGGCTAATCCGAGCGTACGCAGGTATTCTGCTTTCATCTTTTGCTCCTGGAACGGCCGCTCTTCAGGCACACAAATGAAGGGCAGGTCAAGATCCAGTAATTCCATGACGGTATTGTGGCCGCCATTGGCGATCACGGCTTCACAGCCGGCCAATACAGGACGCGGGTCATGCACTATACCGTAAGACACACAATTTCCCGGCAAGTCCTTTCCATCCGATATAGCCCCCGCCTGTCCGATAACATGGAAGCGCCAGGTCGGAAACTTTCCCGACATAAACCGGATAAATGCGCTGTCCAGGGAACTCCCCCCTCTGCCGATAAAAACGGCCAGGTTACCCGCTTGCGGCTCATGCTTAAAAGCCGTCCCGGAAAAGCGGGAAAAACCGTTGCTAAAAAATGTTTTACAACTATGGAGCCCTTCCTGATCCGCTCCGCTCATGGCTTCAGCATAGGGCGCGACAATCAGTTCAGCGCTTTCATAGGCCAGGCGGTGCGGGAGATCCGTTCTATCACCATGCTGGCGGACATAGACAAAAGGTATTCCGCTCAAGCGTGCAGTAAGGGCAACTTCCACTGACACATCCACTACGAGCAGCATATCCGGGAAGCGGTTGCATACATCCAGTAACATGGCCTGCCGCTTTCTCAATCCGGGTTGTCCCAGCGGTGCATAATGTCCAAAAGGTAGTAAACCCACTCCCTCCAGGGGGATGTCGTCCGGTGCATGATCCATCGGCAAATGGAGGCAGCGGATACTGTCGGGAATAAGTGATTCGTAGGTTTTCAGATCGCTTCCCAAGAACAGCACTTCTTCAGCCGGCAAAGCTGCTGCAATAGCAAGCGCCCGCATCAGGTGTCCGGAGCCGTGGTGATGGATATAAAAACAATACTTATACGGCACGGGGGATGGTATATTTCCGGCTTGCATTCAACTCCAGGAACAATTCCTCATAAGCTGAAACCATTAGCTCTATATCCAGGAACGCTTCCGCATGCCGGCGGCAATCCATACGGCACAAGGCAGTCGCTTCAAGGAGACAGCGAGCCAGGTCTTCAGGGGCGCTGCTGCTGGTCAGCGA
The DNA here is from genome assembly GCA_048595275.1 of Olivibacter sp. Lineage (GTDB taxonomy): Bacteria > Bacteroidota > Bacteroidia > Sphingobacteriales > Sphingobacteriaceae > Olivibacter. The sequence continues at coordinate 7,383 of JBMDWN010000349.1, read as the reverse complement.
ACCAGTCCGTTCGTTGATCAGCGCGGGAAGCGCACCCCGCGCAATTCCGGCTACTGGTGTACCACAGGCTAGGGATTCTGCTACTACCAATCCAAAGGGTTCATCCCAGCAGGGCGTAATCAGACTCGCCTCTGCCCCACCGATCAGGGCACGAAGCTGCTCCTGATCGCAATGATCCAGCCACTCCACTTCCCCACCCAATAAGGGCTTCACATAGGTGTCGAAATAATGCCGGTCCGCAACGCTTCCGGCCAGCTTGATTTTCTTACCCGCCAGCAGGGCAGCCTGTATGGCAATATGCGTTCCCTTATCGGGGTGGATCCGGCCAAACCAGGCAACATATTCCCCCCGGTTCTCGGGGCTGAACACCCAGTCCTGCAGGTCGATTCCATTGTGTATCACCCGGCAGTTATCGATATAAGGCCTCCATGCGCTGGCATTCGATTCTGAAACAGATACATAGCGCATCATACCGGTCTTTTTCTCATAAGCTGCCGCACGTTTCATTTCAAAAATGGGTGGCGTATGCAACACCGTGATCACGGGTGTGTCAAGCAGGGTCGACATGGTAATGGGCACGTAGTTTAAGCTGTTGTTGAAGATGATATCAAATTCTTCCCCGGCAATGTCCTGCATCAGCTCCAGGTACGCGTGATGCGTAGAAATAAAATCTTCGGACATTTCATGCGAACGGAAACGGCTCAGCGTTTCCCGGTCATAATCCAGATCGCTCATAATCGACTTCACGTTAAGCGAAGGATCTGAATGCTCACTGGCAAACAAGGTAACATCATGTCCGCGGACGATCAGCCTTTTCGTAATTTCAAATGTAAATGCTTCGAGTCCGCCCATAAACGGTTGGCGTATCGGGTGTTTCAGATGCGCGATGATCCCTATTCTCATATATCTTACAAGGAAATTTTTAGATGTGTGTGTACGTTCACCTTGTGTCTTTTAGAACAGGAGATAAGGTATAAAGTTTTACCTTGGATAATTTAAACAGTATTCTTTAATACTATTTCGTTTTTAAAAGCTTATCGCTTTCTTCTTAAGACAAAGACTATTCCCGTAACCATCAACACGCAGCATAGACCTATGGCCTGGTATGGAACAAATAAAAGAAGCTGTCCTGCCAGGAAAGAACCGCTTATATCCGTCAGGTTGATGGTGGCCATATAAGCCGTGAACTGCGAGCCTGCAATCTCAACTCTGCATAAAGCCATCAGGATGGGGAAAGCGGCTACGCTGATTAAGGGATCAAAAAGATTCCAAATGACCACACCCGAACCTACGAAGGCCGGGGCATTATACCAGATAGTACCCACACTCATGATCAGTAGAAACAGCCCACAAGCCAGGAGTACATAGCGCAGGGAACGATAATGTCCGAGGCGATCAGCCACGAATCCAGCCGTCAGAATGGCGGTTATGGTAATCGGCAAGGTCCAGAAACCCTGCAGGACAGACAAGCGTACATCAGTCCAGTGCAGCACATCGATGATGTAAAAATTGAAGCTTCGGATGAAAAGACTCAGCGTCAGGTAAATGAGTACGATCGGCAGAAACTGTCCCAGGCTACTTTTGGATAGCAGTGTTCGGATAAGCGTAGCGTAAATCTTTCGCAGCGAAAGATCCCGGATACCGGGGTGATCGCCAACACTACTTATTCCAAAAGGTGTAAAAGCGGTAAGACAGGCACAAAGGAACAAAATAACCGTTTGCGTTGCTGCCGCAGCTCCGAAATCATATTGGTTCATTACGATGGACAGCAGACCCGCTCCGGAAGCAACACCCAGCAGAAAACCGCCTCGCATGAATGCATTAATCCTGGATCTTTTGTCGTCCGGAACAATAACAATAGCCAAGGCATCAATACCAGCGTCCTGGATGGAAGCAAAAAAGGCATGCGTGAGAAATACGCCCGCCGTAAGGTACACCTGATGCTCCGGTTGCCGGACCAGGAGAAGCGATGCTGAAGCAGCTGCCGCCAAAAACTGTAGACATACAATCGTCTTCTTTCTGCGTTTAACGCTGGCGAATGAAAACTTGTCCACCAGCGGCCCCCATAGAAACTGGAACACCCAGGGCAGGCCGATAAGGGCAATAAAGGAGCCGACCACATCGGAAGAGACCGATCTGGCAGTCAGGTAATTTACCAGCGCAGTAAGCGCAAAACCCGCCGGCAAGCCCTGGATGAAGTAGCTATAGGCAAAAAACAGGCTTCTTAAAACCTGGTTATTAGATAAGGTAAGCCTTGTATCCATTGACTTAAGCGTGGTCAGAGATAAATTACATTAATTTCAGGAAACTTTTTTAGAAGGGTTCAGCAGGTTCAGGATTTTTTGTTCCAGGTCATTCAATTCGAAAGGCTTTTGTATATAGTCATCAGCCAGCGAATCCGGCACAACCTCCATAAAATCCTTATTAGCCGAAAAAAAGATGATCGGTATCGAGTTGACCTCTTGATTGTTTTTTATAGCAGCGATCGCCTTAAGTCCGCCCATGCCAGGTATCCAGTAATCCATAAGGATAATATCCGGCTGATAATTTTTAACCTGCTGCACAACATTCTCCGTTGTAGCACTTTGAAAAACCTTTAAATCAAGACCCTCACAGATAATGGCACAGAGTTCCATGGTTGTTTCATCATCTTCGAAGATTAAAATTGATTGCTGCATGGATTCAAAGGTACATTATAAAACCAAAAAAAAATATAATAGTACAGTATTGATAAAATAGTGTTTTTGGCACGGCGTTTGAATTTTACCCGGTAAGTAAAATAAACGTTATGAAAAACAGTCAGCTCACTAACACGAACGAATCCTTCAACGGACAATTCAATGCACACGCCGATCGCTACCTGATGCTAATGCTTCAACTTGATCTTTTTAAGTTTCGCAATCCTGCGGTTGAATCCGAGCCGACAGCGGCGGTGCTCAATGGTGCGCAGGTAAACAAAATAAATGCGGCCTGATATGGAATTTGCCTACCCTTACAAGCTGCAAGCCAGGGAGCTTAAGGTTAACGTTCTGCAAGACCGTACAGTTGATTCCCTGAACAATGATTTGATCGGAAAAATTTTTGGTTTAGTTTCAGAGAACCATGAACATTGCCGCCTGGTATCTTTCAGCAATGATCTGTCCGAAGCGGATATTGAGCTGCCTGGCTACACCAGCGATGGTCAGTGGACTTACGAGCGTCCTAAAAGCTCGCTACGGATTAAGAAAGTTTCTTATTCGGATCTTCGTTATGCTGAAAGCGCTTAATCTTCCTCACTGAGCGCTTTCTCATTTTCCGCCTTCATAAAGTTTTCATAAGAATCCTGCGGGATAACGTGAAACTTAATGTATACTATCTCTTTAGTAAAGTATGATCTGCTGTATACCGCAATTAGCGGGGAGGGAAGCTTACGTACCTCTTCATAGTTAGGTCGGTCATTTTCGCCCAACCAGTCTTCCAGACGAAATTCGATTTCCGTGTTCACCGGAGGTATGAACGGAGGGTTTTCAATTTTAATCTGGAAAGGCAATGACTCTTCGTCAATCAGCGTCGGCCATTTATCAGAGACCGTAAATTGTAAAACTGTTTTCATAGATGATGTTGCGGTAGCAAAGATTCAACACCTTTACCGGTAAAGTGTTTTAGCGTTGAAAACTATTTTAAAATACGCGATCTCTTATTTAGGTTTAGGTGCAAAAATATCTTCCAGAGATTCTTCCATCCTGTCGATTGCAAAATCGGAATCGCCTGGGGAATGCAACACCGTAAGTAAATTTTAGCTTCTTTTAAGTAGATACGATCCGTAATAAATACAGAGTGCCCAATGGGCGGGCAATCTTGCTAAATTAAATTTCAGTCTCCTCTCAAAAGTGCCGATCAACCTTCAAGAGTTCCATACGCTCGACAAAACGGTTAAGGCCTTCCCAGATCATTCGTTCACCATCATCCTGAATCGTGATCTTATAATTGTCTTGAAGAATCCATTGATCAACAAACACGTACTCGGCTGGAAGCTTATCGTAATCAACGGGCCCGAGTGGAAGGAAACTTGATTCAATGAGCCCGACAGCACTGTTGAATTTCGAATCTTCTCCAGATAGGCCTAAAAGCCGGCTATGTATTGGAATAGGAACATTATCAATGTAAACCACCCCTCGCAATCGACTAAATTTTTCTGGTCTAATGTCGTCCTGCCACATATCTATAGTGAGTTCTCCAACATCTGTTACAATTGAATCGTCGGTTGGCGAACCCATTATGGCGCGCCTTCTGAGCATCATTTTGTTTATCCGCCAATCTCCGACAATCTGCTTCCTGAATTCCTGAAAAAAACTGTTTCTCGTTCATCGTAGCTTAATTCCGGTTCGTTTTCTGTTTTGGAATTGCTACATCCGAAGTTGATGCTCAGCAGGAGAAGGATGATTAAGTGTTGTATTCTCAAAGATTGAAATTCTTTAAAAACCTAAATTGAAAACGAAAGTACACTATATTTCAGATACATCATCTTTAAGCTAATTAAAACTTCAGCGTCACGTTAGCCAGAAGCTGACGCAGCAGCAAGTCCTTGTTAATAAAGCAGCCGAGTTAAATAAGTAGAGTCTTAGCTTCAAGAGAACCCATCCAACGTTAGGTCAATGTAATAATAGACGTTCATATTACTGGTTGTGTTCGTATAAAGCACTCCTAAAACGTAATCGCCGTTTTCCCATTCTTTATCGCCGCTGATTGCATTCGCTTGACTATTATTATCCCGATCTGCTCCGATAACAAAATCCGGCTGCACTACCCCTGAGCCGTAATTTAAGAAATAGCCTGTTTCGCGGACATTTTTATGTTCGATAACGTCTGCAACGATTACTTTTGAAAAGTCGAGTCCTACGGCACTTTCCGGCCGGTAGTTCATGCTTTTTTTAATAAGAACTAAATACAGGATACCGTCATCCTTCGTATTCCGGATGTCGATAAAAGAATTCAACGTATCCCCGCGGCTAAAGCCCTTATCCTCCGGATCCATGTATCCGCGGTTCAAAATATAGACATAGCTGCTTTTATTTTTCTGCACCATGTAGGAATACAATTCAGGGTCGACAGGAAGGGCTTCAGCGCTGATCAAGGTAATACTTTCAACTTGTTCGAGTAGCATACCGTTTTGATCACGCACGACAATAATGAAATTATAGTCCCCTTCAAAAGCATCTTGCGGAATGGTAAAATGCTTATGGACATTGATATTTTTAACTCCTTGATATTCATCTTCCCAAGTCAGCTCGAAACTCCAATTGCCCTCGTAAACTTCCCCATCTTTCGGTTCAATTCTGATCTGTATGGATTCAATAAGATGTCCGGCAGTAACATCCATGTCAAGGTGAAAGTCCCGGCCAATTACGCCCCGTTGGTTGTTTCCTGAACCAATCTCGAGGTTCGTAATCGTTGGCATCATTTCCTGTGTTGGCTCTTCCTCTTTCTGGCAGGAAGCCAGGAATTGCGATGTGGTAATTGTTAAGGCCGCCAAAAAGGTTGAGAGGCTAAAGTTGAACGTTTTCATTTTTTACTATTGATATTTGATTAATGATTTTTTAAGGTTATGCCGGGAGGATTTGTCAACGCTCAAAACCTCCAGACACTGTATTTTCTACCTATCTCCAGTACACAACTTGAAGAAAATCGTAGGGTCGCTTTCCTATCCGTACGGTTATGTGCAAAAGTCAGATGGGAAAGGGTGTTTTCTTTTTTTGACAACCCAAGCACTAGGCGAAGTCTGTCTTTGTGAAAAATTAACCGCTCATAGTCGTTTACTTTTTTGTAACCTAATGATGAGAGCCATACAGACATGGCTTCAAGATCTTCAGCAACCAGGTTTAACCCAATTTCTACAATATCGCTTACTAACTTATCCGGTTCGTAGTGGTCTTTGCGCCGGTAGCGCTTGCCGGTAACATCTATGGGGCGGGTTTGGTCTCCATAAATTTGTGTGATGTAAAATGGTGTGTAATCGTAGATCCAATAGTCGACCGGCCGCACCGCTTTGTCGCCTCGTGTCTGACCTATATAGTAGGTGCTGTACAAGCGGTGACCAGCGCTGTCTTCCTCCCGGCTAACCCGTAGATGATTGGGGTAGTACGTTTTCAGTTCGTTACGCATCTCAACCCCCTTATCCGATTGATTAGTAACCCAGCCGATCCCGATTTTCCCAACTTCTTCCGCCCACCGGTTGCGCGAACTAAGCAATTCAAAGTAACTGTTCCCGAACCTGAAATAGGCTTCTTTCTTGCTGGTATCAATCGGTTCAAAATCTGGCCTGCCTTTGTCGATGGACGCGAACTGGTCTAGCATAAAAGGGTGAGACAATATTTTGTTGTAGGTACTATCCGGTACGACTACGTAAAGGTGATCGAATTCTATATTCTTTTTCAGGGAAAACTCCTGCGCCTGCAGAGCGGTTATAAAAAGAAGCAGAGACAGGAGCACCGGCAGGGATGTGTGGAGCATTCTCATAAAGTTTTATCGTTACAGGTAAAGAATCCAATCAGAAGTACAGCAAAAAGAAAACCCAGCATAACCAAGGATAGTAACGCGCTATTCCATGAGTTCCGCCGCGGACTTTCAGCCAGCACCTGTTCTTCCATCTGGCGACCGGATAAGACTCCCGGAGCTGATTTGACAGCTTCTATTGATTTGGCGTAATTCGATTTCAGCTCACTGATACCCGGCACCCTTTCCAGTTGGCGCGTAACCGAACGTTGCAGCTCCGGATCGTTGCAAACAGCACCGTTACAGGCGGCGCCGTGGGCTGCAACTGACTGGCCGTGTTGAAGTGCTAGCTCGTGCAGCTGCTCTTCACTAGCGTTCCAATATCCTTTTCCGGCAGCTTTGAGCAGCGTTGCGGTCATCGACTGCTGCACGTACGGATTGTGCTCATCAAAGTAGGCCTGCAAGCCGATCGCGTGCTTGTCTTCGACATAGGTCTCATACACCGAATTCCAGTCCTCGTCATCAATGAGGTCCGGATCGGCTACGTCCCAGATCAGCATATTCTCAGCGAATGCCTGCATGTAGCGGGCCCCGTCGTAACCCCGGCTGCTCATCTCTTTGATCCACGCCGGGTTAAGGTACCTGCTGCGCATTTCCCCATGCGCGTACTCCCTGAGGGAAGTCACCTCCCCCTGCTCCGTATCCTGCAGATCGTTGATGAACAGGCTAAGTCCTTTCCCCCCATTGGCCCGTTTGGCCAGGCTGTAAGCTCCGAAGTAAGCGGCAACCATAGGTTGGTCCATTACGCCATAGGCCGACGAGGAGCGGCTGAAGGCAGCCACGTCAATATCCCGGACATTGAGCTGGAACAGTTTCTGCTGTTGTTGACCGCTCTTCCCGGTGCTACCGTAG
>JBMDWN010000348.1:0-27101 GCA_048595275.1 Olivibacter sp. | reverse complement strand
CCCGAAACTTGTGGTTACTTACCCACAGGCACTGGGAGAAAAAGTAATCAATCGGGAGCAACTGAGCAAAAATACACTGGAAATCACCCAGGATATAAAGCTGGACATCGACTTCATCAACGAGTTTCTGACCGAATACAGTTTCGAGCGGGTAGACTTTGTATACGAGCCCGGTCAGTTTGCTATTCGCGGGGGTATTGTGGATATTTTTTCGTTCTCCAATGACCTTCCCTATCGGGTCGAGTTTTTCGGTGATCAGATAGAAAGCATCCGGACGTTCGACGTCGAAAGCCAGTTATCCATAAAAAAGATTTACTCCGTAACGATCGTTCCGAACGTGCAGTCAAAATTTCTAACGGAAGGTAACGTTTCATTTCTGGAATACATTTCAAGAGACAGTGTGCTTTGGATACGAGACGTACAGCTAAGCCTGGACGTAATCAAAGAAGGCTATAAGAAGGTTACCCAGCTGTGGAAAGCCTTATCAGAAGATGACAAGCTTAAAAACCCGGAATGGCTGGACCCGAAAGCCGCTTTTGACGATGAGCGAAAAACGGCGGACTTGCTGAATGATTTCCCCCTGATCGAATTCGGAAAGCAGTTTTATTATAAAGCGGACCATGTCCTGCAGTTCGACACCCGTCCGCAGCCCTCTTTCAACAAGGATTTCAGTCTCCTGATCCATAACCTGAAAGAGAACGAAACGCTGAAGATACAAACGCTTATTTTCAGCGATTCTGCCAAACAAACCGAGCGGCTTTATTCGATTCTGAACGATCTTGATAAATCCGTTCGTTTCACGCCTCTGCATATCGGGCTCAGAGAAGGATTCACCGACCTCAATCTCAAACTAGCCTGTTACACGGATCATCAGATATTTGACCGATATTATAAATACAAGCACAAAAAGGGCTACTCCAGGTCTCAAGCCATCACGCTCAAAGAACTCCGCGACCTCAAACCAGGAGATTACATCACGCACATCGACCATGGGGTAGGGAAATATGCCGGACTTGAGAAAGTTGAGGTGAACGGAAGAACACAGGAGATGATCCGCCTGGTTTATGCGGACAACGATCTGCTCTATGTGAACATCAACTCCTTGAACCGGGTAAGCAAATACAGTGGAAAAGAAGGTGCGCCGCCGAAGATGAATAAGCTGGGTACCGATACCTGGGAGAAGTTAAAGAAAAGCACTAAAAAGAAAGTTAAGGATATCGCCCGCGACCTGATCCAGCTCTACGCGCAAAGGAAGGCCAAGACGGGAAATGCCTTCTCTCCGGATACCTATTTGCAAACAGAGCTGGAAGCCTCTTTTATGTACGAGGACACGCCGGATCAGGAGAAAGCAACGGCAGATGTGAAGCGCGACATGGAATCCCCCCACCCTATGGATCGTCTGGTATGTGGCGATGTGGGATTCGGAAAAACAGAAGTCGCCATCCGGGCAGCCTTCAAAGCGGTGGCAGATAGCAAACAGGTTGCGGTCCTTGTACCGACCACCATTCTGGCTCAGCAGCACTACCGGACCTTTCGTGAACGTTTTTCCGGGTTCCCCTGTAAAGTAGATTACATTAACCGGTTTAAAACCACGCGGCAGATCAAAGAAACGCTGGCTAAGCTAGTCTCCGGAGAGCTTGACATTGTTATTGGAACACACCGGCTTGTGGGAAAAGATGTGAAATTTAAAGATCTTGGGCTATTAATCATCGATGAAGAACAAAAGTTTGGAGTAGGCGTAAAGGAAAAACTTAAACAGCTCCGGGTAAACGTTGATACACTTACCCTCACGGCTACTCCCATTCCGCGGACGCTGCACTTTTCGCTCATGGGCGCACGAGACCTTAGTATTATAAGTACGCCGCCGCCCAACCGGCAGCCGATACAAACAGAGTTGCATGTCTTCAACGATAAGCTCATTCAGGAAGCGGTAAGCTTCGAACTAGACAGGGGCGGTCAGGTCTTCTTCATCCATAATCGTGTGCAGGATCTGAAACAGCTGGCCGGGATGATCAGTAAACTGGTTCCAAACGCCCGCTGCGGGGTGGCTCACGGTCAGCTTGAAGGCGATCAGCTGGAGGACGTGATGTTAAAGTTCATCAACCATGAATACGATGTGCTGATCGCTACGACCATTATTGAAGCCGGGCTGGACATCTCCAACGCCAACACCATCATTATCAATCATGCCCATATGTTTGGGCTGAGCGACCTTCATCAGATGCGGGGACGGGTTGGCCGGTCCAATCAAAAGGCATTTTGCTACCTGCTGAGCCCGCCTTTGTCTACCTTAACGTACGAAGCAAGGAAACGACTCAGTGCCATCGAAGAATTCAGCGATCTAGGCAGTGGCTTCAATGTTGCCATGCGCGATCTTGACATCCGGGGAAGCGGTAACCTTTTAGGAGCGGAACAAAGTGGGTTCATCGCAGAGATAGGTTTTGAAATGTACCATAAGATCCTGGACGAAGCCATTCACGAATTAAAGGAGGAAGAATTTGCCGGCCTCTTTCCGGAGGAAAGAACACGCAGTTTTGTGCAATTTACGCAGGTTGATACTGACTTGGAAGTGTACATACCGGATCATTACGTGACCAACACCAGCGAACGGTATAACCTGTATAACCAGCTTTCTGCCCTAAAGAATGAAGAAGAGATCGCTCATTTCGAACAGGAGCTGGCCGACCGCTTCGGTCCGGTGCCCGGCCCCGTGCGAGAGCTGATGGGTACGCTTCGGTTGCAATGGTATGGCAAAGAAATCGGTTTTGAGAAAATTTCCTTCAAGAAGAATGTCCTGAGAGGCTATTTCGTTCAGAACCAGCAATCACCTTACTATGAGAGCGACCGCTTTGGTAAAGTTTTGCAATTTGTAAAGGAAAATCCCTCCGTATGCAACCTAAAAGAAGTAAAAGGGTCTCTTCGTCTGGCCTTTGACCGCATCCAGAATCTGGAGGAAGCTATTAGCCTGTTAAAAGCATTGCTATGACAACAGGAGATCAAACCGTACTCAGGGAGCTGGTAACGGCTACCATGCCTTTCGGTCGTTACAAAGGTGTCTTGCTGCGCCAGCTCCCGGAACATTACCTGAGCTGGTATCAGACCAAAGGATTCCCGAAAGGGAAACTGGGGATGCTTATGGCAACCATGTTTGAAATCCGTACGAACGGTTTGCTGTACCTGCTCGATCCGTTGATCCGGGAGTACAGATATCCCGGATCTTTTCGGCGCCGTTAGGTCCCTGTTCCTTTACCAGAACAGGGTATACAGCGCTGCTACCAACCCGAAAACCAGCAAAGAACCAACAGCAAAGCCAGGATGTACCCGGAACATCTTCGTGTCAACCTCAAGACCTTTCGGCACTACCCCCCTCTTATTTTCCCATAAGCTGATCGCAACCATTGAGGCAATACAGATCACAAAGACAAAAGCCATACGATCAAGGAAAGGAATTTCGTATATACCCTCCGCATTCGGCACGGCAAAGCCGGTCGGATACAGGAAGGAAAGGTCAACAAAAGTCGGGAGCACCTTGAAAAGAACGGATAATAGAAAGCCGCCAATGGTGGCGAACATTGCCGCGGAAGAGGTCGTCTTTTTCCAGAAAAAACCTAAAATGAACATCGCAAAAATACCTGGCGATACAAAGCCTGTATACTCCTGAATATACTGAAAGCCTCCTTTTTTATCGATACCCAGGTAAGGGGAAATCAGGATAGCCAGCAGCATGGAAACGATAATAGTCAGTTTTCCTACGTTGACCAGCCGGGCTTCCGAAGCCTCTTTGTTGAATATTTTTTTGTAGACATCCAGCGAAAAGATTGTCGCGATACTATTCGCTTTTCCCGCGAGGGAGGCGACAACGGCAGCGGTAAGCGCCGCGAACGAAAGCCCCTTCAGCCCGGTAGGCAGTAAGTTAAGCAAAACCGGATAAGCGTGATCCGGATTTACATCTCCGTCCTGCATCATCTCCTCTGCAAAGTAACCCTCGCGATACAAGATATAGGCCGCGATACCTGGTAATACAACAATCACCGGCATCAGCATTTTCAGTCCCGCCGCAAAAAGTAGCCCCCCTCTGGCAGTTTTCAGATCCGCTCCCAGCGCTCGTTGTGTAATGTACTGGTTACAGCCCCAGTAGTTAAGGTTCACAATCCACAAGCCCCCGATCAGAACCGAAAGCCCCGGAAGGTCGAGGTAATTTTCGTTGTCTTTACTGAAAATCATTTGGAAATGATCCGGAGCCTTATCGTACATCATAGATAAACCGCTTAGGGCTCCGGTAGCGCCAAAGTGCTCGGAAACGAGGTTTAGCGCAATATAGGTGGTCGCCAGTCCGCCGAGGATCAGGAAAAAGACCTGGATTACATCCGTAAACCCAATCACTTTCATGCCGCCGAGGGTAATCACGATAGCGAATATAGCCAGTGCGTAGATACACACCGTAAAATTAATACCTGAGATACTGGATATTGCCAGCGCACCGAGATACAGAATGGAAGTCAGGTTTACTACCACATAGAGCAGAAGCCAGAACACCGCCATGACAATACTCACCGTGCCATTATACCGCTGACTCAGGAATTGCGGCATGGTGTAAATCTTATTTTTAAGGTATACCGGAATGAAGAAGATCCCGACGATGATCAACGTTATAGCCGCCATCCATTCATAAGCCGCAATAGCCAGCCCCATCTGAAAGCCAGAGCCGCTCATACCGATGAACTGTTCGGCGGAGATATTGGAGGCGATGAGCGAAGCGCCGATAGCCCACCAGGTCAGAGAACCTTCCGCAAGAAAATAATCTTTTGAATCTGCTGTAATAGAACGTTTACGCTGATAAACCCAATAACCGTAAATGGCGACGATCAGGAAATACCCGATAAATACAATATAGTCCGCTTGTTGTAGAGCTTTCATGAATTTAGTTGATTAATCGATTTGAGTGAGTGTATAGGTTGTATGAGAATGAAATTCCTCTCCTGCACGGATTATGGAGGAGGGAAAGTTTTTATGATTCAGACTATCTGGAAGCCCCCCGGTTTCGATGCAGAAACCGCTAAATCTGCGGTAAGCGGTCCCACTTTTGCCAGGAGCAGTCTGTTCAATAGCGTTTCCGGTGTAAAACTGAAATGCCGGTTCCGTCGTGTACACCTGGAGGCGGACCTTTTGCCCGGCCCCCTCCATGACGGCAAAAGGCTGATCGGAAGCAAGTTTTTCATCGATCAGGAAGCAGTGGTCGAATCCACCGGCAATATCAAGCTGTGCATGCGATTGCCCGTAAACCGTTCCGATCTGTGCCGGCTCATTTAAGTCAAAAGGACTACCTCCCACGGGAGCAAGCTCGCCCGTAGGGATTTGCTCGGCATCGGTGGGAAGGTATCGCGTCGCAAAAAGCTGAGCTCTATGCCCCAGCACATCTCCGCTCCCTTCACCGTCCAGGTTGAAATACATATGACTGGTCAGGTTCAGCGGGGTATCCTGATCGCTTGTCGCTTTGTAGGAAATCTTTAATGACCCAGGTTCCTCAATACTATACGTTACCCAGACGGAAACATTCCCCGGAAAACCACCCTCTCCGTCCGGCGAGCGGTAAAAGAAAGTAACGGAGTCTTGTCCGATGGAAGCGAGCTTCCAGACTTTTGTGCTTAAACCATCAGCTCCACCATGGAGGAGATGCTTCCCATTATTTGGAGAAAGCTCATACGACTGTCCCTGAAATTCAAAACGGGCTTTTGCGATGCGGTTAGCTACACGGCCAACGATGGCACCCTGGTACGAGTCGTCTTCCAGATAACGCCTAAGCTCAGGAAAACCCAGCACCACATCGTTTGAAGCCGGTCCTCTTCCGGTGGTCCAGGAAACGACCCGTGCACCGTAGTTAGTAAGAAACAGCTGATCGCCGAAGGTATTGGAAAGCGGGTAGAGCTCCACCGTTTCCCCATCAAGTTCCGCCTGAAAATTCTCTTTTTCTAAAAGCGCCATTTTTTAGTCTTGAAATGCCATCGGTACAATGCTTGTTCCTGAAGTTATCTGCGCAACATAGGCGTGGGGCGCCAGGCCAAATACCTTTTCATAATCGCCCGAGATCAATTCGATAGCCTGCTCCACTCGTTCCTCCGGTAGAATATTAATGGTGCAGCCACCAAAACCGCCCCCCATCATGCGTGCTCCAAAGACAGACGGAACCTTCTGTGCTGAAGCCGTCAACAGGTCCAGCTCAGGACAGCTGACCTCGTAATCGTACTGCAGGCCTTTATGCGTTTCGTACATTTTCTTACCGAACGCTCCCAGATCACCATTCTTCAGGTCGACTGCAGCCGCTTCTACCCGAGCAATCTCTGAAACGACATAATGGCATCTTTTGTACAACAGCTCGTCCCGAATAAGGACGAATTTCTTAAGCTGTTCTTCAGAAATATCCCGCAGGCTGCTAACCTCCGGAACATGCTTTCTAACCAGGGCAACACCTTCTTCGCATTGTTGTCTTCTTTCGTTATAAGCAGAAGAAGCCAGCGAGTGTTTAACGCGCGTATCCAGCAACAGAATTTTTATGCCTTTTTCCCTAAATGGAACGTATTCGTATGAATAGTCTGAGCAATCGAGCTTGATCAGGTGCTGCTCTTTACCGAAAACACTGGCAAACTGGTCCATCAAGCCACAGTTTACCCCTACGAATTGATTTTCCGCAGCCTGGGCCATTAGTGCGATGTCCAGCGATTCAACGCCAAGATTGAATAATTTACTGATGCCAAACGCCGTAGCGCACTCCAGCGCAGCTGAAGACGATAAACCCGCACCTTGGGGAATATCTCCTGTAAAAGCAATGTCAACCCCTCCGAAACGATAATTGTTGAGTTGTAACTGTTCGATAACACCTAACAGATAATCCGGCCACAGCTTTTCTGAGCGTGTAAAGGATTGAATACTACCTGTATAACGGTCGTTTTGATCAAGCGAATAAATGCGGACCTGTCCCGAATCGTTTTTAGATAATGCCAGATAAATATATTTATCAATAGCCGCCGGCAGGACCAGGCCATTGTTGTAGTCTGTGTGTTCACCAATTAAATTAACCCGGCCCGGAGATTTAACAATAAGTGGATCAGCGTTGTATTCAGAAGTAAATGCACGAAGAAGTCTTTTTTCTATATCCATGGTCAGTTTGATGATGCTGTAAAAGTATTATTAGATTATTTAAATAGCAAGTGAAAAGTTGGCCTGATTATCAGACAAGACATATCATCGAAAACCTGAAACAAAAAAAAATACAAAACAAGCTACTTTGTATTGCATAATACTAAGTAAAACATATATCTTTGTATTATGATAGTTGAAAATACGCAAACCCAAATGAGAAAAGGCATACTGGAGTATTGTATCCTTTCGATCATTGCCCGCGGAGAGATTTACGCCTCCGACATCCTCACGGAGTTGAAAGAGGCTCGCCTGTTAGTGGTAGAGGGGACGCTGTATCCATTATTGACACGGCTCAAAAAAAACCAGCTGCTGACTTATATATGGAAAGAGTCGAGTTCCGGTCCGCCCAGGAAATATTACGAGATCACAGCTGCAGGCCAGGAAGTTCTGAAAGCCCTTGATCAGACCTGGTCTGAGCTTTCTTTCGCAGTTGAAATGGCTACGGAGGACAAAAATCTTGATAGATCACCAGAAGAATAAATACAGTTATGAATAAAACGATTATAATAAACATCAACGGGCTCGTCTTCCATATAGAAGAAGACGCGTACGACGTATTGCGATCGTATATGATCGACGTTAAAAAGCATTTTGCGTATACGGCGGACAGCCAGGAAATTGTATCTGATATTGAAAACCGCATTGCAGAGATGTTCAATGAACGTCTGGAGCCGGGAAAAAAGGAAGTGATCGGTCTCACCGATGTGCAGGAAGTTTGTGCACAAATGGGGAGTGTGAACGACTTTGAAACACCGGATCCATCCGCATCTTATGATGAAGAGCGCATTGATCCGGAAAATTATCATACCACCACCCGAAAGCTTTTCCGCGATCCGGACGATAAAGTTTTCGGAGGAGTATGCTCGGGCCTGGGATATTACCTGGATATCGACGTCCGCTGGATCCGCCTGGCTATGGTGTTGCTATTCATATTTGCGGGAACGGGATTATTGCTTTACGTTATCATGTGGATCATTGTTCCGCTTGCCCGCACCCGGGCAGACCGGATGGCCATGAAAGGGGAAATGCCGAATCTTCATAACTTTAAGCGGAATTTTGATGAGGAAATGGAGGGTGTGCGCCGAAATTTTACCGCGGCCGGGGAAGGCGTTGACCCCGGCCTAAATAAAAGAAACGACGCCCTGGAAAACCTTGTATCCGTCCTGGGAAATATTATCGTGATCGGTCTCAAAGTAGTCGCCATCCTGATCATTGCCGGCCTGTGTATTGGTCTAGCAAGTTGCGCCGTAGTATTCGTCGGCATGGCGTTTTCCATAGATCGTTTCTCCTGGCCAGGCATGGAGGAGCTTACAAACCTGCTTCCGGCCGAGTCTGTACGTGGCGCACTGATCGCGGGTTTTTTGGTCATGGCCCTCCCCATCGTCGCTTTGATCGCCCTGTTGATCCGAATGCTTTCAAACCGTCGGATTATTGGGAATTATCTGGGGCTCAGTATGCTGATCATCTGGCTGATAGCGCTGGGAAGTGTCGCTTATTTTACCGCTGATGTGGCCGGTAACTTTTCTGAAGAAGCTACTGTCGTTGAAGAAGAGCCATTGGAAAATTACCCGGTCTATTACCTGAACATGCACGATGTTAATGAGGTTCGCCGTACAGGGCCGGATGCTAGAGGCCGCTCAAGTCGTTACACCAGAAGGCGTGCCCATCAGGGGATCAGGCATACGGCCGCCTTGTACATCGAGAAAGCGGACTCGACAATGGGGCCTCGCATAGTGGAGGAATACCGGGCTAAAGGGGCTTCTTTCGAAGAGGCCGTCCGACATGCCGAAAACACCACCTATAACATCCAGCGGGACAGCAGCCGTCTGGTGTTTGACACCCGTTTGTTACTGCCCGAAGGTGAGTCATTCCGGGAGCAGGACGTCCGTATCAAACTTTATATCCCGCTCGGAGCGAGGGTTTTCATCAGTCGAGATGCAGACCGCTTTATCCGTGACCTGCCCGTGTGGGAGTGTCGTGAAAGCTATCCGGAAGAGGCCGTTCCCGAAATGAGCGAATGGGTAATGACCGAATATGGCCTGCGCTGCCTGGAACTTCAAAAGAAAAAAGACAAGGACGACGACGTGGATGACGCACAGCCTGAAGGTGAATCCAGTGGGGATACGGACGATTAGGCAAAGCTGAAAATACTCTGTACCTTCGTTAGCAGATGTCGACGCTTTATACTCTTTTCCGGAAATATCCGCGTATCTGTACAGACACGAGGAAGATTGAAGAAGGATGCCTTTTTTTCGCCCTGAAGGGGGCTAATTTTGATGGCAATCGTTTCGCGGAGGCTGCCCTGGCGGCTGGGGCCGCGTATGCCGTAGTGGACGACGCGCAGTTCGCCCTGAATGACCGTATTATTCTGGTTGATAACGTACTTCAAAGTCTTCAGGAGCTTGCGCGGCATCACCGTAGCCAGTTGCAGATTCCGGTGATCGGTATTACCGGATCGAATGGAAAAACCACCACTAAGGAGCTGCTTCAACAAGTTTTAAAACAGAAATTCAACGTCTTTGCAACCGAGGGCAACCTGAATAACCACATCGGCGTTCCGGTCAGCGTCCTGCAGATCACACCCAAGACACAAATAGCAGTAATCGAGATGGGAGCCAATCATGTTGGGGAGATCGGTTTCCTCTGCGGAATTGCCCAGCCGGACTTCGGGCTGATCACCAACGTCGGTCGCGCCCACCTGGAGGGGTTCGGAAGTTTCGAAGGGGTGATGCAGGCTAAAGGCGAACTTTATGGCTGGCTGGGGGCAGGAAGAGGCTTAACCTTCATACAAAGAGATAACCCGTTCCTGGCCGACATGGCCTCCCGCCATGGGTTGACGGAAGTAGCTTACTACGGTGCCGGGGCGAACGGGGAGCTATGGGGAGAAGTGATTGAAAATTTCCCCTACCTCAAGATAGCGTGGCATACACCCACGGAAACCTACCTTGCCTCGAGCCGGCTTACCGGTGCTTATAATCTTGAGAACATCCTTGCTGCGATAAGGGTCGCGTTACATTTCGGCCTATCTGCTGATGAGATAAACGCGGGGATTGCTACTTACCAACCCCGGAACAACCGCTCGCAGATTACTCAAACAGAAAGGGGAAACACGGTGATCTGTGATTTTTACAACGCGAACGCAAGCAGTATGGAAGTTGCACTTAATAATCTCTCGCAGATGCCCGGCCACCATAAGATGGCGATCCTGGGAGATATGTTCGAGCTGGGAGAAGAAGCAGAGGCAGAGCATCTCAAAATCATCCATGCCGTGAGAGACTACCATTTCGAGCAGGTTATCTATGTCGGACAGGAATTTTCGAAGCATAGACATGCAGACATGGATGCTTTATTCTTCGCAGGTATTCAAGAGGCCATATCAGTCATTCAAGACAACCATTTCGAAGACAAATTAATTCTCCTCAAAGCTTCCCGTGGTATGGCCTTTGAAAAAATCCTGGAGACGCTTTAAATAAATGCCTGTCAACGTCAGACTAATGCTACACCAAATAGGGGGTGAGTCCGTAGTGTCTCCGTAGTGAGTCCGTAATGAGTCCGTCTTTTTTCGAGTAAAAGGCGGACTCATTACGGAGCCATTAAACTGTTAAAACGTTATTACAGCGAAGCTGGTATTAAATTTCTGTAACCTTGATCATGTTAGTCTTACCTTTGCTGCTGATCGGAATGGATGCCGTGTTCACAACAAGGTCACCTGGCGCAAGGAACTTGTCGCCAACCAGACGTGCATTAACATCTGAAATGGAAGCATCTGTACTTTCTTCCAGGTCATAGAAGAACCCTTTGACTCCCCAAAGTAAACTTAATTTATTGAGCAGTGCGCGATTGCTTGTAAAGATGTGGATATCAGCATTCGGTCGATGACTTGAGATCTGAAAAGCAGTATATCCCGAAGACGTCATAGCTACTATCGCTTTGGCCTTCACCCGTTGTGCAAGATAGACAGAGGAACGGCATATAGAATCCGGGATAAAATTGCCCGATTGATGACCGTCTCTACGTTCTGAAAAATAGGGGTAAGAAGTACCTTCTATGTTTTTGACAATCTTTGTCATTGTCTCGATAACGATTTCGGGGAACTCCCCAACCGAAGTTTCTCCGCTCAGCATAACTGCATCCGCGCCATCAAGCACCGAATTGGCTACGTCGTTGACCTCAGCCCGTGTAGGCCGCGGCGTCGTGATCATACTTTCCAGCATCTGGGTGGCAATGATCACCGGCTTTGCGGCATCACGACACTTCTGTACGATAACTTTTTGCAAAACCGGCACTTGCTCCATCGGGATCTCAACACCCAGATCACCACGAGCAACCATCACACCGTCGGTCGCTTCAATGATGGCGTCGATGTTTTCGATAGCCTCAGGCTTTTCAATTTTAGCGATAATTCTTGCAGTCTTACCCATTTCCGCGATGATCTTCTGGCATTGTAAAATATCTTCCGCCTTCCGTACGAAAGACATACCGATCCAATCCACATCGTAGTTCAAAACAAAGTGCAAGTTGTCGATATCTTCTTCCGTAAGACTTGGGATGGACACCTTGGTATTTGGCAGGTTCACCCCTTTTCTTGACGTCAGTACACCACCGTGTACCACTTCGCAAAACACGGTATCTTCCAGATTAGTATCGATTACTCTTAACTGAATCTTGCCGTCATCCAGCAAAATGATCTCATCCTTAGTTACGTCTTTTGGAAATTCCGGATAGGTAATGTAGATCTCGTCTTCGTTTCCGATAAGTTCTTGTGTGGTGATCTTCAGTCGTTTACCATTCAATAAAATGGCTCCAACCTCATTAATCATAACGAAGCGGATATTATGGCCCTGAAGGTCGGCCAGGAATCCGACATTTAAGTTATGTTCCTCGTTAATTTCTTTTATCGTGTTTATAACTTTCAGGTGGTCCTCCTGACTACCGTGCGAAAAATTTAACCGGCATACGTCCACACCTTTTTCGATCAGGCTTGTCAATACATCCTTATCTGCAGATGCAGGCCCCAAAGTTGCCACAATCTTAGTTCGCTTCTGAACTTTTTCCATTTGTACTAGTTTATATCTACGTCGTTTAATAAAGCTCTGTCTTGTTTAGACACATCAGAAAACCAGATTCTCAACCGATTTCAACTTCGCAGGTTCAATTGTTTTAGCAACCAGCACTTCGTCCAGTTGGTTGATCTGCTTCACGTAGTAATCGAACTGATCTTCGTCAATAAGTTGTTTTGCTAAAAAAAAGAAGTCCGTTCCTTTCATTTCGGGAATCAGCATACCGCCTTCCAGGCCTCGGTTCCCGAATAAGTAATAACCGGTTTCTTCATCCTCGCACTGAAAACAATACCGGCTAAAATAAAGCCCCCCTCCTTTTCCGTTAGGAAGTTCATAGTCGTCCATCTTTTTCAGGTCCATTCCGGTAGCCTGATTAATAAAAAAACAGAGACGGTAATCTTTCAGAGCGGAGGTAATAGCCACCAGGTTAAAGTCGATGTCAAGCTCGTATTTTAGCGTTAACCTATTCAAGCTGTCCCAGTTATTTTTCTGCAAACTTATGTAAAATGCTTTTTATATGCAATTTGCTTTAACGGCGCTTTCAGAGCACCACATACTTTGTAAAACAAAGCTAACGCCCAACTTGTTTAAGTTTGCACAGATATAAATAAAAAGAGTTTTATGCGTACGATAAGCGATACCTCCTGAATGCCTGCTATTTGGCTGTAAAACTCAAAAAGGTTTGAATTTTGCTGAATTTTATTTTTCTTTGCACAGATTTATTAAACATTAAACCACAAAATCATGTCTGATATCGCTTCAAGAGTAAAAGCAATTATCGTTGAGAAATTAGGTGTTGACGAAAACGAAGTAACACCAGAGGCTTCCTTCACCAATGATTTAGGTGCAGATTCTTTGGACACTGTAGAGCTGATCATGGAATTTGAAAAGGAGTTCAACGTAGCTATTCCTGATGATCAAGCAGAAACCATTAGCACTGTAGGACAGGCTATTGCTTACTTGGAAAAGAACGTTAACTAACTAGATTAATTAGGCCGAACGAAATAAATGGAGCTTAAAAGAGTAGTTGTAACAGGGTTAGGTGCGCTTACTCCGATTGGCAATACTGTTCCCGAATTTTGGGATGGGTTGACCAATGGAGTAAGCGGAGCTGCTCCTATTACCAGGTTTGACGCAAGCAAGTTTAAAACGCGCTTCGCTTGCGAAGTGAAGGGTTTCGATCCTACCAATTTCATGGATCGGAAAGAAGCTCGGAAAGTCGACCCATTTGTACATTATGCCTTAGCGGCTACTGATGAAGCCATTAAGGACGCGGAGCTGAGTTTTGATACGCTGGACACGAACAGGATCGGTGTCATCTGGGGTTCTGGTATCGGCGGCTTAAAAACATTCTTGGATGAGGTGTCTAATTTTGCTTTGGGTGACGGAACACCCCGTTACAATCCGTTCTTCATTCCAAAGATGATCCTGGATATTGCACCGGGGCACATCTCAATGCGTTACGGCTTGCACGGGCCAAACTTCTCAACCGTTTCCGCCTGCGCCTCTTCTACTAACGCTTTGATTGACTCACTTCAATATATCCGTACAGGATATGCGGACGTCATAATCAGCGGGGGTTCGGAAGCGATCATTAATGAGGCGGGAATTGGCGGATTCAATGCCATGCACGCGCTGTCCACCCGAAACGATGATCCGGCTACGGCTTCCAGGCCTTTTGATCTGGACCGGGACGGGTTTGTTGCCGGAGAAGGTGCCGGTACGATTATTCTTGAAAGCCTTGAGCATGCAAAAGCACGTGGTGCTAAAATTTACGCCGAAATTGTGGGCGGAGGGATGAGTGCTGATGCACATCACATTACCGCTCCGCATCCGGACGGCCTGGGGGCTCGTCTGGTAATGACGAACGCTTTACGGGATGCCGGACTTAGCGTCGATGACATTGATTACATCAACGTTCATGGAACTTCGACGCCGCTGGGTGACATCAGCGAATCCAAAGCAATTCTGGATCTTTTTGGCCAGCATGCTTACGAACTAAACATTAGCTCTACCAAGTCGATGACCGGACACTTGCTTGGAGCTGCAGGTGCTGTTGAGTCTATAGCTTCTATATTAGCTATAAAAAATGGTATGGTACCACCGACCATTAATCACTTTACGGACGACCCTAACTTGGATTCCGGGTTGAACTTCACATTCAACGCTCCCCAAGAAAAAGACGTCCGTGTAGCGATGAGTAATACCTTCGGTTTTGGAGGACATAATGCTTCGGTCGTATTTAAGCGATATGAGGAATAAGGATTGGGCTCTCTCAATCCTTTTTTTGTGATCTCCTCTCTTATTCTGATCTAGCACATCAAATGTATAAAGGCGACCATGTCCTTATTTAGCATTTATAAGCTTTACTTCTCCAGAAAACGCGGCTTTTTCAGAGCACTAACCAATCTGCTCGGTTTTACCCCTGGGAATATACGCTTGTATGAAATGGCCTTCCGGCATAAATCGGTGGCTGTACCCATCAGACACGGGGCTAAAAACAGTAACGAACGATTGGAGTTTCTGGGTGATGCAATACTGGGGGCTGTCGTTGCAGAACTGCTTTTCAAAATGTATCCTTATCGGGATGAAGGCTTTCTGACAGAAATGCGCTCGAAAATCGTCAGCCGGGCTAACCTGAATCAACTTGGAAGAAAACTTGGTCTGAATGAACTCATTCAGTATGATGCCAAAATGATCAATTTTCCAAATAAGTCGAGCTCGCTTATAGGCGACGCGTTTGAGGCGCTGGTAGGTGCCGTGTACTTGGATCGCGGTTATCGTCATACACAGCTTTTTCTTTTGCATCAGATCATTAAACCGCATGTGGATATCCCGCTGCTGGAACAAACAGAAACGAATTTCAAGAGTCGCCTGATCGAATGGTGTCAATCGCTTGGCAAAGAAGTGGTTTTCGAGCCTATTGAAAACGGAGAAGGCGAAAGCGTAAGATTGTTTACGATAGGGGCGGTTATCGATGGGGATGTCAAAGGCGTCGGAAGAGATTACAATAAAAAAAATGCAGAGAAACTGGCTGCTGAAAAGGCTTGCGAAGAACTGGGCGTTTTATAAGCCGGTCAACCACGACTTCCCTACTTTTAATACGAATACTTATCTTTCCAGCGACTCTTCAGGTAATCACGCAGTTTTTGTTCGGACTGATTGGTGCCCGGATTATATAATTTCTCTCCACTAAGGGTCTCCGGCAAAAATTCCTGTTCCACAAAGTTCCCTTCATAATCGTGTGCATATTGGTAATTCTTGCCATAATCCATATTTTTCATGAGTTTGGTAGGCGCGTTGCGTAAATGAAGAGGAACGGAAAGATCACCCGTTTTTTTAACGAGTGACTGTGCTTTATTGATGGCCTGGTATGCTGCGTTACTCTTCGGAGAACTGGCCATATAGGTAACCGCCTGGGACAAGATAATCCGGGATTCCGGCCAGCCGATGACGTGTACGGCCTGAAAGCAATTGTTGGCCAGGAGAAGTGCGTTGGGATTCGCATTGCCAATGTCTTCCGAGGCGAGGATCAGAAGCCTCCGCGCAATGAACAGCGGATCCTCCCCTCCTTCGATCATCCTGGCAAGCCAATACACAGCCGCATTCGGGTCGCTTCCGCGAACCGACTTGATAAACGCAGAGATGATATCGTAATGCTGTTCGCCGGTTTTGTCATAAAGCGCCATATTCTGCTGAACCTGATCAAGGACGAAACGATTGGTAATCGGGCTGTCTTCTTTGGGCAACGCGTCGATTAACAGCTCCAGCACATTCAGCAATCGGCGCGCATCGCCCCCTGACAATCGGAGAAGCGCGTCATATTCCTCGATCCGAAGTGCTTTTTTGCCGAGCTCTTCGTCGTGGATAACGGCTTGCTGAACAAGATGAATCAGCTCCTCTTCGGTTAGCGGCTTAAGAACATACACCTGGCATCGGGATAATAAAGCCGGAATAACCTCAAAAGAGGGATTTTCTGTAGTAGCGCCGATCAGGGTTACCAGGCCTCTTTCGACAGCGCCCAGTAGTGAATCTTGCTGGGATTTGGAAAATCGGTGAATCTCATCAATGAACAGCATGGGCTGAGCACTTCGGGTTTTGCTCATCGCCTCTGCGCGCTCAATCACTTCCCGAATGTCTTTCACACCGGCGTTGATCGCACTGAGATTGAAAAACGGGCGGTCCAGACTTTTAGAAAAGATATGCGCCAGGGTTGTTTTTCCTACACCTGGGGGCCCCCATAAAATCATTGACGGCAGATGGCCTTTTTCAAGTGCTGAACGGATAACCGCACCCTCTCCGATTAAATGCTTTTGGCCTACGTAGTCTTCAAGAGTAACCGGCCTCATACGTTCCGCAAGCGGTTTTTTATGCAGCATAACGAATACAAATTTAACTAAATTATGTAGCATATGCTTAACTTTCACTAAGTTTGTATAAAGGAGTATGGTGTGCGTCAACTAAATCGCTTCAAACGATCAGAGCTATTTCCGGCAGGGAAGAGCTGGATACTGACATTGGTTTTTCTGGTTACCGGTTCGTTGGTTTACGCCCAGGAACCGATCTTTAGCAAAGTCTTTGAAGAAGATAAGGTGGATAGCGTCTTACTTCGCCGCGAAGCTTTCCATGGGATCGGCCCGGTCCCCTATCATCTCCCTCCGAAAAAGACGCGGAAACAGCAAATCAGGGACCTGTATGTTGAGAAGTATAAGCAGGCAGATTCCATAAACCGGCTTATCCGGGAAAATGAGCTGTTGCGAGAGATGCAGACTTTTGGAAATCCAACGCCTATTCCGGCCTCTTATGCGTTTTACTTTCAGGGACTGGACGGAAAGCCCGATGCTGAGAAGAACCTAATCGCTTCAATCCGTTTTTATGAGAATATTGAGAATAGCGAACTGAGCTCTAACTTTCAGGCCCAGCTAGGCTTGTATTACGCGCAGTTGCGGGACTATTCCAGAGCGATGGAGCAGTTCGCCGCAGCCCTTGGCGTAAAGGAGCGACTTAATGACCGGCCTTCCAGTCAGAAGCTACTCTTGAACATGGCGAGACTTTCTCGTTATCAGGGAAAGCTGGCTGCAGAAGAAGGCTATCTTCGGGAAATGTTAAAATCTGCCCTGGTCACCCGGGATCTCAGTCGGCAGGCTTCGGCTATGGCAGAATTGGCGATGCTGAAAGCGTCCAGAAAACAGTTTGCGGAGGCTCAGACGGATATTATTAAAAAAGTTTTGCCTTTGTACAAACGGGCTAAAGACTACGACGGTCGGGTCGAAGCCTATAATCAGCTGGCCTCCATTTACAGGCAGCAGGAGAAATATACTCAAAGCCGGTGGTTTTACCTTCAGGCCATTGAAGTTGCCGCTCTCGGAAGAGCGCAAAGCGGAATGGCCTACAGCCTCTATGCCCTGGCGAAGGTAAAGGCTGAGATCGAAGAGTACGACCTTGCCATTGCAGACTATAAAGCGGCTGCCGCTTATGCTGAAGCCATAAAAAACCCTATACTGCAGCTACGGATACTGGATGGTTTGGGCGACCTCTATTACGTAACAGGTGCTTATGAAGATGCAGCTGCAACCATTCAACAGTACAATGAAGTGAAAGCGCTAATTCGTTATCCTTCCGGATCGGCTCCCGCCTACGCGCACTTATTCTGAGATAATCGTAAAGAAATAATTGTTTTTGATAACTTTATAGGCTGTGAATACGTTAAGGCTATAGCTATTAAATTATAATGGATTTTAAAATATTCCAAGAGATGTTGAAGAAGGTTTATTTGGCACTATTTCTGATTTCGGCGGTGGCCTGTGGAGCTACACCAAGGGTCAACCTGGATGAGGATGGCAAGGCCGGGCTGAAGCCGGATGCCAAACAGGAAATTATCGTGAAAGATTTAGCCGCCTTACTGGAAAAGGCACACTATAAACGCGTACCCTTTAATGATTCGTTGTCTTCCGTGGTATTTGACCGCTATCTGAAGAATCTGGATCGTGGAAAGAACTATTTTTATCAGAGCGATATCGATAGTTTTGAACCGTACCGGAAAACCTTGCTGTCGGATCTTCAGAACGGGGATCTTAGCTCCATGTTCCACATTTACAATATTTATAGCCAGCGTTCAAAAGAGCGACTGGAATATGCGGCTAAGCAAGTGGACAGCTCTTTCGACTTTAGTAAGGATGAAGTCTTTACCTATGACCGGGAAGACCTTCCCTATTTTGCGAATGAAAAAGAGGCCGATGAGGCTTGGACAAAAAGGGTGAAGTACGATTTGTTAAGCCTGAAACTCAGTAGCTCCGGAAAGGACGAAGATGATGCTAAAAATAAAAAGACCCTGAAAGAGCGTTATGAAAATCTTTTGAACTTCGAGAGTAAGGCTAATAATTACGATGCTTTTGACGTGATGGCCAATTCATTCACCAGCGCTATTGATCCGCACACCAATTACTTCACACCGGAAGGTGCGCAGGCCTTCAACGAAAGCATGTCGCGTTCTTTCGAGGGAATCGGCGCGCAGTTGATGCTGGAGAATGATCTGGTCAAGGTAATCAAAGTCGTACCCGGTGGCCCTGCCTTCCGGGATAAAAGCCTGAATCCGGACGATCGGATTACTGCAGTAGCCCAGGGTAAGGATGGTGAGTTCCAGGATGTGGTCGGACAGCGGCTGCAAAGTGTTGTTTCCAAAATTAAGGGCCCCAAGGGCACGGTTGTGCGGCTTAAAGTTATTCCAGCGGGGCAGGATGTAACCGCTACTCCGCGAATCGTTTCATTAGTACGAGACAAAATTGTAGACGAGGAGCAATCCGCTAAAAAAGAAGTCAAAGAAGTTAAAGGCGAGGATGGGAAGGCTTATAAAATTGGTGTTATCAAAGTGCCGGGATTCTACCTGAACTTCAAAGAAATGCAGGAAGGCAACCCGGATTACAAGAGCACCACACGGGATGTGCGCCGAATCATTGACACGTTGAAGACCGAAAACGTCGATGGTATTTTGATGGACCTGCGTGGTAACGGCGGAGGTTCGCTGATTGAAGCGGTGGAACTCACCGGTTTGTTCATTAACTCTGGCCCTGTGGTTCAGGTCAGGGATTCCAGAGGGCGTACCGAAGTCAATAACGATGAGGATCCGGGCATTTCCTGGGAAGGTCCTCTCGGGGTTATGATCGACCGCTTCAGCGCCTCTGCATCAGAAATTTTCGCTGCGGCGATTCAGGATTACGGTCGTGGCGTCATTATCGGAACGCAGAGTTATGGAAAAGGGACGGTGCAGAGCGCGGTTACCATGGATCAGTTCATCAGTCGTGCCGACCGCTTGCTCCTGAAAGCAAGAGATACAGGAGACGATGCGCAAAGTGCGGGGGGCGGAGGCAGCTCCACTCCACAGGGAGCTCCGCAGTTTGGTCAGATCAATTTCACCACATTTAAGTTCTACCGGATCAACGGCAGCAGTACTCAACACAAGGGGGTAACACCTGATATTGAATTCCCGATGGTTTATCCTGCAGATAAATTCGGCGAAAGCTCTGAAGAAGCTGCCTTACCATGGGATCAGATTGCATCATCGAATTATAAGCCCTTTGCGGACCTTTCTAGCCTACGGTCTCAACTTGAATCCAGGCATGAGTCCCGGATGGAGAAATCTCCTGAATATAAATACATGCTGGAAGATATCGCTCTATTGAAGAAACGAGAGACCGAAACGTCGCGTCCACTGGAAGAAAGCAAACTTCGGAAAGAACGGGATGAGCAGGATAAAATCAATCGCGAAAGGGCTAACTCCAGGCGGAAACTGCAGGGACTTGAGCCGTTGGGTAAAGATGAAGCCATACCGAGAAACACCAGCGATTTTGTGGAAACTGAAAGCCTGGATGTGATGGCGGACTTTATTTCTCTCCAACCAACTGCAGGAGTAAAAGTGCAACAAGCTGAATGACAAAGGAAGATATTGTATTAAACAACATAAAAACCAGGCGGAGTATTTTTCCGCCTAGTTTTATCGATAAACCGCTCGACAGGAGCGTCGTTGCTGAGCTCTTGGAATACGCCAACATGGCTCCAACGCATAAACGGACACAACCCTGGCGTTTTACCGTATTTATTGGAAACGGGTTGGTCCGTCTGGCTGACGAAATGGCAAGGCTATACGAACAAAACACGAATCCCGAGCAATATCTGGAAAAAAAGAAGGAAGTCACAAGAGATAAAATTCTGCGTTCCGGGGCGATTATAGCCTGTAATGTGCATTACTCTGGGCTTCTTCCGGAATGGGAGGAAACAGCTGCCCTTGCCTGCGCCATCCAAAACCTATGGCTGGCTGCCAATGCGAAAGGAATTGGTGGATACTGGAGTTCTCCGGGAGATATACGCAGCCTTAATGAATTTCTCAAGCTTGACGATAATGAAGCTTGTCTGGGATTATTCTATATGGGTAATCACAATGAAGCGGATCGTTTGCCTAACCGGGAACCAGTAGTTATAGCCTGGGAAGAATCTTAGTCGTTTCGCCTGTTCCGGCTTTCTTTACCTTTTGTAATCTGATTGATAAAGTTCCCCCACGCTATGGGGCTGAACAGCGGGTTTGCGAAACGTTGATTGATGGCCTTGTTGGTTAGACCGATGTGCCGGTTAACGGTGCTGATGTTCTGTATCTCCGCGGCATCCCGGGGCACCTGGTCAGCCAGGGCTGCAATAGATTCATAAGACAGATTTCTTTTGGCAATCAGGTAGTCATCGTCCGCAATCTCCAGGTTCATGAAGGCATAATTAAACTCGTCAATACTAGCCCAGGGATAAAGCGTGACTACCGGAAGTTCTACTACCTGTTGGTTCATCATCAGGTTGACGGTAACCGCACGACTGCTTCCCTCATCCGCCTGTGGGACGACAAAAGATTTCGAATGATAACCAACTGCGCTCATTCTGATTGTATCTCCTGAGCGTACAACCATAGAAAAAAAGCCCTGGTGATTTGCGTTTACATACTGATCCTTCCGGCTCATGTTGCTCAACGTAACGTAAGGCACAACGGTATTGGTGTCGGCGTTATGAATGATCCCGCTCAACTGTACCAATCCACCATCCTGCGCTTCCGAACGAGTCACATAGAAGAGCGAGATTATAGAACAGAAGAGAAGACATAAAAACTTCATATCAGCGGTAAAGCTAGCTAATTCGGACGATAAGCAGCCGTTAAATAATGTTAAAGCAGGGGTGAACGGAATTAAATCACGCGTTGGGGCATCGTGGCGTTAGGATCGTTCGCATCCGTAATATTGAGTGCTTCTACTCGCTCAATTTCCGGCACAGCTTTTTTTATAGCCTGTTCCAGCCCTGCCTTGAAGGTCATAATACTCATGGAACACGACGCGCAAGATCCTATAAGCCGGAGGTAAACCACCTTGTCGTCCGTTATCTCTTCAACAGAGACATTGCCACCATCTGCCTCAAGATAAGGCCGTAACGAATCCAATGCCTGCTCCACTTTCTCTAACAAACTCATAGCTTATCGTGTTTAAAATAGATGTAAAAATACTAAAAAGCTTTGTAAATAAAAAGCTTATGCGTTTTCCAGCCGTTCCTGATTTCTGCGCAGCACAATCTGCTGGGCAACTTTCCCAGCCAGGTCTGCAAAGGCTTTCGCAACCGGATTATCTTCATCGAGTACCAGCGGGTAACCGTTATCCCCTGAGTCGCTTACGCTCTTGACCAGCGGAATCTCCCCAAGAAACGGAGCGTCATAAAGCTCGGCCAGCTGCTTTACGCCATCTTTGCCAAAAATATAATATTTTTTTTCCGGCAGCTCAGCAGGTGTAAAATAGGCCATATTTTCCACTACGCCTAGAAGCGGGATTTTTATTGCGTCCATATTGAACATCCCGATCCCTTTCTGTGCGTCGGCCAGAGCGACTTGCTGGGGGGTCGTCACGATCACAGCGCCAGATATAGGATAGTTCTGTGCTACGGTAATGTGAATGTCGCCCGTTCCCGGCGGCAAATCTACGACCAGGTAATCCAATGCCCCCCAATGTGCGTCAGCGAACAGCTGTTTCACGGCGGAACTCACCATAGGCCCTCTCCAGGGCACCGGCTGATTCGGATCCGTAAAAAAACCAATGGACAGCATTTTAATGCCGAATTTTTCGATCGGCTCAATCAAGGTACGACCCTCCAGCTGACTTGCTTTGGGTTTTGCCCCCTGCAAGCCAAACATGATGGGTTGTGACGGGCCGTAAATGTCGGCATCCAGCAGACCTACTCGGGCACCCGATTGGCCAAGGGCCAAAGCAAGGTTCGCTGCTACGGTACTTTTCCCAACACCGCCTTTTCCGGAAGAAACCAGAATAATATGTTTGATATCAGAGAGCTGCTGCAAGTTCTCTGCTGCACGAACTTGTGCTGTCATATTAATATCCACCGGAATCTCCTTGCTCACAAAATGAGCGATTGCGTTCCGGCAGGCATGCTCAATATGATCCTTCATCGGACAAGCAGGAGTCGTCAGTACCACGCTGAAGCGGATCAGCTGATCTGAAACCTCCAGATCCCGGATCATGTTAAGCGTGACCAGGTCTTTTTTAAAATCCGGATCCTCAACATAGCTCAGTGCTTTCAGCACGTGTTCCTGTGTAATAGCGCCCTGTTCCATAGAAAGCAAAGGTAAGCATTTCGATGCTGGAGCTGTCCGTCCTTCAGGGAAAAGCGGTATTTCTTTATTAATTCGACATAATTCATACAAAAAGGATTTTTAGTAGGTTTGCATATGGGGTGTGCCCGGCATGCTCGCAGGAAAATGATTAAAGAAAAAATTTTAGCTTGGTTAGGGAAGCTCGATGGGAGGACTATCCGGATAGTGGCCTATATGGCAGCGTCATGTCTTGTGCTTACCCTGGTTGCCGGCCTTATTGTTTTTCAGAAAAGACAGGGTATTCTTGACAACCTGATCGAAAGTGCCAAGCGCCAGGCTAAAGACCGGTATAATCTAGAGCTGAGTATTGGCGATGCGCGTTTTTCCGGCCTGAAAACCGTGGAGATTAAAGACCTTCGGGTTAAGCCGTCCGGGGGGTATCAGCTCTTGGAGCTGAAGGAGACTTCCGTTAGTGTGCGCCTATGGCCGCTGCTCCGCCGGAAGATCAAGGTCGAAGAACTTTTACTGCGCCATGGCAGCCTTAGCCTTGTCAAAAAAGATAGCCTTGCGAATTATGACTTCCTGTTCCGCAATCAGCCTGCTCCCGGAGGCCAAAACACAACTTCCTCCGGCAAAAGTGTCAACCTGGCCGATGCCGCAGCGAAAGTGCTGGAAAGCGTTTTCTATAAAATTCCCGAGCAGATGGAACTGTCGGATCTGCTGATCTCTTATACCGATGACAGCGTCGCGCAGCAAATTGCTGTTCCCAACGCGCAAATCGTTTCGGGCGAGCTGAAGTCCAGGCTTGTTCTTAACCAGGGCGATGCGGTTTGGTTCGCCGAAGGAAGGGTGAAACCCGATGATGAGCAGCTTTACGTTCGACTGTTCGGCGACGGGAAAAAAGTGGAACTGCCTGTATTGCATTCAAAATACGGACTGACCCTTCGTGCTGATACCCTGGAAATGGATCTGATGGAGGTTCAGCGGCCTTCGAAAGGCGAGCTGAAGGTGCATGCCCGCTGTGCGGTAATAGGGCTGGACCTGGAACACTGGCGCATTGCTTCCAATCAGATTCACCTGAAACATGGTTTTCTGGACGCCGCTTTTGTGATTGGCGAGCGCTCCATAAGCCTTGGTGAGGGCAGTGAGCTAAAGATTGGAAAGGCAACGGCAAAGCCCTACATCAAGTTGACGATGGGTGGCTCCAAGCGTATCGAGATGGGAATTCACACGCCTCTGCTACCCGCACAAGACCTCTTTGATGCCTTTCCCGAAGGGCTTTTTGATAACCTGGAAGGCATACGACTTTCTGGTAAGTTAAAGTATGACCTTGATTTCATGCTAGATATGGCGGAGCCGGACAGCGTTAAGCTGAATGCGGCCTTGACGAAGCAGAACTTCCGCATTAACGCTTGGGGCAGGACGGATCTTGGAAAGATTAACCAAGTCTTCTCCTATACCCCCCATGAAGAGGGTAAATCAGTACGCACCTTTCTGGTCGGCCCGGCCAACCCCAATTTCACACCTCTGGGTTCCATTTCTCCTAACCTCAAAAATGCGGTGCTGACTGCCGAAGACCCTTCCTTCTTTTCGCATCAGGGATTCGTTGAGGAAGCAATACGCGGATCCATTGCAAAGAATTTAAAGGAGAAAGCTTTCCGCAGAGGGGGCAGTACCATTTCCATGCAACTGGTCAAAAATGTATACCTGGACCGTGAAAAGACCTTAGGTCGGAAGATCGAAGAAATGCTGATGGTGTGGCTGATTGAACAAAACCGGATCGTGAGTAAGGAAAGGATGTTTGAAGTATATTTGAACATCATTGAATGGGGAAGGAATGTCTACGGCATTGGTGAAGCCTCCCGGTATTATTTTGCCAAACATCCATCGGAATTGAATGTGGGCGAAAGTATCTACCTCGCCAGCATCGTACCCAAACCGAAGAGCAGCCTGTACGCTTTTCAGTATGACGGGCACCTTAAACCATATTTATCCGGTTATTTCCGTCTGATTGGAAACCTTATGGCCAGGAGAGGATTAACGCCGGCAGATAGTAGCCGATATGGTTTTTATCAGGTTATGGTCCGGGAGCCCCTGCGCCCGGCCATGCCTGCCGAACTCACCGCGGCAGACACGCTGGAACAAAACACGGTGGAAAAGGAGTTCGAGGAATCCCAAAGCTTGCTGAAGCGGCTTTTCGGAGGCGACAGAAAAGACGAGAAAGAAGTGCCGTAAGAGCAGCAGAATTGACTGGCGATAAATAAGAAGTAGTCGGAATGGACAAAATATCAATCGACGGAAAAGAGTTTGAACTAATGCTGGACCATGAGCAGATCAAGAAGCGGATACGCCTGATCGCTATTCAGCTCAATGTAGCCTATGAAAAGAGAACCCCGGTATTCATAGGCGTGCTGAACGGAAGTTTTATGTTCATGGGCGATCTGATGAAGAAAGTTGATATTGCCTCAGAGATATCCTTTGTCAAAATAGCCTCTTATGAAGGCGACCGGCGTTCCGGTCAGCTTAATGAGCTGATCGGTCTGACACATACGCTCAAAGACCGTGAGGTCATCGTTGTCGAAGATATCATCGACTCGGGAGATACACTGGCCTATCTACTGGCGGAGGTGAAGAAGCGTGAACCCCGGTCGGTAGCCGTTTGCAGTCTGCTGGTCAAGCCGGACTCCCTGCAACACGAGTTCGAAGACCTTGCTTACGTAGGCTTTGAGATCGAGGATGATTTTGTCGTAGGCTACGGCATGGATTATCGTGGTCTGGGAAGAAATTTTCAGGACATTTACCGCGCTGTATAGTATGCCAGGCCTTTTACCGGGAGCATGTTTCAAATCAGGAATATTTGTGCTAGGTTTGCAGAAAATAAAAGTTGATGAAGTTTCATAAAGAAGGATATACTACGCTAGCCTTATGTGTGTTGCTCATATTTATTGTCAACGCAATAGTGCACTTCTTCGCTTCGGAGAATACCACGCTGGTATGGGTAGTGTATGTACTGTCAGCTTTTCTATTTCTGGCCGTTGCTCAATTCTTCCGCAGTCCTATACGCAAGATCCTTCCGGGAGAACTGAAGGTCCTTTGTCCTGCAGACGGCAAAGTGGTTGTCATTGAAGAAACGCAGGAGAAAGAGTATTTCGGGGACCGCCGCGTCCAGATCTCCGTTTTCATGTCCCCTGTGAATGTGCACAGCAACCGGAGCCCGATCAGCGGCAAGGTCAAGTTTTTCAAATATCACCCAGGCAAATACCTGATGGCCTGGAACCCTAAATCGTCTACCCTCAATGAGCGTACGACCATTGTCGTTGAACAGGAGGGTGGTGTTGAGGTATTGTTCCGGCAGATTGCCGGGGCACTGGCGCGGAGAATTGTCTGGTATGTGAAAGAAGGGAAGGACGTGAAGCAGGGGGAGGAGTTTGGCTTTATTAAATTCGGCTCCAGAGTGGATGTCTTTTTGCCCGTGGGCACTACTATAAATGTCGAGCTTGGACAGAAGGTAAAGGGCGGGGTAACCGTTCTCGCCGAGCTGAAAGCGTAATATTCCGGCAGCATGCAATTTAAGTTATTGGTTTCCCTCAACGCGCTGATCGTTGCTCTTTCGCTGAGCTCCGTGAATTTTTATTTCCAGCAAAGCTGGTATTATTTTTTCATCACTTTCCTGGTTGCCTTTTGCCTGAGCTTTCTTTTCTTTTACTACATCATGGAACGCTATGTGTACCGGAAGATAAAGCTTATTTATAAGCTGATTCATAACCTGAAGCTGGGAAAGGACCTGAAAGATGCGCTGGGCGAACAACTTGGAGATGATCCGATCAACGATGTACAGCAGGAAGTTAGGGCCTGGGCGCGGGAGAAAAAAATTGAGATAGACGGGCTAAAAAACCAGGAGCAGTTCAGGCGTGAGTTTCTGTCCAATATTTCACATGAGTTCAAAACACCGCTTTTTGCCATCCAAGGTTATCTGGAAGCTTTACAAGATGGCCTTTCAGAGGAGGATCCGGAACGGGCAGAACTGTTTCTTCAGAAGGCCATGTCCAACGTGGATCGCCTCAGCTACCTGATCAAAGATCTTGACGAGATCGGAAAGCTGGAGAGCGGGGAAATCAAGATCAACTATTCAAAGTTCGATCTGGCCGTGCTTATCCGGGAAGTGCTGGATACACTGGAACTCAAAGCCAACCGTCATCACATAACGATGAGCTACAAAGGAC
>JBMDWN010000347.1:0-4969 GCA_048595275.1 Olivibacter sp. | reverse complement strand
GGTTTTCCGATCGGATCGATCACAGATGAGCACTATGAGCGTATATTTGACACCAATATAAGAGGATCAATATTGACTGTTCAGGGTGCTTTGCCGCTGATGAAGGACGGCAGTTCAGTCCTATTGACGGGAAGTATCTCTTCTATAAAATCATACGAAACAATGAGTGTTTATTGTGCAAGCAAGGCTGCATTGAGGACCTTCTCAAAAATATGGGCATTGGAACTGAAGGCACGGAAGATCCGCGTAAACATCGTCAGTCCTGGCCCAACCGAAACTGCGCAGTTGACGGATCTTTCACATGACTTACAAGAAATGGTTGTTTCAGGAATTCCTCTGGGGCGCGCGGGAAGCTCGGAAGATATTGTGAACGCTATTGAGTTTCTGGCTTCTGAAGACGCGGGTTACATCACGGGTGCTGAAATAATTGTCGATGGTGGTGCATCACTAATTTAACGAAATATCATTTTCGGCTTTCCGACCACTTTCGCATAGCGTTACTTACCTAAATTAATAAATAATGAGTTATTGTAATTATATTCATATGATGAAGGAACCGAGCCGGAGCCTTCATCAAAATTACCACGACCACCATTACGGCTTTCCCATCCACGATGACAACGAACTGTTTGGCAGGTTGATTATGGAGATCAACCAGGCGGGATTGAGCTGGGAAACCATACTGAAAAAGGAGGAGCACTTCCGTCAGGCCTATGACAATTTCAACATCAAAAAAGTGGCGGGATATACAGAGGCCGACAGGGAGAGGCTTTTGGCTGATGCCGGGATTATCCGGAACAAGCTAAAAGTGAATGCCGCCATAGAAAATGCAAAAACCATTCTTGCCTTACAAAAAAAGTTTGGCTCATTTGAAAAATGGCTGGAACACCACCACCCGAAAACAAAAGACCAGTGGGTAAAGCTGTTCAAAAAAACATTCCGCTTTACAGGCGGGGAGATCGTAAACGAATTTTTAATGAGCATTGGCTATTTACGCGGGGCGCATTCGGAGCATTGCCCGGTACAGCAACAGATCCTGAAGCTACAGCCAATGTGGACAAAATAAGATACTATGGATATTAACCTCTTTATACAGGAATTTATTGCAGTAAGCAATGCCTACGACACAAAAAGCTATCTGGAAAAATGGCACACTGACGCCGTTCTTGATGACCCCTCCGTCGGACAGGTCTTCAAAGGGCACCAAGGTATCAAAAGGTATTTTGAAAGCTATTTCATTGGCTACAAAACCCAGACACGGCTTATAAGCTTGAAGGCCATCAGCGGAAATGAATCACACATTGAAGTAGAATTTACAGGCGACTTTACTGAAGGGAAAATAGGCGGGACATTTGATTTTACCTTCAGGGAGGGAAAGATCGCAGCAGCAAAAGCCGATCTGATAGGATAATATAATTATATTTCGGGAGCGTATGTTCCAGAATAATTTATATCTTTGCACTCTATGGCAAGAAATGTAGAATTCGATGAAAAATTAGCGGTTTCAAAAGCGATGGATGTTTTTTGGAAAAAAGGCTATAATGGTGCGTCCACCCGTGACCTTACCGAAGCTATGGGCATCAGCAACAGTAGCTTTTATAACACGCTCGGCGATAAGCACCAGCTTTTTATTAAAGCCATTAAGCACTATACCGAATCCCGGATGGAAAGCGCCACAAAATTGTTGCAGCCCATCAAATCACCGTTGAAAGCAATTGAGAAATTCGTCACTTCTTCTGTATATGCCATTACCAACGAGCCTAACAGTTGCCTTACTATTAAAACTACTTTTGAAGTAGCCATTGGTGATGAAGCGGTGCAGCGTATTATAAAAGCGGACAACGAATTTACGTACAACCTGCTAATCGGCCTGATCAGCAAAGCTATTGACCTAAAGGAAATCAGGATAAGTGATGATGCAGAGATGCTGACCGACTACATCATCAACCAGTTTACCGGCTGGCACGAATCCTTTATCATCCACAAGGATAAAGCGCGGATCAGGAAAATGGCTGAATTTTTAATCAGGCAGATCAGCCAATAATTTTTTATTTAAATCTGGAGCATTCGTTCCTAAATTATCAACAGATGGATCTAAAACAGCAATATACAGATTATTACACCGCAAGCGGCCAGCCGGAAATCGTAAAAATAGCCAGGGCAAGCTATGTCTCCATTTTAGGGAGCGGGAGCCCCGGCACCGATACTTTTTATGCGAAGAAAAAGGCCATTGCAGCGTTTAACGAAGCCCTTCAAAAGAGCTTTACCCATACGGGTAACACATTTACCCGCAGTATCATAGAAATATTTTACTGGTTTGATGAAGACAAAGTAGGTTATGTAGATATCGGCGATTTTTACACAACGATGGACCTGGCGTTGCTCCGTTACAGGATTGCCATTCGCATCCCTGAATTCGTTACCGATGAACACATCAGCCAAGTTGCTAGGGAAAGGCAGGATATTCCATTTGCCAGCGCCTTTGAGCGTTTTGAATATACCGCGGGAATGTGCGTACAGCTTTTGCATCGCGGACCTTTTGCCGCGGAACTGCAAACCCTGCCCATCCTGCAAGAGTTTGCAACAGCGAACGGGCTGAAAAAATCAGGCATGCACCACGAGATCCACCTGGTTAATTTTGAAAAGGGCCAAAGTCAGGCGCACCTTCAAACCATCCTGCGCGACCCGGTAACAAGCATATAATTTTTTTAAATAAATATGGAGCGTTCGCTACAAAAATATTAACATGGAAAAAATAACAAAAGAACTTTCGGGTAAGATCGCCCTTGTAACAGGCGGTACCAAGGGAATCGGTAAAGCGATAGCGGATGAACTCGCTTCATTAGGGGCAACGGTAATCGTATCGGCAAGGCACGAACCTTCCGCAAAGTTACCGTATCATTTTATGGCAGCTGATCTGACCGACAGCCAGAGCCTTAACGAACTCGCAGGGCAGCTGTTGAAGCAGTACGGGAGCCTAGACATCCTGATCAATAACGTGGGCGGCACATCGGCCCCTGCGGGTGGGTTTAGCGTTTTGTCTGACCAGGACTGGGAGAACGACCTGCAATTGAATTTACTGGCAGCCATAAAACTGGACAAGGCTCTTATTCCGTCGATGATCGAACGGAACACTGGCGTGGTGATCCACATCTCTTCCCTCAACGGTAAGCTGCCGTTGTATGCCTCCAACTTGTCGTATGGTGTTTCTAAATCGGCACTGAACAATTACAGTAAAGCACTGGCCAATGAAGTAGCTATAAAAGGTATTCGGGTGATCGCTGTTTCCCCCGGAATGGTCAATACGACAGCAATGAAAGCCTTTCTCCATAATTACGCTTCCGCTATCGGGAAAAGTTTTGACGAAACACAACAATTGGTCATGGACAGCCTGGGCGGTGTCCCGATGAACAGGTTGGCACAGCCGGAGGAAATTGCCCATTTGGTAGGCTTTCTTTCTTCCCCTAAAGCTTCCTATATCACGGGTACAAATTACGTGATAGACGGAGGCACTATACCTACCACTTTTTAAGATATGCACTTTAAACAATATTACAGATGATAAAGAATAAAATGCTCATTTACGGGGCAGCAGGATATACCGGGAAAATCATTGCGGCTAGGGCTAAAGAATTAGGGCTAGATTTTGAAATAGCGGGACGAGAACAAGACAAAATACAGGACTTAGCTTCGGAATTGGAAGTTCCCTATCACGTATTTACAGTAGAAGATGAAAACGCCTGGAAAAAGGCTTTGGCGAACAAGAAGGTACTTATTAATGCCGCTGGTCCGTTTAAGTTTACCGCAGAACAGGCAATGACCGCGTGCCTGCGATCAGGCGTACATTACCTTGACATCAGCGCCGAACTGGAAACCTACCAATTAGCGGAAAGCCTGGACACCAAAGCAAAAGAAGCGAATATCCAATTAATAGCAGGTGCCGGGCTGTTTGTAAGTTACGATGCACTGGCAGTTTATGTGGCAGGTAAGGTAACAAATCCGCAAAAGCTTTCAGTAGGGTTCCGGCACTTTGGCGGATTTTCCAGAGGTTCTGTGATCAGCAGTAAAAACATAGCAGATTTGGGAATATTGATACGGAAGGACAATGAGATCATTGCCAACCCCCATGCCGGCCCTAAAGTGTTCCGTTTTGCAGACCGCGAGGAAGAATGCCTGCCAACGCCTTTAGGCGGCATTGTCCTTTCCTATAGATCAACGAAGATCCCGAATATCGAAGAGTTTTTCTCACTGAAATTACCGGCTGCAGGGTTACCCGACCTCAACCCGGAAACGCTGCCTGATGGTCCAACCGCCGAAGAACGCGGTGCCGGCCGAAATGGCCTTGCTGCTGAAGTGGTCGGACAAAACGGTGAAATATTTCGCGCCGCTGTGGATGCGCCATCGGGTTATACCCTCACACCCTTGTCGGTTGTAGCGGTAGCGAACCGTATACTCAATAATGATTTTAAGATTGGTTACCACTCACCGGGGTCGGCTTATGGCGTATCGATCATCTCTGATATTCCCGATACCCATTTGATTGACATTACAGTATAAAAACAACATATTTTGATTATTTAAAAAGAGCATTATGAGCAACGAACAACAGATCCTTAACCTGATCGGACAATATACCCACTATCTTGATCAGGGAAATTTTGAAAAAGTAGGCGAACTCGTTGCCAATGGAAAGATCATCGCGCCAGGCAACGTTATGGAAGGTAAAGAAAACATAGCCCGGCTATTAACCCAAAACCTTCAGGTGTATGCAGACGGTACGCCAAGGACGCCCACGTGACAACCAATACAGTTCTGGATATCCAGCAAGAGGAAGCGACTGCTGTTTCCTATCTGACGATTTTCCAACAGGACGCCGGAGCGTAATTTTCCATTACAGCCAATTGGCATCGGGCGTTATCACGATACGTTCAAAAGAAAGGAAGGCAAATGGCATTTTTCTGTGCGTGAA
>JBMDWN010000346.1:0-12102 GCA_048595275.1 Olivibacter sp. | reverse complement strand
TATCCCTCTGATGCTTTATCGCCGACTTTATTCGCCGCATTTTTAATGTCGGTTCCCGCATCGTTAGCCGCCTCTTTCAAGTTTTGTTTAGCTGCAGAAGCATCCTCTTTGATGTCATCTACCCGCGCGTCAATTGCTTTTTTATCGTGCCGTGCGGCAGAATCAATCCGATGCTTTGCCGTATCAGCCATTTGTTCCATGGAGTCGATCGATCGGTCAAGCTCCTCGCCGGTCGCCTCACCTTCCCGGTATCCTTGCTGTTCGAGGCTGTCGAGCATGTCGTCAGCTTCGTTTGTACGTTCGCTATTGTTACAGGCGGAAGCACCGATTAACAGGGAAAGCGCGATTGCAGATGTCCATAACGTTCTCATAATGAAGAATATTGATATGGAAAATACTTAGCAAAAGCAGTGCCAGTAGGTTGTCTATCCGTAAATTTCGCCTTTAGCAGCGGAGAGGGTATTTTTCAAAAGGCCAATAATGGTCATTAATC
The DNA here is from genome assembly GCA_048595275.1 of Olivibacter sp. Lineage (GTDB taxonomy): Bacteria > Bacteroidota > Bacteroidia > Sphingobacteriales > Sphingobacteriaceae > Olivibacter. The sequence continues at coordinate 11,609 of JBMDWN010000346.1, read as the reverse complement.
CTACGCCTCCCGGAACGGGGGTGATGAAGGAACATTTTGGCGCTACAGCATCAAAGTCCACATCTCCGTAAAGTTTAAAGCCTGATTTGGTCAGATCGCTTGCTACGCGGTTCATGCCTACGTCAATCACAATAGCGCCTGGCTTGACCATATCTTCTGTTATAAAACGCTCTTTTCCGATGGCAACGATCAGCAGGTCTGCCCGTAGCGTTTCATCCTTAAGGTTTTTCGTACGGCTATGGGTTAGGGTTACCGTGCAATTCCCAGGCTCTGCGTGACGGGCCAGCAAGATACTTATCGGGCTTCCCACGATGTTGCTGCGGCCAACGACAACGGCATGCATGCCAGACGTTTTTATCTGATAATGCTGCAGTATGAGTAAAATGCCATAAGGGGTAGCGGGAACATAGCAGGGAAGGTTCCTTTGCATACGGCCGAGGTTGATGGGGTGAAAGCCATCAACGTCCTTACGGTGATCGATCGCTTCGGTAATTTTTTCCGGATCAATATGTTTCGGTAAGGGCAACTGAACGATTAATCCATCAATAGATTGGTCTTTATTTATTTCGTCAATCTTCGCGATGAGTTCCGCTTCCGTAATATCATCTTCATAACGCAGATTGGTAGAATCAAATCCCACCTCACGGCAATTTCGCATTTTACTGGCAACATAGGTCTCACTTCCGCCGTCGTGCCCAACCAGAATGGCCACCAGGTGAGGCTTACGGCCTTTTTCTGAAGAGAAAGCTGCGGCTTCCTCCCGGATTTGGTTTTTGATGCTTTCTGATACGGTTTTCCCGTTTAGTAATTCCATGTGGTTTTAAACGTTTATAACTAAGGTAACGAATTGACTATGAATCAAGCTTTAGGACCGCCATGAAAGCGGATTGAGGAATTTCTACGTTCCCAACCTGACGCATGCGTTTCTTACCCTTCTTTTGTTTTTCCAGTAATTTACGTTTGCGGGAAATGTCTCCGCCATAACATTTAGCCGTGACATCTTTTCGCAGCGCCCTGACCGTTTCTCTGGCAATGACCTTCGCACCGATGGAAGCTTGTATGGCGATTTCAAATTGTTGTCTCGGTAATAATTCACGGAGCTTTTCGCAGATTTTTTTACCGAATTCGTAGGCATTGCTACGGTGTATGAGGGATGACAACGCATCTACCGGCTCGCCGTTGAGGCGGATGTCGAGACGGACCAGATCCGACTGACGGTAGCCGATCTGGTGATAGTCAAATGAAGCGTAACCTTTGGAAATGGTCTTCAGCCGATCGTAAAAATCGAAGACGATTTCTCCCATGGGCATTTCGAAAGTCAACTCAACACGGTCAGCCGTCAGGTAACTCTGGTTGACAATCACCCCGCGTTTCTGGATACACAAAGACATCACCGGGCCTACAAAATCGGCCTTGGTTATGATGTTCGCTTTGATAAAAGGTTCTTCAACAAACTCCAGTTTACTCGGATCAGGCAGGTCGGAAGGATTATTGACTTTGACGATGCCTTCTTTAGTCGTATGTGCAATGTACGATACGTTTGGTACCGTAGTGATCACGGTCATATCGAATTCCCGCTCCAGGCGCTCCTGGATAATCTCCATGTGCAACATGCCCAGAAAGCCGCATCGGAAACCAAATCCCAGTGCCGCTGACGATTCCGGTTCGAATACCAGGGAAGCGTCGTTCAGCTGCAGGCGATGCATGCTTTCCCTAAGCTCCTCAAAATCTTCGGTGTCCACCGGATAAATTCCGGCAAATACCATCGGCTTGACCTCTTCAAAGCCTTTGATAGCCTCTTTACTGGGGCGGGAAACTTTCGTTATGGTATCCCCGACTTTCACCTCACGGGCTTCTTTGATACCGGAAATAATATAACCAACATCCCCGGTTTTGATAACTTCCTTCGGAACCTGATTCAGTTTTAACGTGCCGATTTCATCGGCAATGTATTCCTTTCCGGTGGCGATGAATTTCACCCGGTCATTTTTTCGTATCTCCCCGTTCTCCACTTTGAAATAGGCCATAATTCCCCGAAAGGAATTGAATACCGAATCAAAGATCAGGGCCTGTAGCGGAGCTTCCGGATCGCCTACGGGGGCTGGAACCCGGTGAATGATGGCCGATAGTATCTCAGGAACCCCCATCCCGGTTTTTCCTGACGCGGGTATGATGTCTTCCCGTTTGCCACCGATCAGATCGACGATCTGATCTTTGACCTCTTCAGGCATGGCTCCGGGCAGATCCATTTTATTTAGGACAGGTATGATTTCCAGATCATGTTCCAACGCGAGGTACAGATTGGATATGGTTTGCGCCTGTATTCCCTGAGAAGCATCTACAATCAGTAATGCGCCTTCGCAGGCAGCGATAGAACGGGATACTTCGTATGAAAAATCCACATGTCCAGGGGTATCAATCAGGTTCAAAACATAATCTTCCCCCTCATGTTTATAATTCATCTGAATCGCGTGGCTCTTAATGGTGATGCCCCGTTCGCGTTCCAGATCCATGTTGTCAAGTAATTGAGCCTGTGCCTCCCGCTGGGAAATGGTGTTGGTGAATTCCAGCAAACGATCTGCCAGAGTACTCTTTCCGTGGTCAATATGGGCTATGATGCAAAAATTGCGGATGTGCTTCATTTAAGGTGAACTGCGTATTAAATGGCAAAGATAGTTAATAGGATTTATCTTTATGTTTCTCTCCACTGATTTTGTTGCCTTTTTGGAGGTCTCCTTGGGGCAGCTTTTATCGAAACGAATTAAAGTACTTAGTTATCAGCCCGTCGGCGGCGGAGATATTAATCATTGCTTTCGACTGGAAACCTCAGGGGGTTATTTTTTCCTGAAAGTAAATGGGGCGTCGGACTTGCCGAATCTCTTTCTTTTGGAATCCGAAGGTTTGAAAATGCTTCGGACACAAGGCGGGATGCCTACTCCCGAAGTGATTGGAAACGGGCAGTTTCAGGATCTCGCGTATTTGTTATTGACGTGGCTGGAAACGGAAGAAGCTACCCGCAATGCTCAGGCAGCTCTGGGGGAACGCCTTGCGTTTCAGCATCGCCAGACACAGGAGAAATTTGGACTGGATTACGATAATTACCTCGGCAATTTACCTCAATCCAATGCCCTGCACCACAACTGGGCATCTTTTTTTGTAGAAGAAAGACTGAAAAAACAGTTGATCTTTGCTAAACAGAAGCAACTGTTTTCCAAAGATACTTCGGATGCATTCGGGAGGCTCTTTGAGCGTTTACCGGAACTTTGCCCGGAAGAAGCTCCTGCCTTGCTTCATGGCGATCTGTGGTCCGGGAATGTGATGTTCCTGAAAGGGGGAGGCTTTTCACTGATCGATCCGGCTGTATACTACGGTCACCGGGAAATGGATATTGCCCTAACGCGGTTATTTGGTGGCTTCGACTATGCTTTTTATGAAGCCTATCAGGAAGTATATCCCTTATCGCCGGGCTGGGAAGAGCGCGTTGACCTCTGGAATTTATACGTATTGCTCTTCCATGCGAATGCTTTCGGAGGGTCTTACATTGAACGGGTTAAGGGGATCGTAAGTCGCTACGCCGGATAAGTGATGGTAATTAATCGGGATTTTGATAAATTTGGTGCATGGGCGAAAACCATGAATTCCTGATCCGCCATATAACAATGGAATCTGATCAGGAAGAACCGTTTTACGATACACTACATCCTGAATATTTCGGTATGGTGATCTTACTGAAGGGGGAATTGAAACGATCAATCGATTTTAAAGAATACAAGGCTGTCGCTCCGGCTTTGATTACGATCCGGCCCGGGCAGGTATACCTGGAAAACGGACCTCCGGTTCCCGCGGACTATTATGCTATCGGGTTTAGGATGGAATTCATTGATGCTTTTGTGGCAGACCCTGATTGGAAGCATCCGTTTAATCGTGCCAGCCTTGTTTCAGTCGAGCAATTCGATCGAAGCGTGGTCGATTTACTTCGTATCCTTCTCAACATGGAAAAAGAGGGAGAAATCAGCCGATCAGTACGGGCGTATCTTCTTTTGGCCTTGCTTGAGAAAACGGATCAGTTATGTGCTAGGTCGTCATTTGATGCTGAGTCAAGAAGATACGACCGGATTTTGCAGCAGTTTACTCTTTCCATAGAGCAATATTTTGCGACTAAAACCCAGGTTAATCAATACGCGGAACTGCTGCATGTTTCTTCCGGACACCTTAATGAGGTGGTTAAAGCGCTGCGTGGGAAAAATGCCAAATCACTTATTGATGAAAGACGCGCGCTGGAGGCCAAGCGATTACTCTACCGGACGGATCAGCCCATCCGTGATATTGCCATGATTTTAGGCTTTGAGGATCAGACATATTTCACCAAATTTTTTAAAAAAATGAGTGGGGAACTTCCATTGGCTTTTCAAAAGAAATCACCTTATAATTTCCATAAGCAACCATGAGTGCACCGCAGGAGTATGCTGAACGAAAAACGGATCTGAAGAAGGATATTGCCTTTCTTGTCCTGAAGCTTTTAATTTTTATACCGCTTACCTATACCTTCATAAGATATGAATCTTTCTACACGGAATCGCGTCGGTTGTACAACCTGGCTTATGCGGTGAATACATTTCTTACCGGTAATATTGTGATTTACACTTGTAGAATACTGGTCATCTTCTGGTATATCCGGCGATCTAAATATGTATTGAGCTCCACCCGGGGAAGCTTTGTACTCGGTATCAACCGGATTGCTTCGGTAATAAACGTCGTGCTTATCATTGTAAGCCTGATGTTGCTCTTCGGAATAGATCCGAAGGAGTTTCTGACGAGCATTACGTTGGTTGCGATGGCGGTAACCTTGATTTTCAAAGATTATGTAACCAATATGATTAGCGGCCTGCTGATTATGTTTAACGATCAGCTCACATTAGGCGATTCCATAAAGCTAGGTGAGCACCAGGGGAAAATCATAGACATCACGCTGATTAATATTGTTCTTTCTACCGAAGAGGATGATATTGTCATGATTCCGAACAACCTTGTGTTTACGACCAATATTGTGAACCAATCTCTTCAGCATTCCAGAAAGGTAAGTGTTGAGTTTGAACTTCCTTTGAATCACGTGCTGGATTGGCAGGTGTTGAAACAAAAGATCTCAGACGTGCTTAAAGAGCAAAGCAATGAAGTAGTGGAGGACAGCTTAAAACTTAAGGTTATGGCGCTTCAGAAAGATGCAGTGCACTACAAAGCACAGTTTATTCTTACAAACAGAGGGAAATTACAGTCGCAGTTTATAAAAAACCTGATTCTGAATGAAATTATACAGAATCAGTCAGACCTTCCGTAGCTTGATGGAATTTACGAAATGCTCGCTTCCCTTTTCGAGGATCAATTTCGCCCGGAAACGGGTGGGTAGGATGTTTTTATCCAGATTGGGTTTATTGATGTCGTTCCAGATACCGGTTGCCAGCTTTGTCGTTTCGTTCGGGCCAAGATTGGCATAACGATGAAAGTATGAAAGGGGATTCTGGAAGGCTGTTCGCTGCAATTCCCGAAAACGTGTTACATACCATTCCAATAAGTTTTTTTCTCCGGCATCCACGTAGATTGAATAATCGAAAAAGTCCGAAACGAATACCCGCGGACCACGGTAACGCTCGTTCAGGTTGACCTGAAGAACGTTGATCCCTTCAACAATAAGAATGTCCGGCGAGCGGATCACCTGGTCCCCGCCATCTACGATATCATACTGCAGGTGAGAGTAGGTCGGAATTTTTATTTCTTCTTTACCGGACTTAACATCGGCAAGGAAGGCAATAAGCCTTTTGGTATCGTAACTTTCCGGAAAGCCTTTTCTATTCATGATTTTACGGCGCTCCAGTTCACTGTTCGGATATAGAAACCCGTCTGTAGTGACCAGGTCTACCTTGGGATGATGGGGGAATAAGGACAGTAACTTTTGTAAAACACGTGCTGTCGTACTTTTTCCTGCAGCCACGCTGCCTGCGATTCCTAGAATAAAAGCAGGTTTTTTCCGCTGGCGGTTGAGGTATTTACTTTCCAGTGCGAACAGCTGATTGGCTTGCTGGATGTGGATATTCAATAAATAGGCGAGCGGGAAGTAGACTTCCTGCACTTCCGACAGATTAAGTGGCTCACCTAAAGCATGCAGGGTGCTGATATCTTCTTCCCGAAGGGTGAAGGATAGGTTTCCATTCAGCAATTTCCATTCCTCCCGGCCAATGCCGATATATGGAGAATAAAGTTCAGTATCTAAAGAAGAGGCACTCATCAAGGGACAAGATTATTTTCGATAATAATGGGGTTCTTCAAGATTTTATGCACAGGACATTTTTTGGAAATCTCGAGAATCCTGGCCCGGTCTTTATCGTCCAGGTTACCTATCAAACGGATATGGCTGTTGATATACGTGCTTGTTTGATGATCGCTCTGAACTTCCTCGAGCCTTAATGTCAGCTGAACTTCTTCGAGATCTATTTGTTTCCGGTCGGCATACATCCGGATTGTCATGGCTATACAAGAGCCGAGAGAAGACAGAAGCAGCTCCTTCGGTCCAAAACCCAGATCGGTACCACCGAGGCTCTCCGGCTCGTCGGCAATCAAGTCATGTCGGCCATTATTAACCGTAGTTTTATACTTGTCTTTACCAATAGAAAGGGAAACGCTCAAATCACTCATATACCACTTTTAATTTTTATTTGTTTTATCCGAAGAATATGTAGGCGATAATAATTGCCGCTATTACACCAACAAGCTCGGCAAGCAAAGCCGCTGGCAAGGCGTGCCGTGTCCGCTTTATCGCCACAGATCCGAAATAGACGGCCAGGACATAAAAAGTTGTTTCAGTACTGCCTTGAATAACACAAGCGACCTTGGATGCAAAGTCATCAGCGCCTTTAGCGGCCATGAGGTCTACCATCAATCCGCGCGCTCCGCTACCACTTAAGGGCTTCATAAACGCAACGGGCAGTGCCTCTACAAAACGCGTATCCAATTGAAACCACTCCGCAAGCTGACTCACGCCACTCACCAGGTAATCCATCGAACCGGATGCTCTGAATACCCCAACCGCAACCAGGATACCGACCAGATAGGGAATGATTTTAACCGCTACTTCAAAGCCCTCTTTAGCCCCGTCGATAAACGCGTCATAGACGTTAATGCGACGAACCAAAGCTAAGGTAATAAAAGCTAGGATTATGCTGAAAAGAATAACGTTTCCGGCTACTTTAGATATTTCATTGATTTGCTCCTGCGGTAGGGTCGTAAAGTACCATAACGTGGCACCGACCAGCAGCGTTAGTCCGCCGAGATAAGCCAGAATGATCCGGTTTAACAAATTAATGCGCTGGTATATGGCTACGATGATAAGTCCGGCCAATGTGGAAAAGAACGTAGCGATCAGAATGGGTAAAAATACGTCCGATGGATCTGCCGCCCCGGCTTCTTTGCGATAGGCCATTATGCTGATGGGAAGCAGCGTAAGGCTGGAAGCATTGAGAACCAGAAACATGATCTGCGCATTGGTTGCGCGTTCTTTGTCTGGATTAAGCTCCTGCAATTCCTTCATCGCCTTTAGTCCCACGGGTGTAGCCGCATTGTCCAGCCCGAGCATATTGGCGGAAAAGTTCATCAAAATAGAACCCAGAGCAGGATGATTTTTCGGAACCTCCGGGAAAAGCCGATTGAAAAAGGGACCCACCAACCTGGAGAAAACTTGTATCATACCGCCTTTTTCGCCAATACGCATAATACCGAGCCAAAACGACATTAATCCGATCAAACCGAGTGAAATTTCTGCTCCGGTTTTGGCCGTATCAAAGGTTCCGTTAATGATGTTTTGAAATATATCGGTATCGCCAAGGAAAATCAGACGATAGAGAGCCACCAGGAAGGCAATCAGAAAAAAGGCAATCCAAACGTAATTAAGCGCCATTCGGAAAATCAGAAAGTAGAGTAAGGGTCAGGATTCCTGACCCTTGGTATATTATAAGTGGATAACTTCTCCGTAAGCATCTGCGGCAGCTTCCATCACGGCTTCGCTCATGGTTGGATGCGGATGGACCGATTTGATGATTTCATGACCTGTTGTTTCGAGTTTTCTGGCTACGACAACTTCAGCAATCATTTCGGTGACGTTATTGCCGATCATATGGGCTCCGAGGAATTCACCATATTTTGCGTCGAAAATAACTTTAACAAAACCGTCCTTAGTACCGGCAGCGCTGGCTTTTCCGGAAGCTGAAAAAGGGAACTTACCTACTTTGATTTCATATCCGGCCTCTTTAGCGGCTTTTTCTGTATAACCAACGGAAGCAATTTCCGGACTGCAGTAGGTGCATCCAGGAATGTTGGTGTAATCGATCGGATCGACGTGTAATCCTTTAATTTTTTCTACACAGGTAATACCTTCAGCGGAAGCTACGTGCGCAAGCGCCTGCCCTTTAACAATATCACCGATAGCGTAAACGCCTTCTACTGATGTCTTGTAGAAATCGTCGACCAAAACACGTCCGCGTTCAGTTTTAACCCCGACTTCTTCGAGGCCAAGGTTCTCGATGTTCGGTGTAATGCCGACAGCAGAAAGAACAACCTCAGCTTCAATTACTTCTTCGCCTTTAGCCGATTTAATCTTAACCTTACTGAGCACCCCGCTGGTATCAACAGATGTAACTTCCGCCCCTGTCAGGATGTTGATACCTGTTTTCTTCAAACTTCTCTCCAATTGCTTGGAAACATCTTCGTCCTCAACAGGTACTATCCGATCCAGGTATTCCACTACGGTTACTTTCGTGCCCAACGAATTATAGAAATAAGCGAATTCAACGCCAATGGCACCTGATCCGACAACCACCATAGACTTTGGCTGCTTGTCCAGTACCATGGCCTGACGGTATCCGATGATCTTTTTACCGTCTTGCTTAAGGTTCGGTAACTCGCGGGAGCGGGCACCGGTTGCCAGAATAGTATGCTTGGCCGTATATTCTTTGGTGGAGCCGTCTCCGCCTTTTACCTCCACTTTTCCGCCTTTTTTTATTTTAGCGGTCCCCAGGATGACGTCAATCTTATTTTTTTTCATCAGGAACTGCACACCTTTACTCATTCCATCTGCAACCCCTCTGCTGCGTTTTACAACAGCGTTAAAATCCACTTCACCACCATTTACGGTTATGCCATAATCGGAAGCATGCTTTAGGTATTCAAATACCTGTGCGCTCTTTAACAATGCTTTTGTTGGAATACAGCCCCAGTTCAGGCATATTCCACCTAATGCCTCCCGTTCCACCACAGCGGTTTTGAAGCCGAGCTGAGAAGCCCGTATAGCCGATACGTAGCCTCCAGGACCGCTTCCGATTACAATGATGTCATAATTCATTCTATTTTACTTTTTTTGCTTTAAATAATGTGTTTCGTTAACGCATTTCTGCTTACCGGAGATTGAAAGAATTTTCCGGGCGGTTCAGATTGACCAAAGCGTCGTTACCACGCAAACCTACTATAAATATTTTAAATTTTCAGGCTTTGCCCTGCGGCAATCCCTTTTTTGACAAAGGCTTTCAAATAAAAAAAGAAACGCTAATTTTGCTGATCATAATTTAGGTTTATAATTGGTTGAAGACCGCGGATCTCCCGATTCGTGGTCTTCTTTTTTGTTGTGAATCCGTTTCTAAATGACTATGTTTGATGCCGACCTAATAAACCAAAACGTTTTAGCAAATATTTTGGTTTATCGGATCAGATCTAAACAAACAACTGGTTATTACGGATGAGTTCATTTCAAATTCAAGAGCAGGAGGATTTATACGACGCGATTGTCGTTGGTTCCGGCGCCGGCGGAGGCATGGCCGGTTACGTCCTTGCTCAGGCAGGACTGAAAGTCCTGATGCTGGAAGCCGGCCCTTTTTTCGATCCGGCAAAAGATGCTTTACAGATGCGCTGGCCATGGGAGTCTCCGCGGAGAGGGGCTTCAACCATTCGGCCCTTCGGAGACTTTGACGCGGCGTATGGAGGGTGGCAACTGGATGGTGAGCCTTATTCTACCGTGGAAGGTACAGATTTTCAATGGTTTCGTGCGCGTATGCTGGGTGGTCGCACCAATCACTGGGGGCGCATTTCGCTTCGCATGGGTCCTGACGACTTTAAGCCTATAGACGGGGTTACGGACGAATGGCCGATAACTTACGATGAGGTTAAACCTTTCTACGATAAGATAGATCGGATGATCGGTATTTACGGGTCGGTCGAAGGAATCCGTAACGAACCTGACGGTATTTTCATGAAGCCGCCTAAACCAAGACTAAACGAGCTTTTTATTAAGAGAGGCGCCAAAAAGGCGGGAGTTCCGGTAATTGCGGGAAGAGGTTCGGTATTAACGGAGGCTTTGCCTGGCGATTCGGGTCGGGGTACCTGCTTTTATTGCGGGCAGTGCGGACGCTCCTGTAAAGTTTACGCCGACTTTTCATCATCTTCTTGCCTGGTTATTCCAGCCATGAAAACAAATAACCTGAAGGTTATTGACAACGCTATGGTACGGGAAGTGCTGACCAATGATGAAGGTTTGGCGACAGGGGTTTCTTATGTGGACACAAGGAACTTGCAGGAATATTCGGTTAAAGGTAAGTTGGTTATATTGGGTGCAAGCGCCTGTGAATCCGCCCGCCTCATGCTTAATTCCAAAAGTGCGGCCCACCCGGGCGGTCTAGGAAACAGCACAGGGCTTGTCGGGCGTTACTTGCACGATTCCACAGGTGCCAGCGTAGGCGGTTTTATCCCGGAGCTTATGGAACGTAAACGTTTCAATGAAGACGGCACCGGCGCCGTGCACATCTACTCGCCCTGGTGGGAAGATAACAGTAAGCTTAGCTTTCCGAGAGGTTACCACATAGAATACGGAGGAGGGCTGCGTATGCCATCCTATGGTTTTATGGACTGGGTTCCGGGGGTCAATGGTATGGTTCCCGATAAAAATGGGAATAAGAAAGCAGGAGGAGGATATGGAACGGGACTTAAGAACGATTACCGAAGATTTTACGGAGCGAATGTAGGTATGGCCGGGAGGGGGACAGCTCTAGCTCATAAAGATAACTATTGTGAAATCGATCCGTCAAAGGTTGACCGTTTCGGAATTCCGGTATTGCGCTTTAACTATAAATGGAAAAGGGAAGAGATTGAGCAAGCGAAGCATATGATGGATACCTTTCAGTCTATCATGCACGAAATGGGAGCTGTAATCACTTCGAAAATCCATGGAGAAGATACGTTGTATGGGCTGGAAGCACCGGGAAAAATCATCCACGAGGGGGGAACTACCAGGATGGGAAATGATCCTAAAAAATCGGTTCTGAATAAATGGGGACAGGCACACGACTGTAACAATTTGTTTGTTGTGGATGCAGGCCCATTCGTCCAGCAGGGTGATAAAAACCTTACCTGGACAATACTCGCACTTTCTATGCGAACTTCAGAATATATACTGGAGCAGAAGTCTAAATTAAACCTTGTCTGACCATGAACAGAAGAGACTCGATTAAAGCCATTGGCTTGACAACGCTGGGAACCGGAGCGCTGGTGAGTTCCTGCGATAACAATACCGAAACTAA
>JBMDWN010000345.1:0-7463 GCA_048595275.1 Olivibacter sp. | reverse complement strand
AAAGTGAAAGCAGGGGATCGAAAGCAGGTCACGATTGTTTCGCCTTATGGAACATACGAATATTTCGACTAAAGCGGTTTTGAATAATACAGTTGGCTGGAAAGAAGTTGTGGACTTACCAGAACTTAACTTATATGCTGTTCCGGCTAAAACGGACACCGGAGCTAAAACTTCGGTCTTGCATTGCAGTTCGATCGAGTTGATTCGAATTAAGCGTAAGCAGTACGTTCGTTTTATTCCGCTGGATGAACGCTTTGAAGATGGGGGACAGGTATTAACCCTACCCTTTCATAAAGAACGAAAGATTAAAAACTCTTTTGGCAACGAAGAGAATCGTTATATCATTAATACAAAAATTCAGTTATTTAATCAGGAGTATGACATCGAGATTTCGCTCAGAGACCGTTCGGAGATGGAATATCCTATGCTTCTCGGACGGTCTTTTCTCAAAAAGCGTTTTCTGGTCGATGTATCAAAGTCTAACCTTTCCGAGAAATATGTAACTTCTTTGAAATTACGTCACGCATCAAAAAATAGAGCGAAACAAAAGCGTTAAGCCGCTGTTGAGCCATTACTACACTATTTTAATTTCCGTTAATTGTGAGGATCGCAGTACTCTCCACCAATAAAGAACTCTACTCGACCAGGCGTTTGGTAGAAGCAGCAAATGCCAGGGGCCATGAATGCTTCGTTATAGATCATCGACAATGTTATGTGGGAATCAAGCAAGGTGCCCCAAGTATTCATTATAAAGGGCTTGATCTGGCCGCTATCGATGCAATTATCCCAAGAATAGGCGCGTCGGTTACATTTTATGGCTCGGCGATCGTTCGACAATTTGAACTGATGGGAGTGGTTTCAGCGAACCCGAGTCAGGCGATAACACGTTCCAGAGATAAACTTAGATGCCTCCAGATCTTGTCAGGTGCCGGTATAGGGCTACCCGTTACGGGTTTTGCCAGACATCCTAACGATGTCGACGATTTAATTCAGATGGTCGGCGGTGCACCTTTGGTCATTAAACTTCTTGAAGGTACTCAAGGCATTGGCGTAGTACTGGCTGAGACGAAGAAGGCCGCCAGTTCCGTCATTGAAGCCTTCTATGGATTAGGCAATAATATTCTCATTCAGGAATTTGTGCGGGAATCGAAAGGTTCAGATCTAAGAGCGCTGGTCATTGACGGAAAAGTGGTAGGAGCTATGAAGCGTACAGCAAGGGAAGGGGAGTTTCGGTCGAATTTACATCGTGGCGGATCTGCGACGGTCGTCAATCTTACTAAAGAAGAAAAACATACGGCTCTGCGTGCGGCAGCCGAACTTGGCCTGACGTTCTGCGGGGTGGATTTACTGCAATCGGAGAGAGGCCCGCTTGTACTTGAAGTCAACTCCTCACCCGGTTTGGAAGGAATTGAAAAAGCAACTGAACTGGACCTGGCCGGAAAAGTCATTGAGTATTTGGAGAAGCGGGTAGGGAAACGCACAGAACGCAAAGAAAGGACCGGCAAAAAGGGTAAGATAGCCCTGAAAACACTTTAAGAGAATTTCAGTTTTAAATGCCTGTGCCGCAATGTGTTTTTATTTTTGCAATCTATTTTTATTTTCTATAATTTTGCAGACCTCAAAACAGAGATTAGAAAAAACAATTTAAAACAGTAAATGCCTACTATTCAGCAATTAGTTAGAAAAGGTAGAGTAGCTCTGGTTGATAAGAGTAAGTCACCAGCGTTGGACAGCTGTCCACAGCGAAGAGGCGTGTGTACCCGTGTATACACCACTACCCCTAAGAAACCAAACTCAGCTATGCGTAAAGTTGCCCGTGTTCGTTTGACCAACGGAAAAGAGGTGAACGCATATATTCCAGGCGAAGGTCATAATTTACAGGAGCACTCAATTGTATTGATCCGCGGAGGTCGTGTTAAAGACCTTCCAGGTGTTCGTTACCACATCATTCGTGGAGCATTGGATACTTCCGGTGTTGCCGGTCGTAACCAGCGTCGTTCTAAATACGGTACAAAACGACCTAAACCAGGACAGGCGGCAGCCGCTCCTGCTAAAGGTAAAAAGAAATAAGGGGGAGGATTAGAAATGAGAAAAGCAAAACCGAAAAAACGAATCATTTTACCTGACCCTAAATTTAACGATGTTCAGGTAACCCGGTTTGTAAACAATATGATGTACGATGGAAAAAAATCCATTGCTTACTCTATTTTTTACAACGCTGTTGATCTTGTCGAACAACGGACCAGCGAAAACGGTTTGGAGACCTGGAAAAAGGCGTTAAATAACGTAATGCCTGCCGTAGAAGTTAAGTCACGCCGCGTAGGTGGTGCAAACTTTCAGGTTCCTACGGAGGTGCGCCCTGAGCGTAAAATCGCTTTAGGCATGAAATGGTTGATCAGCTATGCCCGCAGACGTGGTGAAAAAAACATGTTCGAGAAATTGGCTGGTGAAATTATTTCGGCTTCTAAAGGAGAAGGTGCGGCTGTGAAGAAAAAAGAGGATACCCATAAAATGGCTGAAGCCAACAAGGCATTCTCACATTTTAGATTCTAAGATCGATAATGTAATGAATACAGAATGGGATGGCTTACTGATTAGTGTGCTATCCATTCTGTTTTTTTATTACTAAAGCCGAGCAATCGGAAACTAAGAAAATATGTCAAAAGACTTAAAATTTACTAGAAACATTGGTATTGCCGCGCATATTGATGCTGGTAAGACCACAACAACAGAGCGTATTCTCTACTACGCTGGCGTCAATCACAAGATCGGGGAAGTACACGAAGGAGCTTCTACAATGGACTGGATGGTTCAGGAAGCCGAACGTGGAATCACCATCACCTCTGCTGCGACAACTGTATTCTGGAATTACAGGAATGATAAATACCAGGTGAACATAATTGATACTCCCGGACACGTTGACTTTACAGTTGAAGTTAATCGCTCTTTACGTGTCCTGGATGGTTTGGTGTTCCTGTTTTCCGCAGTCGATGGTGTTGAACCACAGTCTGAAACCAACTGGCGTCTGGCTGATAACTATAAAGTATCCCGCATTGGTTTCGTGAACAAGATGGACCGTTCCGGAGCCGACTTTCTGAAAGTTGTTAAGCAGGTTAAAGATATGCTGGGTGCAGAGGCCGTGCCTTTGCAGTTGCCTATCGGTGCAGAAGACAATTTCAAGGGTGTTGTTGATTTGATTAATAACCGGGGTATCGTCTGGAATGAAGAAGATAAAGGGATGACCTTTACGGAAGTGCCCATTCCGGATGATATGGCGGATGAAGTAGCGGAATGGAGAGAGAAATTGCTCGAATCCGTAGCGAGTTACGATGAATCTTTGATGGAGAAGTTTTTTGACGATCCGGATTCCATCACCGAACGTGAGGTATTGGATGCGTTAAGAAAAGCGGTTATTGATAATGCGATAGTTCCGATGGTATGCGGATCATCTTTCAAAAACAAAGGTGTACAAACCATGCTTGACCTGGTGATGGAATTACTGCCATCTCCTTTGGATCAGGAAGCCGTAAAAGGTACAGATCCAAAAACCGGTAATGAAATTACGCGTAAACCGTCGATCAGCGAGCCTTTCTCCGCATTGGCTTTTAAGATTGCTACAGATCCGTTCGTCGGACGTTTATGCTTTATCCGCGTTTACTCGGGTAATCTGGATGCCGGATCTTACGTATACAATGCCCGTTCGGAAAATAAAGAACGGATCTCCCGTATTTTCCAGATGCACGCCAATAAACAAAACCCGATTCCCAACATCAGTGCGGGAGATATCGGAGCTGTAGTTGGTTTCAAGGATATTAAAACAGGTGATACACTTTGTGACGAGAAATCACAAATTGTACTGGAGTCTATGACTTTCCCTGAGCCGGTAATTGGTTTAGCTATCGAACCTAAAACGCAGGCTGACGTAGATAAGCTTGGTATCGCACTTGGTAAACTAGCAGAAGAAGATCCTACTTTTGTTGTACAAACTGATGAAGATACAGGGCAAACCGTTATTCGCGGTATGGGAGAATTACATCTTGATATTCTGATTGATCGTTTAAGACGTGAATTCAAGGTTGAAGTAAACCAGGGAGCTCCTCAGGTTGCGTATAAAGAAGCTATTACAGGTACATCACCGCACCGCGAGGTCTATAAGAAACAAACTGGTGGTCGTGGTAAGTTCGCGGATATTCAGGTTATCGTATCTCCGAAAGATGAAGATTACGATAAGGGAAATCTCCAGTTTGTGAATGAAATTGTGGGAGGAGCTATTCCTAGAGAGTTTATTCCTTCTGTACAAAAGGGATTTGATTCGGCCATGGTGAACGGTGTATTGGCTGGTTATCCGCTTACAGGAATGAAGGTACGTCTTGTAGATGGTTCTTTCCATAACGTTGACTCGGATGCTCTGTCGTTTGAAATTGCCGCAAGAACGGCCTTCCGGGAAGTAGTCCCTAAATGTTCTCCTGTTCTGATGGAACCGATCATGAAGATTGAAGTGTTGACTCCGGAAGAAAACATGGGAGACGTTATGGGTGACCTTAACCGACGTAGAGGGCAATTGCAGGGGATGGACACCAGAAATGGAGCTCAGGTAATCAAAGCGTTGGTGCCGCTCTCTGAAATGTTTGGATACGTAACACAATTACGGACCATCACCTCCGGCCGCGCGACTTCGACTATGGAATTTGACCATTACGAACCCGCACCACGTAATGTTCAGGATGACGTGATTGCTAAGTCAAAAGGAAAAGTAAAAGCAGATTAATTATTATATAACACCTTCTGTTATAAATAGCTCTAACGGAAGGGTAACTTTAAAAACATGAGCCAAAGAATTAGAATTAAGCTAAAGTCTTACGACTACAACTTGGTTGATAAATCAGCCGAGAAAATTGTGAAAACGGTTAAACCCACTGGTGCTGTCGTTAGCGGACCTATTCCACTTCCAACGGAAAAGAAAATCTATACAGTGCTGCGTTCACCACACGTGAACAAAAAAGCACGTGAGCAATTTGAACTTTGTTCTTACAAGCGCCTGCTGGATATCTACAGCTCCAACTCTAAAACTGTCGATGCTTTGATGAAACTTGAATTGCCAAGTGGTGTCGAAGTTGAGATTAAAGTGTAACGTTTTTTAGCTTTATTTGGTAGAAACGAAGGCCGTCTGATCTTAATCAGACGGCCTTTTCTATGATTAGATAATCTTTCTCTCCATGTTTTTTTACGGAAATTTGTATTTTAACCAGTTGTACAAAAGCACTCGGAATAGGTATGAGGATATTGGTCGTCGAAGATGAATCGAAAATTGCTTCACTTGTAAAAAGAAGCCTGGAAGAAGAGGGGCATAAGATCAGTGTAGCTATGGATGGAGAGACTGCTTTAAGTATGGCTCGCAGTCACTCTTTCGACCTGATTGTTCTTGACTTGATGCTTCCTGATATTAGTGGCCTGGAAGTCTGTAAAAGGCTTCGTTTAGATGGGATTCAATCTTTTATTATCATGCTTACTGCTTTGTCTTCGACTGAAAATGTTATACAGGGGCTTGATGTGGGGGCGGATGATTACCTTGGAAAGCCTTTTCGCATCGCAGAATTACAGGCAAGGGTACGGACTCTCGGCAGGCGTGCAAACCCTGTCGATTCTCAGAATGTATTGGAGCTGGCAGATTTAACACTTGATCTCGATAAAAGACTGGCGCATCGGGGCGGGGAAAGGATCAATCTTACCGCTACAGAGTACAGATTACTCGAATGCTTACTCCGGCACAAGAATAAAATACTCAGCCGGATTGAAATCTTGGAACAGGTTTGGGATATCAACTTTAATTTAGAAACAAATGTTGTCGATGTATACGTTAACTACCTGAGGAAAAAAGTTGATAAAGGATATGATACTAAATTGATTCATACGAAAATAGGTATGGGATATATTATGAAGGAAAGTTAATATTCTGCGTTATGAGCCTGCAGAATAAAATGTTCCTCCTCTTCTTTGGTTTAGCAATCAGTATGATTACGATACTGATCAGCAGTATCTTTTTTTTTACGCAGCGCTTCGCCTTTGAAGACTTTTACAAACGTCTTGAAGCCCGTGCTAATATTGGAGCAGAGGTCTATATGCGTGAAGACGATCGTACCCTGTTGGATTACAAAAAGATAAGGGACAAGTATCTTGAGCGCTTGCCGGCAGAGAATGATTATTTTTTTCAAATAGATGGGAATCGAGTTGTTGATCAGGATTCGGTCCCTAACCTACCTAATGTTTTCTTTGACGAAATCATACGTGTAGGTCATAGCCGGTATAATCGCAATAACGATTTTTACGCAGGAAAGAAATTTCATCAGGGAGATGATGAGTTTGCAGTAATTGTCCATGCGAAAGACCCAGCGGGTTTTCGTGAACTTGCTGTGCTGCAGCAAATTCTCGTTGTCTGTTTTTTTGTGTCCTTACTGGTTGTCTATTTCGTCGGAAAGATGTTCCTCACGCAACTTTTCAAGCCATTTAAGCAAATTATCAGAGAAATTCAAAAGATCTCTGCCGAAAATCTTCATCAGCGACTTCCCACTCGTAGAAGCAATGATGAAATAACGGAAATAAGTGTAGCCTTTAATGACATGCTCGATCGGCTGGAAACGGCTTTCGAAACACAAAGCAATTTCGTGAGCAATGCTTCTCATGAGCTTAGGACTCCCATTAGCATCATCAGCGGAGAGATCGAATTGTTCCTTGCTTCAGCAAGCATTACCGATAGTCAGCGGGCATCTCTTCAGGTAGCGCTGGAGGAAATTGATAAACTTCAGGAAATCATTAACGGATTGCTCTATCTTGCGAAGGCGAGTTCGGACCAGCAATTACTTCCGGATGATGCTGTAAGGCTTGATCAGGTTCTGATGAACATAAAAAAGATAAATGATCAGATGAACAGCAACAACCAGGTTCAACTAGACTTCAAACATCTTCCGGAAGACGAGCGGTTAATTACTGTACAAGGCCACGAACACCTTTTACATCTGGCTATCGCCAATCTGGTGGCTAATGCTTGTAAATATTCGAACAACAAGCCAGTAAAGTTAGCGCTGGAAAATAAAGAAGATAAAGTTGTTATCAGCGTTTTTGACAGAGGTATCGGTATTCCAGAAAAGGAAACGCAGTTTATTTTCGAGCCGTTTTTTCGTGCCTCTAACACCAAATTCTACGAAGGTCACGGAGTCGGTTTACCCCTTGCTCAAAAAATTATCAGGTTGCACCGAGGCGAGATTATTGTAAATACCTCAGTTAACGAAGGAACTCAGATACAGGTGATTTTACCAATAGCTGCATGCTGATTCGCTTATCCAATTCTAATTTCATTCTAACCTTATTTTAATGCAATAAGGGTTTATTTGTAGATGAATTGAAATAAATGATCGATAAGACAGCTTTATGAAAACGATACTTATTCCAGGCGACTTTAGTGACGA
>JBMDWN010000344.1:0-2545 GCA_048595275.1 Olivibacter sp. | reverse complement strand
GTTCATCAACTTTATTAACGCCGACCCGAACGATATCGATCTCCGGGTATCGGTTAATTAGTTCAAGTGATTTCTCCAGAAATGCCGGATGGTAGGTATCGTCGTCTGCAGCGAGTACAATATGTTTTCCTTTAGCGTATTTTATGCATTCGTTCCACTGCATTACTAAATCTGTCCCGCCAATGTTTCTTTCGTTTTTGAGGTACCTAATACGCCTATCTGAATAGCTGCTTACAATCGAGCGTAAGTCTTCAGGAGAGTCATCGTCAATAATAACCAGTTCGAAGTCTGAAATAGTTTGGTTCAAAATACTTTCGATGGCAGCACTTATAAACGTTGCCTTGTAAGCCGGCATCACAAATGAAACGTTTGGAAAATTATAATCTAACGGTTCCATTCTATAAAATTAATTTCTGGTACTCTTCTCTTAGCTTGAATGGGGCAGATCTCAATAAACCCATTTGGATAGCACTCAAATCTTTTTTTATCGTAGCGTCCTGATCATGCCGATCAAATAAAGATCTCCAGCTTTTTTCATTTGCTAAATATTTATCTATATCCCGGAAGCCGGCATACATTGAAATCCCAACAGAACTGAAATAGTCGTGAAACTTGAAGCCATCAGTGTCCGCCTGATCGCGCCTTATCCATAAAGCGGGAATATTAAAGGCCTGCGCGATAATTAAACCGTGAAGCGAGCTGGCCAGGATATATTCACAGGAAATTATCTTGGCCACTACACTCATCAAGTCCAAGCTTCTTGGATCAATTATAAAGTTTTGTTTTCCGTAAGTTTGTTGAAAATATTCAACTTCCTTCCAATGTGGAACAATACCTAAGCGACGTTTAGAGGTCTTTTCTTTTTGAATCCATAGCGGTAGTAGAAGAGCTGGATCACCGTAAATATTGCATCCGGTAAATCCGTCTTTACGTAATTTCAAATCCGTTAATTCACCTCTTACGGCAAATGTACGTCCGCCGTAGAACTTATCAGTGTAGTTCATAAATCCGGAGCCCCATATTGACGATCCGGGCTTGGCCCAACTCATTATCGATCCTACCGCTGTAAGGGATTTTTGCCAAGGAAACAATATGGTTTTCGTTGAGGAAAAATCTGCCATTAACAAGCTGTTGACGACCGCTTCGACACGTCTTTTCCGGGAGAAATCGATTTCTTTTAACTGAGGCCTAATTCCGGTTATTTCCTCGATAATAAAGGGGCTTGCAGCATCGCCGAAATTCTGTCCGTTCCAATATATAAGATTAATTCCGATGGTCTTCATGTTCGGCTTGATGTATAGAAAGTCCAGCATCATATTTCCCGTTCGAACTTAAATTGTCTGCAGATACTGCTTCCATAAGTTTTTATTTAGCAATAGAAGGAGACATGTAGGATTCTTCTGGTAGCGACTCTACAAATTCTGAACGTAGCGTTCGCTGCAAGCCTTCCTCCATAGTAAACGGCGGTACAAACCCACAATTCATCGCTTTGGTTGAATCGTATTGTGTTATGGCGCAAAACTTTTTAATCCTGATGGAACTTATCGGTAATTTCCTACGCAAAAGAACCGCTATAATATCAAAGCCATAACCTGCTACCAAGGCCAACCAATAAGGAAGTCTTTTCTGAGGAATTTGTCGGTTTAGCATATCTCCGGTATAAGAAACCAGTTCATTCGTCGTGAAATCCGGCTTATCAGCATAATTGTAGACCTCATAACCATCTGTATGATGCTCAATTAGAAAATGAATAAAAGCTGCGATATTCCCGTTATAGGCCATAGATTTCCGGTTGAAACCTTTCCCGATCATCATGTAGCGCCCGGATGCAACTTGCTTTAGCAGGTTATACACATTTCCCCTATTTCCCTCTCCAAATATTACGGTCGGCCTGATAACATGCATACCCCAATCTTTATGAGCGGCGTACCATTCCTGCAATAGCTCCTCCGCCATCCATTTACTTCTCCCGTAATGATTAAAAGGCTCCGGAACATGGCTTTCTTTTGGGCTTTCCTTTCCGAGTCCATATATAGCTACAGAACTGGTAAACAAGATGCGGCGAACATTATTTCTTTCCATAGCTGTTAGAACGTTACGTAGGCCGTCTACATTCACATCGTAATAAAGCGATACCGGGCTCACGTCATCCCGATGTTCAGCAGCTAAATGAATGACGATATCAACACCGGCCAAAAGAGGGACGATGGCTTTTTGGTCTAAAATATCCGCGACTTTGGTGATTGAGGGATAGCGATCGCTATTTTTCTTATCAATATTTATCAGATCCATGTCGCCAGCCTGTTTTAATGTACCGATAAGTCGCGTACCGACAAATCCGGAACCTCCGATGATTGCAATTTTCATGTTCATAGCTTTGCTTTATTTAATATTTTCAATTCTTCTATTCGGCTTCGCCTTCGATTCTCTACCACGTTCCAGACAGCAATGAAGCTTATCCAAAAGACGACATCGCATAACACAACCAGATTGTTATTCATGTACCTGATTGAAATGACATTAAAAATGCTGATAGCCAGTGCCA
>JBMDWN010000343.1:0-3845 GCA_048595275.1 Olivibacter sp. | reverse complement strand
GAAATTCGTAGGCGGCATCTGTTTCGGATCTCCAACCACCACCAGGCTGTCCGCCCGAGCAATAGCACCCACCGCCTCACAGGTCGGCATCTGAGAAGCCTCATCAAAAATCACCAGGTCAAATTTCACCTCCTCCGCATCGAAATACTGCGCTACCGAAATCGGGCTCATCAGCATACAGGGCGTCAGGCGGGGGAGGAGGTTCGGAACCGAGTCAAACAACTTCCGTATAGAGACCCCTCTGCCGTTGTTTTTAATCGCCCGTTGCAAAATACCGATCTCAGAACTCTGCGAGGCCTCCTGCGTAAAGGACGGCACCTTAGAAGCCAGACGTGCATATAGTTCAGCCTTCGTAAGCTCCTCAAAACGCTTGCTCATCGACCGGAACCGGCTGATCTTATCCTCGAACAAACGTGAATTAAAAGCACTCAGTAAAGGATTTTGCTCGATGATGTCGTTCGCTGCCCTAGCGTAAAAACCTTTAAACGTCTCGGGAACAATCTCGTCAGGATCGATCTGTCCCGACTCCACAGCCGAAATCAGCAAACCCAATTCCGAAGCCTTTGCTTTATCTTTTACACTCGTCCAGTTGTACCAATCCTTCAACTGGTCGATATGTTCCCGCCACAAAGAAACCCGGTTAATCAGGAAAGTCAACCACTCCTCATTCCCGCGAAGCGCCTGGAAATCGACTCCAAGCAATTCCTCCAGCTTATCCTGCAAAGCAAACAGTTGTTCGCCCTGAACCAGCAGCAATTTGAAGGTCCTGACATGTCTTTCGAAATAAGCCTTACTTCCGTCCGATAGCTCCAGCGCGAGCTTCCGGCGCCAGGTTCCCAAGCTATCGCCTTTAGAAATAAGGGAAGCCTCCCGGTTCAACTCAATCAGCGCCTGGCTGATCGAAGCAACCGCTCCCCAGTCCGGCTCTCCGTCCTTCCACAGAAACGAAAGCATAGCAGGAAGTTGCTTAGCCTTATCAATACGTTCTTGTTCCGCTTTAAAATCGATGATGTGCTGCAAGACCGGGATCACCCGATCGCGATCCACCGTACCGATCAGGCTCAGGCTTTTCAACGGTTTCAGCAGCGCGTTTTGTTTCAACCAGCGCGGCAAGAACCATTGACCAGCCGCATGTCTCCATTGCAAGAGCATTTGCTCGGCCGGGAATTGCAAAATCTCCTTAGAAAACTCCTTTAATAGACCAGCTTTCAGCTCATCACGTTTTTGCCCGTGCGAGGCCAGGTCGATCACCTGCTGATGGCTATGCTCAAAAGGCGCAGCTTCCAGCATCGTGCCCGGAAAATCAGGCAGATCCGTTAAGATGCTCAGGATGCGGTGATAAGCCAGCAATTCCTCCTTTGATAGCAGCGGGTCGTTCAATTGGAGAACCTCCTTGGAAGCCAGCAGCAAGTCCTGATGTTCCCTCAGAAGCGCTAAAAGACTATCAAGCAACTCAAGAGCCGTCTGCTTAATCGATGCGGTATAATGCTTAGGAGCCATTTCGGTCAGAGGATGACCGTGCGGACTGCCCAGCATGCCCGCCACGACCGCAATTTCCTCCACAGCATCCTTCCAGAGGCGCACCCGTTCTTTGTCGAACGACGCAAATGCACCAGCCGGGAAGCGTATCTTGCTCTCCTCTAGGCCGATTTTACTGAATTCCGTAAAGAGATCAAACAGTGAATAGCCGATAGCGTGCCTATGATGAAGCGCTTCAACATAGCCATTCAAGTCGTTCCGAAGGTGGAAGAGCCGTTCCGCTTCCACGCTGAAGTCTTCCGGGCTCTTTTGCTTGACGATCTCGCTAGCAGCCTTCAATTGCTGCAGCACATCCGATTTCTTCGACTTATTGGAGTGCAGCTCCAGACAAGACGCGCCAATGCCGATGGATTCCAAACGGCTTTCCACCACATCGAGGGCCGCCTTTTTCGCCGCCACAAAAAGCACCTTCTTACCCATGTACAGCGCGTTCGCGATGATGTTGGTAATCGTCTGCGATTTACCCGTACCCGGAGGGCCGTGCAGCACAAAACTCTTTCCCTGCGCCGCGCTGAGGATCGCCTGCAATTGCGAGGAATCCGTGCTGATGGGCAGCGCAACCTGATCCGGATGCAGCGCCCCGTCCGACACCTGCGCTGCGTAATCCACTTCATCCGGTTGCCATTCCAGCTTTCCAGAAACCAGGCTGGCCACCACCTTGTTGCGGCTTAACTTATCCGCGTTATGATGAATATCATTCCATAGGATGAACTTTGCGAAAGAAAAAGTGCCCAGCAAAGCCTGTTCCTCCAGGTCCCACCTGGATTTACTCATAATAGCCTGACGGAGGATGTTGAACACAGCCTTTACATCTACGCCGCTTTCATCCCGGGGCAGGTTCTCCAGGCCGCCAATGCTGATGCCGAAATCCTGCCGCAGCATCTCCAGTAGCGTGATGTTCATAATCGTCTCTTCCTCGCGGCTTCTGATCACGTAGCCCCGCTGTGCCGACCGGCGGACAATCTCCACCGGAACCAGCAATATCGGTGCGTAGCGTGGCCTTTCACTCACATTCGTCTCATACCACTTCAGCAGGCCCAGCGCAACGTATAAGGTATTTGCCCCATTTTCTTCCATAGCCGTCCGGGAAGACCGATAAAGGTGCGTGAGTCCAATCCCCAGTTCATCCTCATTCAGGTAACTTCGCAAACGTTTATGTCCAAGCTCATTTTTGACCAGGTCAGCAATCGGGTCCGAATGGTGCAGGCCCTGGTAGACCCCGGTATCCCGTACCGCATTGCTCCAGTCGCCCGGTTTCGGCAAGATCTGAAACTCGTTACCCTCCGCCAGCGCATCCTCCAGTTTCGCACAATTGACCGTGATGAACTGGATTACGCTCCTGGTGATGCGGACATTCAACAAGCTGTTTCTCAGGGTAAGATCCAGGAGTTTTCTCTCCCAGAGACGCTGCTTTGAAAACTCAATATTATCCGCATGAATCAATCGCTCACCCACCGTTATCTCTCCCGGAAGAATACTCTCGCGTAAAGGAGCATCGCCCTGGAGAACCTCCCAACCCAGGCTCGTGAACGTGCGGAGCGGCAGGGGGCGGATGGCCGCAAAACGCGCGCGTTTAACATCTATAAATAAGTGGAAGTTATCCGTATTGATTAATTTCTGTTCCGCCGAAGCCACAGCATCATCGAAAGAAAAAGACTGTCCGGCATTCATGCAGGTGCATTCCACCAAGCAAATCTCGCTGATGCCGTCGGCTAATCTCTTGGTCAGAAGTGACGGATCATCGTTCACCACATCCGGGAAAGACTCATCCACCAGCCAGGCGCCGGCGAAGGCATGCCCTTTAATCATCACGATCAGTGGATGAATGCCAACTGCTTCCAGGCAAGCGGCATACAAAAAGGAGAGATCCAGGCAGTTGGCCAGCCTGTTTTCAAAGACGGCATCGGCCAGGCGCACCCGTTGTCCATGCTCTTCAAAGCTCGCCGGTACACTGCAGTAAACAATATCCAGGGAAGCAATCGTCTCAAAAATAGCCGCCATTTGCTTCCGTACTCTATTCGGATTCCGGCTCTGGTAATCATCGAAAGAAGGGCTTCCCGTCCACTTTTCCAGTAGGGTAGAAGCTTTGTGGATGATCTTCGGTATCTCGTTATGGTTGGGCGTAACAAATGCCTCCGTTATTTCAGGAAGGACCGAAATGCCCGGCCACTGGTCAAAAGCCAGGATTTCAATCGGGTATTCTTTACGAAAAACCAGTTGTTCATCGATGAAAACCGATAGAACCAGTTCAGTCTTTATTTTCTCCGTTAATTCCGTCAGAAATTTGGTTGCTATGGATAGGGGAA
>JBMDWN010000342.1:0-19638 GCA_048595275.1 Olivibacter sp. | reverse complement strand
GACACCCCGCGGGGCCTTCACCCGCGAAATGGTGCTCTGATTGTCTTTCTTTCCCTAAGCGAATTTGTTGACCAGATCGCCTGTAAAAAAAATAACGTCCGGTTTTTCATTCAGCAGGAGGTCTACGCCACCATTCACGGCTGTCTGGTTATAAAAACTGCCGGAATGAATGTCCGAGACCTGGGCAATCGTCATGCCATGGAAAGCGTTCGGGAGGTTCGGCAGCACCAACTTCTGTCGCCTTACCCGATAATCGTAACCCCCTTTAATAATCCCCCAGCTTAAGGTCGTGAAGGGAATCGCCCCGATAATAACACCGGCTTGCGTAAGAAATTTTGAACGGCTGATACCCGCTTGCTGTTTGTTTTCAGTCGCTGACGATTCGGCCGCTACGACTTTCCTGGACCGGGAAAACAGCTTACGCCTCAGCCAGACCAGCAGTCGCCGGATGTCGTCTATTGCCAGCACCAAAGCAAAAAAGAGCTTACTGGTAAAGGTCAGGAAAAAAGCAACCAGACTGATCGCTTTCAGAATCAACGGAATTTCAGTAAAGCGGGTCAGCAGCACCCCTATAAACAGCAATCCGCTGTAAGACCACCACAGGTAAGGAAATTCCTTCCTGTTCGCCCACTTAACCCCGCTCTTACGTGCCGCGTAGTAAATGTATACATCCAGCAGCAACAGAATAAAGGCGTTGATCAGAATCAATCTCATAGCAGTTTAGCTGACAGCCACCGGCCTTTCTTCGTAGGACAATACCATACGCTTCATAGAAGCGATCCATTTCGGATGGTCGTTCAGGCTAGGCACCAACTGGACTTCTTCTCCGCCGAGGGCTCTGAAATCTTCTGCGTATTCAACACGCACCTCATGAACTGTTTCCAGACAGTCCGCCACAAAAGCCGGACAGAATACCAGGAGACGCTTGTGCCCTTTAGCTGCCATCTCTTTTAAAACGTCACTGGTATAAGGCTGAACCCAGGGCGTTTTTCCCAGCCTCGACTGAAAGCAAACGGTATATGCCGAGCGTCCTACTCCGAGCTCTTCCGCTATACGCCTGGCCGTCTCATAACTTTGTGCAGAATAGCAGAATTTGTTCTTCGGAGTCAATTGTTCACAGCAGGTGGGAGCATCGCAGCCATGTTTTCCGGAGAGATCCACTTCATGAAGCTGGCGTACCGGTAGGCCATGAAAGCTGAATAAAATATGATCGTATTTTTCCGGCTGCAGTTTTCGGGCGTTATCCGCAAATGTTTCGATCATGAGGTCGTCATCATAAAATTGATTAACGAAGGAAAGCTTCGGGAACGTATGCCATTTGGACAAAATACCCATAACTTTTTCAAATACAGATCCTGTGCTGGCCGAGGCATATTGAGGAAACAGCGGAAACACCAGCAAGCTGTCTACCATGGCCCGGCGCAGGCGATCCAGTGCATCTTCAATAGAAGGCTCCTGATAACGCATCGCCAGTTCTACCTGATATTCATCGCCCAGGGCTTCCTGAAGGAGGCCATGTTGCAGTTTACTGATCTGGAGCAGCGGCGAACCGGTCTCCGGGTCCCAGATCGACTGGTATAGTTTTGCGGAATTCGGACTCCGGAAAGGTACGATAACACCCTTTACCAATAAGGTGCGCTGAACGAGCGGTATATCCATCACTCTCCCGTCCATTAAAAACTCATTGAGGTATTTCCTTACGTCAGGTACTGACGGGCTGTCCGGAGTGCCTAAATTGATTAATAGAATTCCTTTTTTTGCTTTCATATACGCCCGCAAAAATACGAAAATCAGGATGCTTAAATCGACATTTAGGTTATTGTGAACTTTTTATGACCCTTAAGGTCTTATCAATAAGCCTCAAGAGTCGCTTTAACTTTTTCCATCAGCCACATGGGAGTAGAAGTAGCCCCGCAAATCCCCACACGGTCTCCCGGCTGGAATTGCTCTTTCGAAAGCTCTGCCGGATCGGAGATGAAATAGCTCTGATCGTTATGTCTTTTACAGACATCAAACAATACTTTTCCATTGGAGGATTTCCGACCGGATACAAAGACAATGCGATCAAAATTCTGAACAAAATTCTCCAGATCTTCGTATCGGTTGGATACCTGTCGGCAAATGGTGTCATTTGCTTTCACATCGTAGCCTCTGCTCAATAGTTCGTCCTTGATCTGATAGAATTTGTCAACGCTTTTTGTCGTTTGGCTGTAGAGGGTAAATCGGTCCGGCAACTCTACACCATCCAACTCTGAAATATCCTGGAAAACCAGCGCTTCGTTATTGGTTTGCCCCTGGAGCCCAATCACTTCCGCATGTCCGTGCTTTCCGAAAATCAGGATCTTCTCCTCACCGTCGTAGGATGTTTTGATGCGGTTCTGTAGCTTAAGCACCACCGGACAGGAAGCATCGATCAGCGTGATGTCATTCTCCATCGCCAGCCGATAGGTTTCCGGCGATTCGCCATGAGCACGAATGAGCACTTTTTCACTTTTTAGTTCCGGCAACCTGGAATGATCAATAATTCGCAGACCTTTGGCCTTTAAGCGGGCAACTTCCTCATCGTTATGAACAATGTCACCAAGACAGTACAGATAACCATCCTCTTCCAGGATTTCTTCCGCCATGTCGATAGCGTAGACGACACCGAAGCAAAATCCGGAGTCCTGATCAATCGAAACCTGTAGCTTATAGTCCATTACACAAAGATAAATAAATTCGTCAAACAGGCATTAGTCAAGAAAAAAGCCCGATGTATTTGGGTATACACCGGGCTTTATATTAATCAACCTAAACCTACTCAATTACAATCAACTATTGTGCCAGAAAACAAGATCGTCATTTTAGAACATCCAGCAGCTTAAACATGTGTTGCCGCATGGCTTGAGTGCTTCCTGTATAATTATTGACCAGTAAAGTGAACACCAGGGTCGATCCATCAGGACGGTCATGGTAACCGGTATAACCGAGCACGCCGCCTATAGTTCCGCTTTTCATGGTCATCCCGTTATAAAGGGGGAAACTTTTCCGGTATTTCGGGAACCAGCTCTCCCGGGCAGCAGAAGCCAGGATACGCGTCATACTTAGCCCCGTAACCCTGTTTTCCGGAGAAAGACCACTACCATCCACGATATGAAGACTGCCTTTTTCAAGTCCCAGCTTTCCCGTCCAGAAATCGGAAAGTTTATCTGCCGCCAGTTCCGTTTCCGGATCGACCCGCCACTTCAGAGCCATAGTTTTCAATAAACTTTCCCCATACAAGTTGATGCTTTTTTGATTGAACCAATAGATCAAATCCGATAAGACGGGCGACTCGTGCGTCCCAAGCACCTTTCCTTCAGGCAACTGAACTCCCGTAATTCTTAGGGTCTCCGCACTTGAGCAACCCGCTCCCACAGAAATGCCCGCTTGCTCCAGCCTTAATTGCAGGCGAAGTGCGGCATCAAAAGCGGCGTCCGGAAGGGAAAGCTGTATCTTTTTCTGGAGCCCAAGTGCGTAGGTTCCCCGAAGAAAAATCAGCGAGCTGTAAGGAGCCGAAAAAGGATAAAGGCGGTCTCCGCTTCCACTGCTTCCTGTTTTGCTGTCGTTAACCAGTTTCAGGTAGCTGACATCGGGCTGAGTTCTCAGGACCTGTGTTGGCTTCCCCACAGCACTTCCGGGCTTTATGATTAAATCTGCCGTGTTCTCACGCCAGTTCAAACCAGACACGCCTGCTCCGTAATAGCTTCCCATATCCTGCCAGTTCCAGCGCGCTCCTGCCGTCTGCGCTCCAAAGAGCTGTTCGCTGCCGATGATCCTCCCATTTATGCGGCGTATTCCGGCGGCCTTGATCCAGCCCAGGAACTTATCCAATACCACTTGCTCCTTCGTTTCTGCAAATCGATCGCTTGCCAGACTGGGGTCGCCACTGCCGCGGATGATGATGTCACCGTCGAGCTGTCCCTGAGCGTCGACCTCGCCGGTCTGGATCAGTTCCGTACGGTATCGGTATTCGCTGCCAAGGACGTGAAAAGCCGTTGCTGACGTGATCGTTTTAAGGGTAGAGGCCGTGGGCAGGCCCACCTGCTCCTGATCGGCAAAGATTACGGAGCCAGTCCGGCTATCCAAGACGGTAAACGACACAACGGCGTGCTTTAGCCGACTGTCTTGCTTGAACAACTGATAAGATTGTCGAATTCGGTTGCTGAGTCCCTGAGCCTGAACAGGTGGTAACAAGCTTGTTAGAATTAAGAAAAGCAAGGTTATCCGCATGCTTACAAAGGTAATCTTCTGCAAAGAATCGCCAATTTTAATTATGTTTGGAAAGTTCGACCAAAGATCAACGATTAAATACACCAATGAATACATTCACCAGCTCCAGCTTAAAGTCTCTGATCGGGATCCTGTTTCTGTTTAGTTTTGCTATCCCGGATAGTTTTGCACAGCCACGACGTTTTCCTTTTCCAAAGAAGCAAAAACCGGCTGCTGTCGACACGACGAAGCGCGACAGCAGTTCAAGAAGCAGTGCCTCTAAAAAAGATCCTAAGAAATTTGATGCTTTTTTCAAGAAAGAAATGAAGGTTCAGAAGGGACTGTTGACTATTTACCAGCAGGATGAAAATTATTTCGTTGAACTGCCGGATAGTGTTCAGCATCGCGATATACTCGTGGTCAACCGCATCACGAAATCCGGTGCAGACCTTCGCAGCGGGATGAGTGGTTACGCGGGCGATCAGATCAACAAAAATGTGATCCGCTTCGAACGCGGACCGAACAATAAAGTCTTCATACGCCGGATTTCCTTTTCCGAGCGATCGGCCGACAGCACACAGGCCATGTACCAGGCGGTGATGAATTCGAACATCCAGCCCATTGCGGCCAGTTTTGATGTCGTCGCTTTCGGCAAAGACAGCAGCAGCGTCATTTTTGATATGACGAAATTCATTGAGGGCGATAACGACATCTTCTTTTTCGACTCCCGTTACAAGCGCATGCTGAACCTCGGGGCACAGCAGGGCGATAAGTCTTATATTACCCGTGTTAAAAGTTTTCCTAAAAACACGGAAATCGGCACGGTAAAAACCTATATGAAGATGCCCGACCAGCGCGCAGGTTCTTCGGGGTCTTCCTCAGGAAGCATGCCTACCGGAACCGCAACCCTTGAACTAAACACTTCGCTCGTTCTCTTACCAGAAGTGCCGATGCAGGGCAGGCATTTTGATCCGCGTGTGGGCTTTTTCTCTGTTCGTTATACGGATTTTGACGTCAACCCGCAGGGTGTGAAACGCGAAGCCCTTATTACGCGTTGGCGGCTGGAGCCAAAAGATGAAGACCGGGAAAAATATTTGAGAGGAGAACTGGTGGAGCCCAAAAAGCAAATCGTGTATTATATTGATCCGGCAACTCCGGAGAAATGGGTTCCTTATCTTATCGATGGCATAAACGACTGGCAGGCCGCCTTCGAGCAGGCGGGCTTTAAAAATGCCATTGTAGGTAAACGCGCTCCAACCCCGGAGGAAGACCCGGAATGGTCACTGGAAGATGCCCGTTATTCGGCTATCGTTTACAAACCTTCCGACATCCCCAACGCCAGTGGCCCGAATGTCAACGATCCGCGCAGTGGCGAAATTATCGAAAGCCATATCAACTGGTACCATAATGTCATGTACCTGCTCCGGAACTGGTATTTCGTGCAGGCCGCACCCAATGACGAGCGGGCACGCCGGCTTGAATTTGACGACAAACTGATGGGCGAGCTGATCCGCTTCGTTTCTTCGCACGAAGTAGGCCACACGCTGGGTTTACGACACAATTTCGGTTCAAGCTCTGCCTACCCGGTAGAAAAACTGCGCGATGCGGCTTGGGTTAAGGAACATGGGCATGCAGCGTCAATCATGGATTATGCACGCTTCAACTACGTTGCCCAGCCAGGTGATGGCATCAGCGGTCCAGACCTTTATCCGAAGATCAATTACTACGATAAATGGGCGATCGAATGGGGTTATAAACTGATCCCTGACGCAACTTCCGCACAAGCGGAGAGACCGATGCTGAATCAATGGATTCTCGCGAAAGCCGATGACCCCAAATACTGGTTCGGCACCGAGAGCAATCCGGACGACCCGCGTTCGCAGAGCGAAGACCTTGGGAACGACGCCATGCTGGCCAGCACGTACGGAATAAAAAACCTCCAATATATTTTGCCGAACCTGAGAAGCTGGGCAACATTACCGAACCGGGATTACGAAGACCTTGGAACGATGTACGGAGAGGTGGTAACCCAATTCGGACGCTATGCCGGCCATGTCGCCAAAAATGTAGGTGGCATCTTTGAAACGCCGAAAACGCGTGAGCAAGAGGGACTTGTTTATCAGGCGGTTCCTGCACAACAGCAACTCAAGGCGCTGGAATTCCTGAATAAGCAAGTTTTCGCCACACCCACCTGGCTGATCGATTACCAGGTCGCGGACCTCAGCGGCAAGGATCCGGTTCAACTTATTGGCCGGGTACAGCAGAGCGCCTTAAGCAGACTTTTATCACAGCGTGTGCTGGCTAATCTCGTGTACTACCAGGAACGCTCCGGCAAAGGCACACTGGAAGTAAATCGCTTCTTCACTACGCTGCGAAACGGGGTATGGACAGAACTAAGCAGCCGGAAGCCGATCGACGTCTACCGCCGGAACCTGCAACGCAAATACGTGGATCAGCTCATCAGCTTGCTGTCCCCTTCTCCGATGGCCTCGTTGGGCATCATCATCTTCGGATCTTCGAACAGCAGCCCTTCTCCCGCTGAAAGCGACATAAAAGCGCTTTCCCGCAGCGAATTGCTTACCGTACGTCAGCGAATCCGGACAGCGGCAGGCAGCACCTCAGATGCGTTGAGCCGGGCTCACCTCGAAGAACTGAGCGACCGCATACAGGAAGCACTGGAACCCAAATAGGCCTTTCGGCTTACCTGATAATCAATCAGATAAAACAATTCAGACGGTAATTGGTATTTTTAATAGCATGAAAACAAAAAAGAATCACCAATACCGCCTGATCCTGGTCCTTTCCTGCTTGATGGTCAACTTAGCCTGTCAGCAATCGGAAAAAAAAGAAGAACCGGAAGAGCCGTCCAATGCATTCGTCTATCAGCCAAAGCAGGGAACCTTTATGCTGGTTTCCGAGGCTGAAAATCCGGAAGTGGAAAGTGTATCGCTGTTCAGCGACAACCAGAAAGATTCCATTGCCTCGGCAAAAATCGATAATGGAAAATTCAGCATGGAGCAGAGCGGACTTAACATGAACGAAGTTTACTTTCTCCGGATCAAAGGAAAGTCGACCAAAAGAGGCACAAGCGGTATTGCCTGGCAGGAGGTCGTCCCTGTTCTGGCCCAGGAGGGGAAAGAGCTTAAGTTGGCTGCTCAGCCGTTTAACGATGTGGGTTCCATCAGCAAAGTAAAATACACTATTGAAGGTGGTGGAGAAGAACAGGAGGTCTTAAACCACTGGCATAGCGCACTCGTTGACCTGGAAGCAGAAAAGGGAAGTGAAACAGCATCATACACGCTGGGCGGCGGGGGCGCCACGAAAGTCTCTTCCGGAAAAAAGAGCACTTCACCGGAATCACTTACGGAGGACTTTACCTTAAAACAGGATGCTCCGATGGTCAGCACTTTTTTTCTGATCACCGAAAGCGGAAAGTTCCGTCAACATCAGGACCGCTATCAAAAGCTGCTGGACCAGGCCTCAGAAAATGTTCGCAGCAGCAAATATGGTATCCGGGCTGCTAAGCACCTGGACCGCCTTCAGTCAGGTGTTAAAAGCCTTAACCTGAAAGAGCAGATCCGGGCTACCGATACCAGGCTACAGGAAATTCCGTGGGAGGAATATGCCGATAAACAATACCTGTTACTATCTTTCTGGAACAGCGCCGACGCAGCTTCCAGTAGTGCCGCCGCAGCATTGGAGCAGCGCTCGGAAGAACTCGACGGTAAGGGTGTCGCGCTGCTGCACATCTCCGTTGAAAACCAGTTCACCAAATGGCAGGAAGCGGCTAAAGAGAATAAGTTTAAAAACAGTTTCAAAATGCGCAACGAGGCGCAACAGCCTCTGATCGACACGCTCTATCTGACCGATTTGCCCCGTCTGATTCTGGTAAAAACGGATGGAGAGGTCATGGAAGACGATATGACTATGGAAGAAGTCAACGAGCTCTAGCACAGAAACCGAGCCAGTCCTATTGGTAGATCATCTCAACCAAAACCGGAAGGTGATCTGACGCATAAGGCTCCGGAATGACCCTATGTACATCCACGTTGATGTTCGATTCCGGACGATAGAACATGTAGTCTATTGTCCTGGCAGGCCGATCGACGGGTATCGTAAAACCCGCCGCACCACTGGTTTTGCTCCGGGTGAAGTGTTTCTCCAGGTATTGGATAACATCAGATTCGGGAACCGCATTCAGATCCCCGCCAAGAATAACTGGCTCCTTCCTGTCTTTAAAATAGGTAACGATAGCTTCCGCCTGAAGTATACGGGTTTCCGGCTTCAGATCGAGATGCGTGCAAGCAAACAATAAAGGCTTTCCTTCAGCAGGTTCAACCTCCACAACGGCCATAACCCTGGGTTCCCCCCGGACCCCTGCAGCCATAGGTAGACGAAGGCTGTCAGCGGACTTCAGAGGATAACGGGAAAGGATACCGATGCCATATGCGCCTCCCTCGTAATCAATGCCTTTGACAAAATAATGGTGCATACCCAGACGCCGCCCAAGTTCCGCGGCCTGATCAAGCTCCACACCGGAACGGCGGTTATTGACGTCCAGCTCTTGTAAAGCCACCAGGTCAGCTCCGCTTTCACGAATCACCTTCTCTATGGCATCCATGTCTATATAATCCGGTTTAGAAGGCGGGTTGGCGTGATGGATATTATAGGTCAATACCTTAAGGCTCTCCTCCTGCGCGGAAGCCAGTGAAAAAATCAGCAGAAAAATGCTGCACAAGCATACTTGCAAGATCCAGTTTGAACGTAACATATCAATAGGTTTAAAATTCCTGTGTCACTAAGTTAAGGGATCCGGGCTGAACTACCAGCCCGGATTCTGTCCTAAATTCGGATTTCTTTCAATTTGAGGTTGAGGAATTGGCCAAAGGTAATTTTTCGGATCCTCGAAACGACGGTTCCATTGTGCCTGCAGGTATCCGTCAGGACTGATTCTGTAAGAGGATCCCGATAATTCCGGGAACCATTCCGCCTTAACCCCTTCAATCGGCGCGGCCAATCGCGCGCCTTCTTTCCAGCGGCGCACATCAAAATAACGCTGACCTTCCAAAGCCAGTTCAACCCGGCGTTCCCGGTGGATTTCTTCCCGCACATCCATACCATTAGCTGCCAGAAAATCCAGGTTCATGTGCATCATACCCACCCGGTCACGCAGCAGATTGATGCTCATATCCAGATCGGCCTGCGTCAGCTTCCCTTGCTCCATACGGGCTTCTGCATAGGTCAGCAACACCTCCGCGTACCGCAGCAAATGAATATCATTATCATCACGCCCCACCAGTCCGACGACCGAATTGGTGACGTATTTTTTATAATAGTATCCGGTCGTGGTTACGCAACCTCTGCCATCCTGACTAAATTTAGGACGCATGAAAATACCAGGGTTATCATTTTCAGCAATGGGCCGACCATCAAAACGGCCACCCCATTCATCGCCCGGAACCAGTACCGTTTGCGTCAGCCGCGGATCCCGATTCTCGAATACCGCTTCATAACTTGCTTCGCTATACAAAGGTGACTTCGTAATAGGCAGACCATCCGAGCAGAGATAAGACTCCACCAGCGAACGGGTGGGGACGAACCGCGCCGACTGATCCGGCACCTGGATTTCCCGGCTCAGGTTATGCATAATAATATCCAGCAGGTTCAAACGGGCGATAATCGTTTCCTGATTTCTTCCGGCAGCCAGTTTACCCGCGGTCGTAAACAGCTCCCAATACGACGTCTCCGGATTACCGTTATCATAAAGCTGATAGACCCCCAGATCCATGACTTCCTTCGCGGCCAATTCAGCCACCTCAAAACGACCCTCTGCTAATGCAATTCTGGCTTTGAGTGCCAATGCTGCCCCTTTGTTCAGCCGCCCCAGTCGGTTTCCCGTGGGAATTGCCGCCGGCAGTATAGCCGCTGCGGTATCCAGGTCCGCCAGCATAAAATCGACCACTTCCTCCCGGGAAGTACGATCACCGTAAACTTCCTCATCTCCCAATTCCAAAGGTCTTAGCACCAAAGGAACATCTCCCCAGAAAGAAACGACAAAGCTGTAAGCCAGAGCCCGGAGCACCCGGACTTCGGCAGCCAGCATTTCATTTGCCCCCGGTTCGATCTCTTCGGCGTTCTGGTAGTTGGCCATAAAGGTGTTCGATTCCCGGATATCCCGGTACATGTTTCGCCATTCGTCGTTAACGGTCGGCTGGGTCACCGGGAATACGCCGGATCCGATATCTTTATACTGGTTTGAGGATGGCCACATGGTATTCTCGCCCATGTTCTCCATATCCACCGTATTTTTATTCTTTACCCTGGAGAAGATCGCGGTCATCGCCATCTCCAGCTGCTGGGTATTCTTCCAATACTGCTCGTTTGGTATCGCATCAATTGGCTCGCGATCGAGGTAATCTTTACAGCCCGCAAAACTTGCCGCAAGAATAAGCAGGGCCAGGATGTTTATATAGGTTTTCATATTCATTTTATCTTTAGCCATGGTCATTACTGGAAGTTCACCGTCAATCCTAATACAAATGTTTTCATCTGCGGATAGAAATCCGCACCCTGGCCTACCGGTATCTCCGGGTCATATCCGTAGAAGAAATCCGTCAGGGTAAACAAATTCTCGGCAGAAAAATAGAATCTGGCTTTCCCAGACCGGATCTTATCCGTAATGGATGAAGGGAGGCTATAACCTACCTGCACATTCTTCAACCGCAGGTAGGAAGCATTCTCAATCCAGTAAGACGAAAGCCGGGTGTTGTGATTCCGGTTGAAAACGAATCTCGGATAGGAAGCATCCTGATTTTCCGGTGTCCAGCGATCCAGGTGTATCTCTTGAGGCATAGCGCTGTTGTTGATAAAAGGGTGTCTTGCCGAGCCTGTCAGCCAGCCGTCGGCCTTTCCAACGCCCTGGATAAAGAAGCTGAAATCGATCCCTTTCCAAGCCAGATCACCCCGGAAGCCATAGGTATAACGTGGGATGTCACTGCCCAGGATATGCCGATCTTTCTGAACAGTAATGGCCTCATCGTCCGGATTGGCCGGAACATAGATCAGGTCCCCGGGACCAACGAGGTCTCCCGCCTGAAAAGGGAAGCGGGGGATATACTCGCCCTCAACCAGGTCAAAATCACTGATCTGCGCAATACGATCCGCCCGGAAGCCATACAAAGCATCAATCGGATGCCCCAGCAACCGAACCCGGTCGCCCAGATTCTGGGCAAAGTCTTCCAGCCGGGTAATCTTGTTCCGCACGTCGGACAAATTGAAGTTCAGGGCGTATTTCACCTCTCCTATCTGGTCCTGCCAGGCAAGGTTCAGTTCCCAACCTTTATTCTGCACCGAGCCCGCATTCTGGGAAGGATAATTGGTACCCATGCCGATGACATCCGGAAGCGGCGGATTCAGCAGAATGTCGTTGGTGTTGTTGATGAAGTAGTCGGCTGTCACCCCTAAGCGGTTCTTGAAGAAGGAGAGATCCAGCCCGACATTAAATTTCTCAGCTGTTTCCCAGGTCACGAAGCGGTTGCCGAATTCCGTCTGCCGGAATCCGATGCGGGGCTGATTACCAATCGCGTTGTTGCTGGTGACCTGAGCAGGTTCCAGAATGGACAAGTAAGGATAGTAGAGGTCCGTTGTTCCCCTCTGTATCCGGTCATTGCCCTGGGTACCGTAAGAAACACGGATTTTAGTGAGATCCACGACAGACCTCAGGTTTTCAAAGAAGGCTTCTTCCGATAAAACCCACCCAACGGACCCTGATCCGAACCAGTTCCAGCGGACATCCGGCGCGAAGCGGGAAGAGCCATCATACCGGAAGTTACCTTCCAGCAGGTACTTATTCTTGTAGGCGTAGTTGACCCGACCGAAGAGTGATTGCAGCGCAAACTGGTAGCCGCTGCTGTTATTCAGGGGATTGTCTACACCGAGGTTGAGCGACGGGATTGTCTCCACCGGCAGGTTCTGCCTGGTCGCCTGAAAATAATTGTTGATGTTCTCCTCCTGCGAAGCCCCTAACAAGGCGGCGAATTCATGGACTTCCGAAAACGTCTTTGTATACGTGGCCGTTCCGATCAGGGTCTGATAGAGGTTGGTGTAATCCCGTACATCAATGGAGTTCGGGAAATTGTTCTGGTAAATCAGGGCATTATCATCCGGGCTGTAATAATTAACGGTCGAGTTGAGAATGGTTCGTTTGCTGTTGGAGCGAACAACGCCGTA
This sequence comes from Olivibacter sp., assembly GCA_048595275.1. Classification (GTDB taxonomy): domain Bacteria; phylum Bacteroidota; class Bacteroidia; order Sphingobacteriales; family Sphingobacteriaceae; genus Olivibacter. Next base: position 7,179 of record JBMDWN010000342.1, on the reverse strand, counting down.
TTGTGCTTTAAGATCCAGACCGTCAATAATGTTCAGCGTAAGACTGGCATTAGCCGTCAGTTCCTGGGAACCGAACTGGTTATAACCGCCATCATTCGCCAGGGCGATTGGATTGGCCTGACCACCGTGGTAACCCCAGCTTCCATTGGTGAAACGCACCGGCACCAGTGGCCGGATGCTGGTTGCCGAAGCCAGAAGTCCCTGTCCGTCGGAACCACCGGAATTGCTGTTGACATCCCGGTCAATATAACCTACGTTAGCATCAACACGGAGCCGGTCGATCAACGTGGTGTTGATCCTCGCCCGGATGTTGTGTCGGTTCGCCTTGAAATTATCGCCCACCACCAGGCCGCCTTCACCGAGGTAGCCATAGGACAGATAGTAGTTTGTCGGCCCGGATCCGCCATTTACACTCAGGTTATGACTCTGCTGCGGGGCGAAATCTTTATACACTTCCTCGATCCAGTCGGTGTTGGCGAAATAGTTTGGATCGGAGCCGTTTCGCGCTATCGCTATCTGTTCGGGTGTGTAGACCGGTGTCTGACCGGCATTGATCGTCGCTTCGTTCTGGAGCTCCATAAATTCTGGTGAACCCAGGAATTTTGGAAGCGCGGTTGGGGTTTGCCGACCGTAATAGCTATTCAGCGATATCACCGGCTTCTGGTCCGTCTTGCCCGTTTTCGTGGTGACCAGAATAACCCCATTAGCGCCCCGTACGCCGTATATAGAGGAGGATGCCGCATCCTTCAGAACAGAAATGCTTTCAATGTCTTCCGGGTTCAGAATGTTCAGATCGCCTCCTGGTATTCCGTCGATCACCACCAGAGGCGAAGCATCTCCCCAGGTCGCCACGCCGCGTATGCGGATGGACGGAGCATTGCCCCCCGGCCTGGTACTCGTGTTGCGAACGGTTACCCCCGGAAGCAGGCCCTGCATACCGCGACCTACGTTGGTGATCGGACGGGATTCCAGGTCTTCTCCTGACATTGCTGAAACTGCGCCGGTCAGGTTTATTTTCTTCTGCGTTCCATAACCGACGACCACAACCTCGTCCAGCGCCGACACATCCGCTTTTAAAGAAATATCCAATGTGGTTTCACTGCTCACATTAACTTCGGTCGATTGATAGCCAATGAGGCTGAACGTCAGCATGTCGCTTTCCTGAACGTCAATTCGATAACGCCCCTCTTCATCCGTCATGGCGCTGCGGCCGCTCTCCCTGGCCCGTACCGATACGCCGGGGAGCGTTTCAGCAGAAGCTTCATCCCTGATGGTTCCCGTGATCACCCGTTGCCGGGGCAGCTCATAAACAACGATGTTGCTCTTCGAGCTTCGAAAGCCCAGTCCGGAACCGGAAAGTACGGCCTGTAAGGCTTCTTTAAGATCGGCATTTTTTAGATCCAACGTAACTTTCCGATCGCTTTTAGCTACCACCTCCTCTGAATAAGCGATGCTGTATTCCGTGCGGGATTGAATTTCCAGCAAAGCCTCCCGGATGCTCGCACGGCTCAATTTCAGATTGATCTGCGCTTCCGCAGCAAGGGAAGACGTGGCAAGCATCAGGCAATGCGTCAGGACAAAAGCACTCCACCACTTCTTCTTTAGAAAGGTTTTCATTGATTTGTAGATTTAGTTTATCAATTTGTTGTTTGTTTAAGGATAAATAATAAGCTCTTCTCCCTGATAGCGGTACCTAAAAGATTGTGCCGCTGCCAATACGTCCAGCACCTCATGCAGGGATGTCGCGGCATTGAAGCGGGAACTGTAACGACGACGACCCAAAGCACCGTCCACTATCCGGATCTTTATTCCGTACAAGCGCGTCAATTCACGGGATATATCATTCAGGCGCTCATTTTTAAAATTCAGGCGATTTTCCCTCCATGCCGGGGCGTCTGCTTTGGCAAACCTTTCGACCTCGTAAGACTGGCTCGAACGGCTGTACTGCAGGCGTTGCTGCGGTTTTAACTGGCTGAGGATGCGGATCTCTCCGGAAGGCTGCCGTTCTGCTACGGCAACTTTTCCATCCATCAGATGTACGCTGATGCGGTCCTCCTCTGCGAAATCTTTAACGTTAAAGGTGGTGCCAAGAACGTCAATCTGTAAACTCGCCGATTGCAGACGAAAAGCTTGCCCGGGACGGGACCTGACCTCAAAAAAACCTTCCCCGGCCAGCTCAACGCGACGAATGCTGTCGGCAAAAGGATGTTCATAGCGCAGGACGCTTCCCCCTTTCAACTGAACCGTGGAGCTGTCCGGCAACAGAACGGATGCCTTTTTTCCGAGTGGTACCTCGACGCTTCTCCACTCCCGCTGAACCACCTGCTGACGACCATCGGAATGCTTTTCCGGGAGGGCTTCTTTCCACATCCAGATCAGACCGGCCAGCAACAGTAAGGCTGCCGCGGAGATGGTTAATAAGAAGCGATGACGTCCAATTCCTGATGATTTCTGTTCTGCCAGCCCGGACAACGGATCACTCCGATGTTCCTGCTCAGGATAAGTGTAAAGCGCACTTTTGTCGAAGACTTCTTCGTAACTTTTGAAAAATTCGTGGTTCGCCGGATCAGCCACTACCCAATCCATCAATTCCCTCCTCTCCCTTTCTGAAATCTCGTTCAGAAAGAACCGCATAATCAGCTCGGCGTAGTATTCCTGGTCCATCCGATAGAAAAGACAGGAAAGCGGAGCAAACTACGGATGCTGTATTTCACTTTTTTGAGAATCTGCTGAATGTCGACCAACTTAACACGCTCTTCACCAATCTGTCAACGATTAGCGTATTTTTGTAGCATGACTTACCGTCTCTCCTTTTTATTGTATTTCATGTTACTGACGCCGGCTTTACGCGGTAATGCGTCGGAGGCCGACGAGCGCCTGAACGACCTCGTTCAAAACCGGATCGTTTACGAAAAGGAAAAGGAAGAAATGATCGGCCGTTTAAAAAGCTCATTAGGTAAAAAATCGGAGCCTGAAGAGGAATACCGCGCCAATCTGCTGCTCATTGACGCTTATCATAAATTTCAGTCGGATTCAGCCGTTGTTTACCTCAACAAAAATCTTCAGCTCGCCAAGGCTATGGACAACCCATTCCTGACCAGTGAATCCGCGATTGAGCTGGCACGGCTGTACGCGAAGGAAGGATTATACATCGAGTCAAAAAGCCTTTTAGAAGAGATCCGCCGGGAAAACCTGACGGACACACTCTTGCCGGCCTATTACGAGTCCTACCTGGCTTTTTACAATTATTATGGTCAGTCGACCGATAACAGTACTTATTACGCGAAAAGCGGATTGTACCGAGACTCGCTGCTTACGGCTTTAAAGCCCGGGACATTGGCTTACGAAATCGAACTGGCCACAAAACGTTTGTACGACAGTCGCAGTGACCTCGCCGAAAAGCAGCTGCTCACGTTACTGAAGCAACTGGACGAGCGAAAGGAAGAACGGGCGGTGGTTGCCTATTTTCTAGGTGTCATTTCAAGGCAGCGGGGCGATCTTGAAAAACAGAAATACTATTTTAGTCTCTCGGCTACAACCGACTTGTTGCTGGCTGTAAAAGACAACGCTTCCCTGCAGAGTCTGGCGCTCACGTATTTTGACCTTGGCGAAGTAGAAAAAGCTTACCAGCTTATGGAAGCTTCTATAAACGATGCCAGTTACGGAAGCTTTCGTTACCGGACGATCGATGGAGCCGCTTATTATGCTATCATCAACACGGCTTTCCGGAAACTTGAAGCAGAAAAGAACCTCCGTTTGAAAGAATACATAATCAGCATCAGCTTCTTATCGATCGGGCTTTTATTGGGCCTGTTTTTCATCCTCCGGCAAATGAAGCGTCTGAAACAAACAAGACTGGAACTGAACAACATCAACCAGCAGCTTAAACGGTTGAACCAGGAGCTGACCGGATCCAACCGCAACCTCTTCGAAGCCAACCACATCAACGAGGAATACATCGCTCATTTTTCGACTTGTGCTCGGCCTATATTGAAAAGCTGGAACAGTTCCGGAAATCTGCTTATAAAAAAATCGTCAGCGGCCAGCAGGATGATCTGTTGAAGGAGCTGAAGTCCAATCGACTGGTCGATAAAGAATTAAACGAACTTTATCACGATTTCGATACCGTCTTCCTTAACCTCTACCCCAGCTTCGTTGTCGAATTTAACCAGCTTTTGCTGCCGGATGAACAGGTTCACCTGAAGCCGGGTGAGCTGTTGAATTCGGAACTCCGGATTTTTGCTTTAATCCGCCTGGGTATTGAAGACAATGTGAAGATTGCCAGTTTCCTTCGTTATTCGTTACGGACAGTTTATAATTACCAGACCAAACTTCGCCAAAAAGCAAAATTCCCCCGTGAAATTTTCGAAGAAAGGGTGCGGCAGATCGGAACATTGGTCGTTAATGGCTAAAATCAGCTGTCCTCCTTTTACTTTTTAAGCACCTTTAACAAAACCTATATTATTTATTATCAATTGATTAACAATAAAAGGTCTTTACTTTTTAAACTCATCAGACTGGCTTTCGGGAGAATAGCCAAGCCAAAGCCAATACCTTTGCTTCAACGCTAACAAATAGTCAATTACCTGTCTAAGACCAGATTTTTTTATGAAGCTTTTCTTTTTTTGCTGCTTTTTTGCGGCTTTGACCGTTTCCGCTCAAAACAGCCTTGACCTGTCGGGCCGGGTACGGGAATCCGGTACGGAGGACCCCCTGCCGGGTGTTTCTATCCGGGTAAAAGGGACTCAGCAGGGCGCCACGACCGATCAGGAGGGGCGCTTTAGCCTGGCTCAAATTGCGGAAGGGTCAGTCCTGCAGATTTCGTATATCGGATACGATCCAATGGAGGTTCCGGTCAGTGGAACTTCCTATGAAATCGAGCTAAAGCCATCTGTCAACACGCTGGAAGATGTCGTGGTTATTGGTTATGGTTCTGTTCGCCGAAAAGATGTGACGACCGCCATCTCCAGTGTCACACTGGAAGACCTGGAACAGCGCCCTATCGTATCAGCGGGGCAAGCTATTCAGGGTCGTGCGGCAGGTGTCTCCGTCATTCAGCCGAATGGCGCTCCCGGCGGAGAAACCTCCATCCGCATTCGCGGTACGACCTCTCTCAACGGAAGCAACAATCCTTTGTATGTCGTGGATAACGTTCCGGTGGATAACATCAACTTTCTGAACCCGCAGGACATTGTAGATATGCAAATCCTGAAAGATGCTGCTTCAGCATCCATTTATGGCTCCAGAGCGGCGAATGGTGTGGTCCTGATTACCACGAGAACCGGTAAGGTTGGCGATGCCCGCATCACCGTCAATGCCCAGGCGACTCAGAATCGGGTGGTCAAAAACATAGAATCGCTGAACACGGAGCAATACCGCGCTTTACAAGAGGAAATCGGTCTGATCAATCTGCCGGCCAATTTACGGGATCAGACGAACTGGTTTGATGAGGCTTACCGCACCGGGCACATCCAGAATTACCAGGTATCCATCTCCGATGGTACCGAGAAACTCCGCTACTACGTAGGCGGTGGTGTTATCGACGAAACCGGAACGCTGGATGCGGCTTTTTTCCGTCGATATAACTTCCGCGCGAATGTAGACAACCAGGTCAAGAAATGGCTGAACTTCAATGCCAACTTGGTGTATTCCGATAACTCCAACAATGGCGTCATCACCGGACTGGGAGCCAACAGAGGGGGCGTTGTCTTATCGGCCATCAATACGCCGACCTATGCGCCGATCTGGGATCCCGAAAATCCCGGCCAGTATTACAACAACTTTTTCGGCGTGTCAAACATCACCAGTCCGCTGGAGAACCTGGCACGCAGCCGGAATAACCGGAACCGGGAAAACCGCCTGCTAGCTTCCGGGCACGCTCTGGTAACCTTTATGCCTGAGCTAACGTTCAAGTCGTCCTTTACACTTGACCGCAGGAATGCGATCAACACCTCCTTTGTCGATCCGCTTTCCACCGCCGCGGGACGTGACCAATGGGGAACGGCCAGCGACAACCGGAATATGAATACCGTCCTCACCTGGGAGAACTTCCTGACCTACAATAAAACCTTCGGCAAACACCAGATCGAGGCGATGGGCGGTAGTTCCTGGACACAATCCGAATACACCAACAGCTGGATCAACGGGTCGCATTTTCGCAACAATCTCATCCAGACACTCAACGCGGCTAACCGCATCGCCTGGGATAATACCGGAACCGGGGGATCGGAGTGGGGGTTGATGTCTTACCAGGGACGGGCCATCTATAATTACGACAGCAAGTACATCCTGACGGCGAGTCTACGCTCCGACGGTTCATCCAAATTGCACCCCGATACGAGATGGGGATTGTTTTCCTCTGTGTCAGGAGCCTGGCGCCTGTCAGCAGAGGAATTCCTGAGCGGAGCTACCTGGCTGGACGACCTGAAAATCCGTGGCGGCTGGGGACAGACGGGCAATCAATCGGGTGTGGGGGATTATGCCTATCTACAGCTGTACAACATATCCCGCCTGCCCTGGTTCGAGGAAGAATTTGTAAATGCGGTTCCCACCATTGCTCCCGGAAATCTGCGGACAAGGGATCTGACCTGGGAAAAAACGACGCAGACGAATGTGGGGGTTGACGTTACGGCCTTCAATAGTCGCCTGACCTTAAACCTCGATTATTATTACAAGCGGACAACGGACATGCTGATGTACGTGACCCTGCCCGCAGGACAAATTTCCGGCTCCATTGTCCGGAATGAAGGAGAGATGATTAATCGTGGCTTTGAGGTATCGGCCAACAGCCGGAATTTCACCGGTCCGTTCACGTGGAATACGGATTTTAATATTTCCTTCAACCGGAACCGCCTGGAGAGCCTCGACCTGCAGCAGATTTATCCGGCAGCGTTCACCAGCGATGTCATTCGCGAGCACGTGGTCCGCAATCAGCCGGGACGTCCTCTGGGAAGTTTCTTCGGCTATATCAGTGATGGTGTCGATCCGGAAACGGGTGAACTGATGTACCGCGACCTGAATGGCGACGGCCGCCTATCCTCGACCGACCGGACCTTCATCGGCGACCCGAACCCGGACTTTACCTTCGGTCTGACGAACACCTTCTCGTATAAGAATTTTACCCTGAGTGTATTCTTACAAGGATCTTATGGCAATGACATCTTCAATGCTTCCCGCATT
>JBMDWN010000341.1:0-4969 GCA_048595275.1 Olivibacter sp. | reverse complement strand
GGAGGGCTCAGCATCCCTCCTGTTCTCGGCAGTTCATCGACATACCTTAGCGGACGTATTGGTGGATGGTTGGGAAGGGCTTTGAAAGAAGGTGATCAGCTAAGGACTAAAGCCTCATTTCAAATACGGCCCGAACAGCTGAATTGGCGAATGGATCCTGCTTTGTATCCGGACCTCAGCAACCCCATTGTGCGCATTATCCTTGGCCCACAGCTGGACTGGTTGACGGATGAAAGCATTGCTGATTTCCTTTCTCAGGATTATCAGATCACGAATGAATCTGACCGGATGGGATATCGCCTGGATGGGCCTCTTCTGGAAAGAAAACAGCAGCAGGAATTGCTTTCCACAGCCGTGACTTTTGGGACGATTCAAAGTCCTTCGGAAAATCAACTTATTGTTCTGATGGCCGATCATCCGACTACGGGAGGTTATCCCATTATCGGGCAGGTGGCAAAAGCCGACTTAACCCTACTGGCTCAAAAGCCCCCTCAGGCTAGTGTTCGCTTCGAGAGCATTGACATCGGGAAAGCCCAGCAACTGTTAAAAGATTCTGAAAAGACCTTGACGCATTTCAAACAATCTGTAAATTTAAAATATGACCGAACTGCTTCCGATTGATCTGAACTGCGACATGGGTGAAAATGGCAGCGAGGAAGGCCTGGCGAATGATTTGTCTATTATGCCTTATGTAACGGCCATAAATGTGGCCTGCGGATTTCATGCCGGTGATAAGGAAACGATGATCAAGACTGTTAAAGCAGGTTTAAGGCACAGCATATCTATTGGCGCACATCCGGGTTTTGATGACCTTGAGGGATTCGGAAGAAGGGAAATGAACTTGATACCGTCGGAGATCTATGATTTGGTCGCCCGCCAAGTCCGTTTAATGAAGGCGGTAACGGCATCTTTGGGAGCTTCTTTGAGTCATGTTAAACCTCACGGTGCTTTATACAATATGGCGGCCCGGTCTGCAAGCATGGCGGATGCTGTTGCCGATGCTGTGTACGATGCGGATTCCAAACTTATTTTATATGGTTTGTCCGGCAGTGAATTGATCCGATCAGGAAATAAGAAAGGACTGAAGGTATATCAGGAGGTTTTTGCTGACCGGACTTATCAGCCGGATGGCAGCTTGACGGCCAGAAACCAGCCTGATGCGCTGATCAAAAATCAGGAGCAAGCCGTAGCCCAGGTGCTGCAAATTATCCGCACAGGAACAACAACAACGGCCCAGGGCATAGAAATAACGTTGCCGGCAGATACCGTATGTCTGCACAGCGATGGTAGCCAGGCGCTCGTTTTCGCGAGGGAGATCCATAACGCATTAAAGCAACATGCGCGAAGTACACGATAAAACAGGGCGGCTTCCGGCGCTGATTGGTGCTGCTTTTCTAATGGCCATTTCGGCTGTAGGGCCGGGTTTTCTGACGCAGACGACTGTCTTTACGGAATCGCTGGGAGCAAGTTTCGGTTTCGTTATCTTAATTTCTGTTTTGATCGACATAGGTGTGCAGCTTAACATATGGCGTGTTATAGCGGTATCCGGTCTTCGGGCACAGGATATCGCCAATTTTTTATTGCCTGGCCTGGGAATTTTTCTTAGCGGACTGATTGTTCTTGGCGGACTGGCCTTCAATATCGGGAATGTTGCCGGCGCTGGCCTGGGACTGGAAGCGCTATTAGGGTTGGACGTCCGGACGGGCGCAGCGATATCTGCCTTTCTTGCCGTTGCCATTTTTATGAACCGGAAAGCCGGGAAGGTTATCGATCGCTTTGCTCAGATCATGGGTCTGCTGATGATTATCGTCATCTTGTATGTGGTCCTGAAATCCAACCCTCCGGTTGGTGAGGCTGCGTTGAGGAGTGTTGCACCGAAAAAAATAGACCTCGTGGCTATTCTGACCTTGATCGGCGGAACGGTTGGAGGATATATAAGCTTTGCCGGTGCGCATCGGCTGATCGATGCGAAGGTACAGGGCATTGGCGTGCTCAAAGCCGTCAGTAACAGTGCAGTTATGGGTATCTCGGTGGCGTCACTGGTGCGTATCCTGTTGTTTCTGGCTTCTCTTGGCGTTATCAGCCAAGGATTTACCATCGATCAGTCAAACCCGCCTGCTTCCGTGTTTAGACTGGCTGCAGGTGAAACTGGCTTTCGTATTTTCGGTCTGGTCATGTTTGCGGCTGGTATCACTTCGATCATCGGGTCCGCCTATACTTCGGTTAGCTTCATCAAATCCTTTCACGCTGGCATCCAGAAAAACGAAAACCTGATCATCATTCTTTTTATCATCGTTTCAACAGTTGTCTTTATAGGTGTTGGCAAACCTGTTGATCTGCTGATTATTGCCGGAGCCATTAACGGAATTATACTACCTGTTGCCTTATCTGTTATGCTTGTGGCCGCTTACAAAAAAGAGCTTGTGGGTAGTTATCGGCAACCGGGGTATTTGACAGCAGCAGGCATTTTAATTGTTTTACTGATGACGTTCATGAGTGTAAAGGTAATTTTGGATCTGCTACTGCATTGACTTTATAGCATTGACAAGATATACTAAAGGTGCATTCCAGTTAATGGCTATTTCATTGGAGGCATAAGAACTGACATGGTCTACATAAGCGGTCTCGGTTTCAGTAAAGGGATAGTCGCAATTGTCCTGCATGCCGGGATTCGGTCCGCCAACAAGGAAACCGGGGATGGGTTCGTCAATCCCATCCGCTTCGGATGGACGGTGATGGGGGTGCATTGGATAGTAGCTGCCGAATCCGGTAACAAAACTGTAACCGGTAGCATTCCGGCCAAGCAGGTAGTCCAGGTTGCTCGTCGCCTTATCCAGGTATTCTGCATTGCCGGTTGATCGGAAAGCCTTTATAAGTAGAATGCCCTGATTTGCTGCCACGGAATTACTTCCCCAGATGAAGTCCTTTTCCGATTGGCCCATCACCGTTGCAAAAGCCTTATTTCCTCCCTTAACCAAACGGTCTGCTGCCTTAAGTACGGTTTCCTCCGCTTTCGTATATACATGCCTTGGAACTCCCTGCCGGTCGGGATTTCGTAAAAAAGAGCAGTAGCCAAGCATGCCCACATTGCCCCAGCTTGGAACGCTAACCGGGTTTCGCAGGTTCTTTTCTACCATGGACAGATACTCGCCCTTACCGGTGCTCAACAACAACTCGCTCGCTGCCCAGAACCACTCATCGGACAAGTCGCTGTCGCCATAGGCACCGGTAAGAATATCAGGGTCAAAATCGGCATTGAGCTGATCCTGGTCGTAAAGGAGTGAAGGGTTTTGGGCAGCCCATTGCCAGGCTCTTTCGGCGGCGCTGAGGCAGCTATCCGCAAGGCCTGGCAGCTCGTTCCGGAAAGGTTGGAAAATTCGGGCAGCATAGGCTGTTACAGCAGCAAAATCCAGCGTGGCAGCGGTGCTTTTCTGCACGACATAACGGGTTCCGGCACTGAGCTCCGGCATGGTCATTCCGTCAAATTTAGCATCCGTACATTTATGGTACACGCCACCATCAGCTGGATCCTGCATAGTTAGCATCCAATTTAAGTTATACCGTATTTCGTTCAGGATATCGGGGATATTGTTTTTGCTTTCCGGGATGTTTAGATGGAGCGTATCGAAATAGGACTGAAAATCTTCGTATGCCGATAAAAGCGTAGCCATTGTGATCCCTGAATTCACGATGTATTTGTTATAGTCGCCGGCATCATACCATCCGAAGGGCGATGCAATGACCGTTCCAGCAGGTCTGTCCTTACTTTCCGCGGAGGGGTGCACAACTACCGCGGTATCCGCATGTCCCTCCTTGCGGTGCCACTCCAATCCGTAGCGTTCATCAATCGGCATGCCGGCGCGCTGGTAATAGTAGGCCCTGACTACCGATTTGGACAGCTGGTTAAGCAGCCCGTCATCGATCCGAAACGTCGTGGAACTTCGATTTCCGGGAACATCTATACGATAAAAGCCTTTCTTCTGGAGCTGACTGAAGTCAGCCAGCCGGGTAACGGTAGAAGAGTATGCCGATCGGGTTGGCTTTGACATTTTTCCCCGAAAGACCGTATCCCGATTATTTTCGTCGACGATGTAGAAAAGATGTGTTGATGTACCGTCTTGCTGAGGAATAACGGCTACCTTAGCGCCTTTAGGGGCAAAGCCTAGTTGATTCAAAAAAATACTAGGTGCTTTCTGCTGAGCTTGCTGAGCGGCCAGCTTCTGTACCGTGGTAAACGGCATCAGAAATGACCATGCCAGGATGCAGGTTTTTATCGACCACAGATTAGTTAAGAGTTTCATCATTATTAATATTACTTGCCAATACAAAATTTGCTAAAGATGTTCTCCAGCAGATCGTCGGTACTAACCTGACCGGTTATCTCTCCGAGGTGATGCAGAGCCTGCCGGATATCCATGGCCAGAAAATCTGAACTCACCGGGTTATCCAGTCCGTCGAGGACACGGGCCAGCGATTCCTGCGTTTTACGGAGTGCTTCCACGTGGCGAAGGTTGGTAACCAACACATCGTCGGTTTGTATGTTGTGCAAGTTCACTTGTCGGATCAGTTGATCCTTGAGTGTTTCAATACCACTTCCTTCACGCGCCGACAGAAACAACGGATTTAAGGATTCAAGGGCTTCCTCCTGTTCTGGGCTCAGCAGATCTTTTTTATTCACCACCAGCAGAAACGGAATACCAAACTGCTGCATTTCGCTGACCTGCTCTTCAATCCCACTGAAGTCATCCTGAACCGGATCGGTAAGGTAAACAATCAGCCTAGCTTGTTTCATGCGTTCCCGCGTACGTGCTACACCCTTCGCTTCGATGATATCGAGCGTGTCGCGGATGCCTGCCGTATCGATGAACCGGAAGCGGATCCCCCGGATGCTGATCTCGTCTTCAATCGTATCTCTCGTCGTGCCGGCGATATCCGATACGATAGCACGCTCTTCGTTCAACAGGGCATT
>JBMDWN010000340.1:0-1943 GCA_048595275.1 Olivibacter sp. | reverse complement strand
ATTTGGCGACCAACTTCAACGATGTAAACCGCCTTGGTGCCTCAGGGGGTAGTTGGGAGTGGGCATACTCAAGAAATCCTACGCTTCCTCTTCGTAACCCTGATGGATCTTGGTATTACGAGCCGACCTCTACCAATCATGTAGCTAGACTTGCAGAAGAAACCAGCGTTCGTAAACAACAGACGACTACTATTTCCGGGACAATTGGCTACGAGATTATCGATAACCTGAAGTTCAACCTATTTGGATCTGTTCAGCGGAATAGCTGGTTAGATAATGAGTACGCCAGCTTAGCTTCGGAGGTTTCTGTAGAAAACTCGGTCGGAGCGCTTGGCCGTGCTTATCAGGGTACCCGACTTGAAAACTTCTATGCCTTCGAACCTACAGTTTCTTACAACAGGACAATAAACGATCTTCACTCCATCAACGCTGTCGCAGGCTACAGCTACCGCTATGAAATGTGGCAAACTTTAAATGCAACCAATTACGGCTTTGCTAACGACATTTTTAGGGAGCACGGCATTGGCTCCGGAGATCAGTTGCTGGCAGGGCGTGCCGGGATGGGAAGTGAAAAACAGGATAACAAAATCATTGGCTTTTTAGGTCGGTTGATCTATTCTTACAACGGCAAATATACCCTTCAAGGAACATTCAGAAGGGATGGTTCAACACGCTTCGGAGCCAATAATAAATGGGGAAATTTCGGCTCCGTTGGCGCTAACTGGAACATCAGTTCAGAGGAGTTTATGCGGGATATCACTTTTGTTGATGAGCTGAAGCTTCGTGCCAGTTATGGCGTAACGGGAAATCAGGGTATAGATAACTATATGTCGCTCGTTACGTTAGGTCCGGGAAATAATTACCTCTATCCGGACGGAAACTGGCGGCAGACCTATGGGCCTGATCGAAATCCAAACCCAGATCTGCGTTGGGAAACGAAACACGAATATAATATCGGGGTGGACTTTATGCTTCTCAAAGGCAGACTCGGCGGGGCTATAGACGCTTATCGCAGAATTACAAAAGATTTACTAGGTTCGTATAATTCAGCGCAACCTCCATTTGTCCGGGAATCCATTTTTACCAATGTGGGGCAGATTTCCTCTAACGGACTGGAGCTTACGCTGAATGCAACGCCTGTTCGTAATGAGAACATCACCTGGACCCTTGACCTTATCGGAAGCACAAACCGCAACCGACTGGACACTTTCTCTGACGATGTATACAAAGCGGATTTCCGGGATTTCTCCAGCATCGGCGGTTTCGGGGCTTTAGGTTCTGCCATACGGGTTTTTGAGGGCAGTCGCCTGGGCGACTTTTATGGTAAACGTTTTGCTGGTTTTAACGAAAACGGTAACTGGCTTTTTTATAAGCGTGACGGAAGCGCCGTGCCATTTGACCAAATTAATGATTCCAGCGTCGATTTGGAGAATAATGACCTGGCCATTATCGGTAACGCTATTCCTAAGTACCATTTATCCTTAAACAGTAACTTCCGCTATAAGAACATCGATTTTCGTGTCTTTTTCAGAGGCCGTTTTGGCTACCAGATTCTGAACACCACACAGATATCTTACGGCAATCAGGTGAACTTACCTAATAATGTGCTGAATGAGGCCTTTACACGCCATGGTGCATTGAATGACACTTATATGTACTCCGACTATTACCTGGAAAACGGTTCCCATGTTAAACTAGATGAGATGACCATCGGTTATACCTTTAACCTGAATAGTGAACGGATTCGCAATTTCCGGATCTATCTGACCGGTACAAACCTGGCCATCTTTACGAAATACACCGGCAATGATCCTGACTATGTAAATGACACGGGTTTAGGTGGCGATGACAATTTCCCGCTTGGTGTGGACGTGAGAAGTATTTTTCCTGCCACCCGGTCTATCCTTTTCGGACTTAACATTGGATTCTAAGGTCAAAAGAAC
>JBMDWN010000339.1:0-14673 GCA_048595275.1 Olivibacter sp. | reverse complement strand
CGATTCCACCTAGGACTAACACCATAGATATCACTATAAAGGGCTGTGATCGTGGTGCTGATACCAGCCAGCACATCTGTTCCCTGACCCGATTGGTCTATACGGCTGTAGCGTTGGGAAGAGAGCCCGTCTTTTTTGTATTGGGTGAGCAGATTTCGTATGTATTTCAATGCAACATTTTTGTCGTACTTCGCATAGGCCCGGATACCTAAATATCCCCAGGTAGGAAATATGTCACCATTTTCATAACGTGGAAAGGGCCAATTGCCGGATTGTACCTCTTCCTTTCTGAAAGAGTCGAAGCACAAAGGCCAGTGGAAAAGTTTTTCTTCAGCTGTTCTCTTTTCAATAGTCTGGAGGATCATTTGGATGCGCTCTTCGTCATCACAAAGTCCGAAAGCAATAGCGGCAAAATTGACCGGGGTGACAAGATTGTCGCCCCTGACTGTACCATCTTTGTCTCTCCAGTATACATACTGTTTTTTCCGGACGGACCAAAAGCCACCTTCATCCGTTGTTTTGTTGAATGCTTCTTTTAGGCGTGAAGCCACTGCCCGATAATGATTCGCTTTTTCGCAATCGCCCAGGACTTGTTCACAATCCGCCCACAGCTTCAACGATTCATAAAGTTGCGCATTGACGAAGGCATTTTCAAAACCTGCCCAAACAATATCCAGCCAATCGCTTGCCTTTTCTTCAGATACATTGTTGTTCATCATTTCCACCAAGCCATTTTCGTTGCTGTCTCTTTGAATTAACCAGTTCAGGGCCTTTTCGCAAGATTGCTGATGCGAGCGCAGCCATTTGAGATCTCCGGTTTGTTGAAAATGTTCCGCGGTGTTTATAATGTATCCTGTTTGAGAATCAATGGTATATCCCCACATAGCCTCGTAATAACCCGTTTTTATATTATAGGTTCCGGGCATTTCATCACCCGGGACATCATGCCAGCGGGATAGTACTCGCCCGTCAGCATGCATGGCGAGATCTCGCTCCTGGTCGAGCGTTGCCGTCATATTTTCGGTATAATTTGGATCATTCACCCCAAGCCCTATTTGCGCAAAAAATGGTTCATGGAGACATTTCCAATTGGTTAGCCAACCGTTAGCGCCAACGATCCTGTTGTCTACCACACCATATCTGCCTGTCGTATTCAGGAGTTCACGGACGGCCTGTGCATCAATTCCGGGAAGATGCCCGCGATCGTATCGATCCCTATAATTGACGCAAGTGAGTTCATAGGTGACTGACGACTTGCCTTCGTTGACCTCAAATGCTGCAAAGACATCAGCTTTTCCATGAACAAATCGGCTTAAGTTGTACCGTTGATCCAACTCCTGATCGGTAACCAGATGTGTGCTGGAGAAATGGCCTCCTTTTTCATGTGAATACTTTGCAGCAATAAATTGTTTTTCATTAACTTCCGTTTTTATACGCAAAGCATACTCCTCATCTTCATGCCAGAACGTTACGCCACCCGTATGAACGCCGTAGGTGTCCTGGGGTGACTGGAGGTATTTACACCACACGACGCCGCCGTTGTCGAGGATGCCGCCTTTCCAGGTATCTAATTGAGCAAAATGCCAGGCCGGCATAGCCATATCATTAAGCTTGAGTTTCTCGCGATAGTTGCGCGTGATCGTCCAGAAAATCTTATCATCCACCACTTTTAGCAACCAGACCTCCGTAGTGTTCCCCATCGTTATCCCTTCAATTTTAACTTCATTCAGGTTTGTAGAAACGCGTATCGGTTGCGTAATATCGGTTGATCTCCATAGACTGTCTGCTGTTTGAATGGCGCTAAAAACTCCCTTGGCCGACAACAGGTTCCTGTCTCGTATAGCAAGCTGCCTGATCCGGATCCCGGACGAATAATCTAATTGCAAGCCAAGGCTTTTATCTTGCGTAATGACCTTGATCGTTTTTGCCTGGGAATGGTGTATAATTTCTGCATAGGTATAAAACGGTAAGTTCAGGAAACTAAATAATATTGAATACCAGCTTACGTATGCAGCAAATCTTGATTTAGGCATGATGCGCTTGTTAAGTTTTCGTTAGTCAGATTTACAAAGGTAAAGAAGCTTGCAGATTTTCGCTTTGCCGAAATAACTTCTATTCTTGTACTTTTTGACATTTTGGGAAGTGTCTTCTAAGAAGCCATACAAAACTGTCAGAAAGTGCAATTTTAAGCCTCAATAGTTCATTTACGAATTGACCGCACGAGCCTATCTTTACGGTTGCTCATTATAACCAGAAAAAATCTATGAGATTATTGATGTCAATTTTACGAGAAGAAATACGCATAAACATTCTTAAGGTTTCATAAATCATGGAGATCAAAATATTGAGTCCACTTTGGGGACATGAACATCTCGCATACCAAGCCTTTCTGGAGAAGGTCCGCCAGGCAGGTTATGACGGTTTCGACCTTTGGTTGCCAGACTCCAAAGCCGACCAAGGAATGTTGCTTGATTTCCTGCAACGACATGAGATGATCTGGGTGGCGCATCAGCATGCGGCATATGGGAGTAGCTTCAACCGGTTCAAACGATCTTTCGCTGAGCAACTGAAGAGGTGCGCAGCAGCAAAACCTTTGTTGATCAATTCACATTCCGGGAAAGACTATTTTTCTCTAGAACAACAGTTGACCCTTATCGATGTAGCCGCAGAAATTTCCACAGGCTCCGGAGTGCCAATCCTGCACGAGACGCATAGGGCGAGGTTAGGTTACGCTCCGCAGAATATGGAATTGCTTTTCCATGAACGTCAGGATTTCCTTATAACGGCCGATTTTTCCCACTGGACCTGCGTGACCGAGAGCATGCTTGAAAATTTTGATGTACTGTTAACCGAAGCCATCGCCCGCACCCGGCATGTGCACGCCCGCGTGGGCTACCAGCAGGGGCCCCAGATCCCGGATCCGCGCGCGCCGCAATGGCATGATGCGGTATCGACATTTTTGAGCTGGTGGGACCGGGTTGTCGCAGCAAACAAGGAGCGTGGTGCCGAGTTTTTAACGTTCACGACGGAGTTTGGCCCGATACCCTATATGCCGGTCTTACCGTTCAGTGGAAATCCGGTTGCCAACCAGTTTGAAGTGAATTGCTTTATGAAGGACTTGCTTATTGAACGATATCGTTAAAATAAATCAACCATGAAATTCGTCAACAGATGGGTTCTCGCCGGCTTTACGATCTTTGCGTCAACTACCGGGATCTATGCACAGCAGCAGCTTCCAAATGATCAGATAAGATTGGAATTGCCGGCCGCCCAGACCATTTCTCCTTATAAAGCCATTTCCGGAGGAGGCTTCGAAACTAAAAGAATGGATGAATCGCCGGATCCGCTGATTTCCTACCGGTGGGAACAGGAAGGCGAAGATTTACAAGTCTATTACCTTAAACCCTTGTCCGTAAGCACAGATGATAAAGAAAGTTTCTTAAGTATCGGATCGCTTGAATCACGGAAACCGAAGATCCAGATCCGGGGCAGCGGAGCTATACAATTTGATTTTGGTGTAGAAAGCGCTGCCTGGCTGGAGTTTGACAGTCCGGACTTCAACGGAGAAGTAACCATGAGCGTGAGCGAGTACAATAAGCCAGCGATTGTCAACGCAGGACCACAATCCCCGGTAAAGACGGCTAAGCCGGTGAAGTACGGCAATACCTATCGTTTGGAACTGAATAAAGAATTGTATGAGGGCGTCCGTTTCGGATGGATCCATGTTCATAACCTCGATAAACCCTGGCACATCACCGATGTCCGACTCGTTTGTCAGGCAAAGCCCGTGAATTACAAGGCTTCCTTTCACACAGATCGGAAATTTCTGGATCGAATCTGGTATACGGGTGTATACGGTGTGCGGCTAAATCTTTTGAAGGACTATATCGGCGCCATCCTGATGGATCGGGGAGACCGACACTCCTGGACGGGAGATGCTTATATCTCGCAAGCGGTAAGTATGCTTGCTTTTGGAAACTACGATATGGTGCGAACCAACCTGGATCGGACGGCAGATGACAGCAATGCGATTGAAAGTTATTCCCTGCTGTGGATCTTAGGCTTGCTGGATTATTATATGTATTCCGGAGATGAAGAATTCTTTCGTGCGCATTTTGAGACGATAAACCGAAAACTTACGCAGGCAAGAAAGGTTATTGAAAATCAATTGGATCTTGGTTTCTATGGCTGGGATGAACGTTTAGGCGCAGGCTTCGAGCATCCGAATGTCATGGAAAACCGCGTCGCTTTTCAGTTGCTTTTCGTTCAAACTTGTCGGGAACTCACCGGGATCATGACATTAGCTCACGAAAAGGAGAAGGCTAATGCGTATCAGCAGCAGGCCGATGATGCCATTGAAGTGATTAGAAAAGACAGCGATTGGTATAAGAAACTAGGCATTCATGCGGCTGCCGACGCCGTAAACGGAAACTGGCTCAAGGCTGCGGAAAAGAGTTGGTTAAGAAGCGCGCACTTTCAGAATGCGTCGCAAAGCACTTCGTTTTCCCCCTTCAACCAGTTCTTTATCATTAAAGCCATGGCGAAACTTGATCTGCATCAAAAGGCTTTGGAAACCATTGACCGTGTTTGGGGTGGTCAGATCCGGTTGGGTGCCACTTCCTTTTGGGAATGCTTCCGGCCGGAATGGGAGCTATTTCTCAATCCCAACGATCCGGTGCCGAACGGACAACATGGCTACACCAGCCTTTGCCACCCGTGGAGCAGCGGGGTATCCAGATGGTTGTCGGAAGAAATGTTGGGCATAATACCCACGCTCCCGGGCTTCAAGACTTACGAACTCAAACCTCACCTAACGGCAGACCTGACCAGCGTTGAAGGGGAGGTTCCAACACCTTCGGGACCGATCAGGTTTCAGCTGGACGCAGAAAAAGGTAAAGGTAGCCTGCAGTCGCCCCAGGGAAGCCGGGGAGCTGTGTACATATCTAAGCTGGGTCGAACGATAAAGGCTATCCTGCTGAACGGGGAACGTGTAACGTTCTCGGAAGATAATGAGTTTGCCATCATTGGTGACTTGGCGGGAGGCAATTACGATATTGATTTGATATTTGAAGGAGAGATTTCTCCACAGCACAGCAACGTGAAGGCTGCATCTTACCCGGTTGAGCTGGTAGCGGTTGATACCGTCACCACTTTTGACAATTGGACATCTAAATACGGAAAGAAAGGATACCTGATCTTGACGGATGCAAACCAGGCAAAGGATAAAACCAATTTACCCGACTTCATCAACGATATTACCTGGAAAACGGATGGCTTGGGCTCCCCTCGTTTCGAAAAAAAGGAAACCGCCTCCGGAAGTCAGCTGGGTATGCTGGCAACGCAGAACCCTTCCCCTTGTCAGCAGACCTTTGCACTGGATATCTTATCCGATCCGGAACGTACGTATCGTTTTACTATAGGAACGGGGCAATTAGCAGCCGGAGATAAGTTTCTCGTCGAAGTATTTGATGAAATTTCTAAAGAGTTGATACACCCGGGAGTACTGGTTGAGGGTTCCGGCTCTGTTAAATTCTATACGTTTGAGGCAAAAAAACCTGTCCGCGTCAGAGTCAGCCACATGGAAGGGGAGAACCCCGGAATCAGCGGCATTTTCTTTTAAGCGAAATTTACAAATTATGACATATCTGCATATTCGATTTTCCTGGCTATCAGTAATGCTGATGGCATGCTGTCTATCCGTTAGCGCACAGTCTTCACCGCAACAATCAGATTGGTGTAAGGTTGAATCCGTTTTTCGTGCGGCACCGGACTCCATTCAGACGAGCGTTTATTGGTATTGGGTTTCGGATAACATTTCCAAAGAAGGGGTGATAAAAGATCTGAAGGCAATGAAACGAGTGGGAATCAACCGGGCATTTATCGGACATATCGGGCTGGATGATATACCGTCCGAAAAATGGGGAAAGGTGAAAATTTTCAGCACGGAATGGTGGGATGTGCTGCATACCGCTCTGAAGACGGCGTCAGAATTGGATATCGATATCGGGATGTTCAACGGTCCGGGATGGAGCCAATCCGGAGGGCCATGGGTCCAGGAAAATGAGGCTATGCGCTATCTTTACGCGGTCGATACGCTGATCAAAGGGGGGCGGCACTTCAATGGACCTATTGGAACGCCGCCGGAGAATTTCCAACGGCAGCATGTTCTGGCTTTCCGTGCGCCGAAAGACTTTCATAAAACACTGGCTAATGCAAACCCCAAGGTTCAGTCAACGCTCAAGGATCAGGACTTATCTTGCTTAGTTGATAAGAATTATGTGGATGCGATCCGCATACCATCCGGTACGGAATCTCGTATAACGTTTACGATGGATGAATCGTTTACGGCGCGTACGCTTAAACTGCATCCCGCAAATAGCAGAATGGCCTTCGATGCCCGTCTGGAGGTTGATCGGGATGGCAAGTTCGAAACGGTAAAATCGTTCCGGGTGGACCGGTCTAATCCCGCGGAGAACGTAGGCTTTGATTTATATGCACCGGTTACGGTATCCTTCGAAGCAACGGCTGGCAAAACCTTCCGGCTTATAGTTGATCAGGTGTGGGGAAATGCCGGTCTAACGGAAATAGAACTCATGACGACACCGGCGGTGGAGCGATTTGAAGAGAAGGTGTTTGCTAAAATGCACCCGACTCCTTTGCCGTTCTGGCACCATTACATGTGGGACCGCCAACCGGAAAGCAATGATGCAGGTCATTATGTCGATCCATCTGAAGTAAAAAGCCTCACCAGCCTGATGTCCGCTGACGGTCGGTTAAACTGGGACGTTCCCTCAGGAGAGTGGATCATTCTGCAAACCGGAATGTTGCCCACAGGCACTTTTAATGCACCGGCCAGTGAAGGGGGGCGGGGATTGGAAATCGATAAAATGAGCCAGCGGCACGTTGCCTCACACTTTGATAATTTTCTGGGACAGATCCTGGAGCGGATTCCCGCTGGCGACCGGAAATCGTTTAAAGTAGTTGTTCAGGATAGTTATGAAACAGGAGGGCAAAACTGGACAGACGATTTTGAGGATAAATTTAAACAAGCCTTCGGGTACGATCCGAAACCTTATCTGCCTGCTTACTACGGGTTCGTGGTGGGTAATCAGGAGACCTCAGATCGGTTTCTATGGGACATGCGCCGCTTTGTGGCCGACCAGGTTGCTTATGAATTTGTGGGAGGGTTCCGGAAGATCAGTAATCAGCATGGATTAACCACATGGCTCGAAAATTACGGGCATTGGGGCTTCCCGGCGGAATTTTTACAGTATGGAGGCCAGTCAGATGAGGTGGCCGGCGAATTCTGGAGCGAAGGAGAATTGGGCGACATCGAAAATCGTGCTGCCTCTTCTGCCGCTCATATCTACGGTAAAAATAAGGTTTCAGCCGAATCGTTCACGTCTGCAGCCAATCAATTTGCCAGATACCCAGCGCTGTTCAAGGAACGGGGCGACCGCTTCTTTGCAGAGGGCATCAACAACACGCTTTTACATGTTTATATCCATCAGCCTGACGATAGACTTCCGGGCGTTAATGCCTGGTTCGGCAATGACTTCAATCGATCCAACACCTGGTTTTACGAAATGGATGGTTTTCTGGATTACCTCAAGCGGTGCAACTTTATGTTGCAGCAAGGGCTGTATGTGGCAGACGTTGCTTATTTCATAGGGGAGGATGCGCCGAAAATGACGGGTGTACAGGATCCGGAACTCCCTCGGGGCTATGATTTTGACTACGTAAATGCGGAAGTTATCCTGAACCGGATGACCATCAAAAATGGTCGCTTCACACTTCCTGACGGACTTTCGTATAAAATTTTAGTCTTGCCTCAACTGGAGACCATGCGACCCGAGCTGTTGCAGAAACTGGAATTGCTGGTCAAAGCAGGCGGTGTGCTTCTGGGTCCCAAGCCACTTCGTTCTCCCAGTCTCCGTAACCATAAAGAAGCGGACCGGCAGGTGAAAATGCTGGGGGATAAGCTTTGGGGTAGTTCAGCTGGTCAAGGGGTAAATAAAAATACTTATGGAGCGGGTATGGTCCTGACGGGATGGTCTTTGAAAGATGCTCTTGATCTTGTTGACGTGAAGCCTGATTTAGCGCTTTCTCCAGAAGATAACGTCCATTACATTCACCGCGAACTCGAAGGTGGTGACCTCTACTTCCTGACCAATCAAAGTGGCCGGGAGATCTATATAGATCCGGCATTTCGGATCAGCGGCAAACAACCTGAACTCTGGAACGCTATGAACGGAGCGGTTCGCCATTTGCCTGAGTTTGCAGACGATGGCCGGACAACCCGTATTCCACTGCACCTGCCGGCACAGGGAAGCACATTTATTGTGTTCAGAAAGGACGCTTCAGCCGGAGATGCTCCGCGCGGACCAGCCGGAAACTTTGATCAACCCGTGGAAACCCTGCCTGTGGAAGGGACATGGAAGGTCACCTTTACGAAGCCTGACTCCACAACCTTCAGCGAAACTTTTGACACGCTTCAGGATTGGTCCAAGCATCCGGACACGGCTATCCGATATTTTTCAGGAAGTGCCTTGTACGAAATTTCTATACCTGAAATCCCCTTAGCAAACCATAAACGAATTGTGCTGAATCTTGGCGACGTAGGGATGCTCGCGAAGGTTACGGTAAACGGGAAAATGGCAGGGCCTTTATGGATAGCACCCTATGAGATCGATATCACAGATCTTTGTGAACCCGGAAAAAATACGATCGGTGTAAAAGTGACAAACACCTGGGTCAACAGCCTGATCGGAGAGCAACGGCTTTCGCCGAACGAACGCAGGTTGTGGACGATTGTGAATCCTTATCGGGCTGATAGTCCCTTGCAAAGCAGTGGACTGATCGGGCCTGTGCAGATGCGGATTTACGAAGATCAAAAGTAAAATGCCTGAAGCTATGATAACGACCAGACAGTTTAAATATATGGCCAGTGACGAGCAGGATCTGCTCTGGGGACTCACCGTGGACAATGTCGGACATGCGGAAGTTTCTCCTGATTTTCAATCCTACCCCCCGGATTCCGGACACCCCTTTGATTATGCGTTTCATGCTGAAAAGCGCCGGATCCTGCAGAATTATCAATTGGTGTACATCTCTCGCGGTAGGGGAGAATACCGGGGCAGGAAGGAGACGGTCTCTTCGCTATCGGCCGGAGATATGATGATTATTCCCCCTTACACGCCACACTGCTATTTGCCGGACAAAAGAACCGGATGGAAAGAGTATTGGATCGGTATGAGGGGCCCCAGCATTGACGCAAAATTCCGGAACGGATTTTTCAATCCGCAACAAACGATCTATAAAGTTGGTATAAGAGACGACCTGGTGCAGTTGTATAACCAGGCTATTGCAATGGCTTTTTCAGAGAATGCTACCGGTCGGCAGATTATGTCCGGAATCGGTGAGCTTATTTTGGGCTTGTCCAGGCACTACGACCGGAATCAATATTATCCGGACGATATACTCCTGAGGAATATGGACCGGGCGCGCCTCATAATGCGGGAAAACGTGCTAAAGGGTATCTCGCCGAGGGAAGTGGCGGAGCAGATCAACATGGGTTATTCGTTGTTCAGAAGGGTCTTTAAACAATATATGAATGTTTCTCCCGGACACTTCATGCTGGAGCTTAAATTACAGAACGCCAAGCATAGGCTGCTCAGCACGGTGCTGACGGTGAAAGAGATTGCTCATGACCTCGGCTATGAAGATTCTACCTGTTTCATCTCTGTATTTAAAAAATACACGGGTTATACGCCTATGGCTTACCGGGAAGAATTTTCCGCCCCGATGTCCGGGGCGGAACTTATTGCCGTTAACGCAAGCCTTCCTTACTGACCGGCAGCCTCCAGCTCTTCAAGAGAAGCTATGGGGGCTTCGTTCTGACCGTAACCGGCGTAGCCGTAATTCTGATTGATGCGGCCGTTCAAATTCGGGTCGATGTTACTTTGGGTAATCGGCCAGAATATATTGTGTTTAGCCATGCGGTATTCATCCTGGTGTAGCGTGCTGACGCCTTTGTTATAATAATTGTTGTATGTGCTGATCCGATGCCACCAGTAACTGTTGCTGCTTTCATCGGCCAGACTTGCCGGCGACTGATACCATCCTTCCAGGTTGGCTTTAATAAAGGAAACACGTACCAGCTCTACATGCCTGAACTCTTCGTACATGAGCTCACGCGCACGTTCATCCATAATGCGATCCAGTCCTTCTAATCCGCTAAGATCTGCAGCCGTAAACAAATTGGTGCATTGCGCACGCTTTCTGATAACGTTAACATCTTCAGCGGCCTGGGCATAGTTATTTAACCAGTAATAAGCTTCCGCCCGCAAGAGATAGGCTTCCGCTAAGCGGTAAAGGTAGACATCCCCAGGGCCACCGATGTAATCGACTCCGATATATCCGTTAGAAACGTTTCTATCCGGATCGTCAACCCAGAGTTTATAATATGGATAGTCATACCAGCAGCGGATCGTATCCCGGCAAAGAAGCGTTCCATCGTCTGCAAATTTACGTATTGGCTGACCGAAGTATTCGGCATCTGGCGTACCCAGCAGACTGACGTTATTGTATTTCAACTCCTCCATTTCAAACCAGTTACCGCTTTCCCGACTATGGCGCAGATCGCCAGCATCCGTCCACATGCCTTTCTCCGCAAAATAGCTCGGCCTGGTGAAACATTCTCCACGCCCGGCAATGGCTCTGAAATCGATGTATCCGGGATACCGGGTTAGGACCTCGGAAGTGCCTGCTAATCTGCCCATACCTGCGTTTAATTTGCTGGGTATCAGGATTCCCCGGTTAACATCCGTCATGCTCCAGAAGGGCGTGAAATTATACAGGGATCCGACGTTCACCCGACTTTCCGGGTTGTCGTAGCGACTGATAATGGTCATGATGGTTTCACGATTGGCCGGGATAGATTTATTAGCGGGTCTATGCAGGTCCCAGATAACGTTTCGCGTTATCGGACGGGTGTCCGGATAAGGGTTTTCAAACACCCCGAACGGCTGTTCCATCAGCTGGTATCCGGATCCGTTGATCAGCAAATTCGCGGCATCTACCGCTTTCTGAAACTGCCCGGCGGCCATATAGTATTTGATCAGGAGCATCAGGCACCCTCCTTTGTTTTCCTTTCCATAGTCATCCCGCTCGGCAATGTGTTCTACGGCAAATTCCAGGTCTCTGATCATCTGTTCAATAATAACCTCCATCTTCACCGTCCTGAAGTCCAGTTTGGGTGAAGTGATCTCGCGGGTTATCATGGGAATATCACCAAATTGGAAAACCATGTGGTAATAGCGATATGCCCGGTGGAAATAGGCTTTGGAGACCATCTGATCTTTAGTCTGCTGATCAAAGTCGAGCTCCGGAACGCGGGAGATCACCGCATTGGCAAAGCTGCTTCCGGCAAATCCGCTTTTCCAGAAGGCATTTGATACATTGGTTCCAACCCACTCGTTATTGGATGTTGGTGTTATATCCATCGGAAAGTTCTGCGATCCGCTTAAGTCTGAAATGGCCGATACGGCAACGTCCGAAAACATTAATTCGGTAGACATAGCCGTACCAGGGGTACCGAGGTAATAATAGAGCAGATCACTTCGGCAACGGGTCAGTGCGGCCTCTAATCCCTCCAGGGTAGAGAAGGTAATGTTGGGCTCAAAAAATGAAAGTGGCTCAGGCTGCAACCAGTCTTTTGAACAAGAGGTCGATAATGACAGCATGGTCGCTACAAATAAAGGTTTTATCAGTTTGTTTTTCATCTGCTTAATTTTTTTATGATCAAAAAGTTACGCTCGCGCCTAGTGTAAAAGTCCGGGGCATCGTGCCACCTGTTTCCACATCCCAATAATTGGCCCTCGACCATGATTTGGAGAATGCCCATATCGCGGCATTTCTAATCGTCCCGAAAATTCTGATGTCCTGGGTTTGCAGTCGCGTAGTCAGCTTTTTGGGAACCCTGTAGCCGATGGATATATTTTCCAGGCGAATAAAGTCCATGTTTATAATCTTCTTAGGCTGCACATTGCCGGGAAGCGTTGACTTCAGGCGTGCAAATTCGTTCGAAGCATTTTCAGGCGTCCAGTAATCTCGCCTGGGCGAATTAAGATAGTCGCCATCGAACCCGAAAAAGTTGAGGTATTCTGTGTTATCAGATTGATGCCCCAGATAGGAATAGAGGTTGAAAGACAGGTCCCAGTTCTCAAAAAACACGAAATCGTTTCTGAGGGCTAAGCGTAATTTCGGATTCCTTTGCCCCAGAAACATACGGTCTTCCTGCCCAATGCTGTAGTCGCCATTGACGTCGCGCACGCGTGCATCACCGGGACGCTGACCATATTTAGCAGCTTCCTCTGCTTCGTGTTGTTGCCAGATGCCGATCATCTCAAAATCCCATATTGTTGTCATGTCTTTGCCGACAAACCATCCTCTGGCAACATCGTCTACTTCCCGCTGGCCAACAACATTGCCCTGGTCGTCCAGGACATCCTCATAGGTGTAATAGAGATGCTTTATGCGATTTCGGTTGTGGGTAACATTCAGGGCAGAGGACCAGTTAAAATTTGCTCCCTGTATATTGACGGAGTTCAGCGCCAGCTCAAAACCGCTGTTGACCACTTCCCCCAGGTTTGTCACCACCGTAGTGTAACCGGTAATGTTTGGCAGGCTACGGTCCATCAACAGATCTGTTGTCGGCATATGGTACCACTCCACGCTGCCGCTGAGGCGGTCGTCCAGAAAGCCGAAATCCAGCCCGGCATTGAAGGAAGCCGTGCTTTCCCATTTGAGCTCGTTATTCGCCATCCGCTGAATTTGTAAGGTGGTGAGCTCATATAAGGTTCCCCCGGGCGTTGCATAGGTGTACCGGGTAATGCCCCCGCCGCCTGTTACCAGCTGAGACAGGGCCTGGTATATGCCGATGTCCCGATTTCCATTTTGGCCATAGGATAGGCGTAATTTACCGGTATTCATCGCACCCCAGTTAAAAAAGCTTTCTTCCGTAAATGTCCATCCCAATGCCAGAGAAGGGAACGTTGCCCTCGGTTGCGAGCGGCCGAATGCTGAAAAACCGTCACGCCTGACCGATGCGGTCAGCATATAGCGATTATCGTAAGCGTAGAATAGGCGACCCATCAGCGCATCACCCGTGTACTTTTCGTCATTTGAGGAAATAGAGCGCTCATTGGCGATCTGCATATAATGCCACTGGAGAATATCCGTTGGCGAAAATCGGCTCCCGGCCATGCTTTCACTCCAGTATTGATATTGCTCGGCATTTTGGAGTAAGGTAACATCAAACATGTGGCGTTCCGAAAAAGTATGATTCCACTTCAGTATGTTATCCAGCGTCCAGACCTCTGAGCGTGCGCTGAATCTTGATGCGGCACCTCCTGTGACGTCAAATACGCTTTCTGAACTATTCCAGTTTCGATTTTGATTCCAGCTGAAGCGAGGCGCAAAATTCGTTTGAAAGGTGATGTTGAACGGCAGCGTTATCTTACCGTACATTCTGGTGGTTACCGTCTGCGTCCCGGAACTCAGCGAAGACATTGCTATGTTGTACAAGCTGTTAACGCCGGAAGCCTGATGCCCCTGGCCCATAGGCCAGGGATTCAGCGAGCCATCTTCATTGAACGGTGTTGAAAAGGGTGAATTTCTGGACTGACCCGCCCAGTCTACACGCTGATACCCTTCTTCGCGCTTCTGTAAGAGAAGATTGATGCCCGCATCCAAAAAATCAGTGAGTTTGCCGTCAAGATTCAAATTCGACCGGTAGTTCTTGAAGCGGTCTCCAACCATATTTCCTTTATTGTCCTGGTAGCCGAGCGACCAGTAATATTTGACATTTGAAGCCTGGCCAGACATGTTCAAATTGTAGTTTTGTCTCGGCGCTGTCTGCCAGGATTCGCCATACCAGTCGTGATTTCTACCCGCGAAGTAATTGTTACGCTCAACATCCCCGATGCCTATCCGCTGCAACCAGACGTCTTCCAGGTTTTCCGAAGCCTGACCTATGGCGTCATAATTACGCCAACCCTCTTCGGTCAGGTTGTACTGGCTCAGGTTCTCCGGCGTCGGTCTGCGATAAAATCCGGCATTTTCGAATCCATTGCTGCTGGTGGCATAATCGGACCGGTAGGTCAGGTAGTCATCTGCGGTATAATAGGTCCGGTTAATGCCCATCGTCGCTAAGCCCAGGCTTCCATCGAACAGTATGGTAGGTTTATGACCGGAACCCTGTTTGGTGGTAACGATGATAACGCCATTAGCGGATTTAGCACCGAATATAGCAGCTGATGAGGCGTCTTTCAGCACATCAATTGACTCGACATCTGCGGGATTGATTTCGGACAGTTCGCCATTAAAAATCACGCCATTCAAGACAATAAGCGGCGCGGCGCCCCCCCGCAGGGATCGTTGCCCACGAATCAGAAAAGACGGAGTTTCTTTTGCATCACTGGACGAAGGGCCGACGATTAGACCTGGCGCCTGGTTGCGCAGCAGATCTTGTATGGTGGTCGGACGTTCGTTAACCAGTTTTTTCGCATCGATGTGACTGATTGAACCGGTGAGGTCCTTTTTTCGCATCGTCCCATAACCGACAACCACCACATCATCCAGCAGCTGTTGATCCTCTTTCAGGACGATGTT
>JBMDWN010000338.1:0-3151 GCA_048595275.1 Olivibacter sp. | reverse complement strand
GACTCTTCTTCACGCGCAGGATAAACCCAATATCATTTTCATCCTGGCGGACGACCTCGGATATGCCGATCTGGGTTGCTAAGGCAATCCCGTCATCGAAACCCCCTTCCTGGATCAGATGAGCAGGAAGGGGGTGCAGGCCACGAATTTCGTACTGGCCTCTCCGACCTGCTCCCCGTCCCGCGGAGCGCTGCTGACCGGGCGCTACCCCACCCGCTATAACATTCCCTACCCGCTCGGGCCCGGTTCCTCTATGGGGTTGCCGCAGAGCGAGACAACGATTGCCCGCTTGCTGAAGCAAGCCAATTACAAGACCAAGATGATCGGAAAATGGCACTTGGGCGATCAGCCCGAGCATCTGCCCCGGCGTCATGGCTTCGACGAATACTATGGCCTGCTGTACAGCCACGATTTCCGGAATCCCTATGTAAAGACCGACACTACCATCAAACTGTTCCGCAACGAAGCACCGGAAGTCTTCAAACCGGAGGACACCTCCCTTACCGCGCTGTATAGCGACGAGGCCATACGTTACATAGAACAGCAGGATAAACGGAATCCATTCTTCCTCTACTTGGCTTACAACATGCCTCACCTGCCCGTCTACCAGCAAGCCCAAAGAGCCCGTTACGATGGTTCCAAAGGGGGAGAACTGGGATCGGTTATCCAGGAAATGGATGCGGGTATTGAAAAGATCTGGCAGGCGCTTGAAAAGCAAGGCCTGGCGGAAAACACCATCTTTATCTTCACCAGCGATAACGGTCCGTGGAGCGAATATCCACAACGCATGTCCGACGATGGATTCACCACACGCAACCACGCCGGCTACTCCGGCATCTTCCGGGGCAGCAAGGCCAGCACTTACGAAGGCGGGGTGCGCGTTCCCTTCATCGTGTACTGGAAAGATCACACGCAACAAAAAGTGCTGAAAGAACTCGTCAGCGGAGTAGACGTTTTTCCGACGCTGGCCAACTGGGCGGGAGCCAGCCCAGCGACGGAACTTGTACTGGACGGACAGGATGTTGGGGAATTATTTACTGAAAAAGATGCTCGTCTTCAGCACCGGGCCATCTATTACGTGCATAGTCATCAACCAGAAGTCGTGCGCGAAGGCGACTGGAAATTGCGTCGGGTAAGCCAGGAAGGAAAGGATACAATCGAATTGTTCAACCTTGCCGAAGACCCTGCGGAACGGGTCAACCTGGTGGAGGATAAACCAGAGATTTACCAGCGCCTGCTTGAGGCCCTGAATAATTTCCCGGGCATGGAAGGATCTGATTGAGCCGTCCGTAGTTAATTCACCGGAAACTCCAGGAAGAAGGTCGTACCCCTTCCTTCTTCACTGCTGAACCAAAGTTCCCCTGTATGGGCCTGAACAATCTGTTTACAGATGTACAGGCCCATCCCCGTAGATTCTTCCCCTTCCGTCCCGGATCTTGAAGCATCACCATAGGGCAAAAAAAGCCTGTCTCGAATGTTAAGCGGAATGCCGATTCCTTCGTCTCGAATGGTTATCAACACATTTTCGCTTGTCAACTCGGTTTTGACGTAAATTGTGCCCCCCCGATAACTGAATTTAATGGCATTGGCGATCAGATTTTGAACGACCCGACTCATCTGGTCACGATCAATTTCGACTGTACAATCCTCCCCCTGCAGCTGAATAAGAAGCTGCTTCTCGCTTACCTCGTGCGCCATTAATTGGACTACCGTTGAGAGCATTCTTCGTAAAGAAGTTCGTTCAGGCGATAACTCGAAGCGTTCGTTCGGGGCAAGCGGCAATTGTGAAATCAGCCGGAGAGCGGATTCATTGGCCCCTCTCATAAGTTCTATGATACGGTTTTGCTCATCACGCTCCAGTCGATTGCTTTGTATTAGGTCCAAAACGCTTTTGAAGGAACTTAAGGGACTTTTCAGGTCGTGGCTAACAATATGAAGTATTTTCTGATTTTCCAACTGAGCCATCCGAAGCGTTTCCACCACTTTGTTCAGCTCTGCGTTCTTTTCCTGGCTAATCTGATTCATCTGCTCAATTAAGATCAATCTGCTTTTCGCAAACTTTCTGTTTTTCCAAAGGAGGAAGGCAATGATTGCCGATAAGAAAAACAACGTGACGAGTACGGCAAAAAGTACTCTTTGCCGGGCGGCTCTGGCATTGGCGTATTGCAGCTCATGCTGCTGTTCGACACTTTCAATGAACGTCGCGATGTCCGGCTTATTTAAGCGGGAAGTCGTCACAGATTCTCTCTGCCTTAATTCCAGGAGACGTTTTAGGAGATTATTGGAACGCCTGAAGTCACCTTTGTGCATCAGGAGATCCGCCTGTACCAGCAACCATTTCGGCCACCAAGCGCTTCGTGCATGCAGACTCACATCGGCCTTTAACGTATCGACATACGCTTCAGCGATAGGCATGCGATTCGTTTGCATCATGATGTCGGCCAGATGAATACGTTCTCCTAACAAATCATTCGTTAAAGCGTCCGCCTTTTTTTGCGTTATAGACTCCTTGAAAATACGTTCGGCGCGGTCGAAGTTTCCCGTTTCCAACTCTAACGCCCCTAAATTTCCGAGGGCATTCAGGTAAGCATGCTTGGAGAAGGTGGAGTCGTCCGGATAGCGATCTTTGGTGTCCGAGATAAATTTAAGCGCTTTGTTAAAATAAAGCCTGGCGCTATCGACCTCTCCAAGTTCTCTAAAGGCCAGCGCAATGTTATCCAGGTAACCTTGACGCTCAACAAAACCCCATGCAAATTCAGACTTATCGGTACATTCGTCAAGGTATTCCAAGGCTGTTTGCCAGTAGAAGATCGCGTTGACGTAACTATGTTCATCGTATGAACTCATAGCCAGGCGGGCCGAATAGGTTGCCAGGTTACAGTAATCACCAAAATCCTCCATGATTTTCCTGGCGGCGAAATAGTTTCGGTACGCTTCGGGGTACTTCCCGGCATCCCTCCGCTTATCGCCCTTCAGCATCAGCGATTGGGCGTATTCTTCGGCAAATCCCGGTACATCTTTTTTGGATTCGAGCAGTAGAAGGATGCTCTCTGAATACCGTTCGGAAAGTCTTTCGGTTGGGTCGTTCCTGCCTGCCCGCAGGCGCATGACCTTATAATACTCCAGTCGCGCCAAAATTGAAGCACCTGAT
>JBMDWN010000337.1:0-6947 GCA_048595275.1 Olivibacter sp. | reverse complement strand
AGCTAACTGGCCCGGATGTGAAACGAAAACTTCGCGTGTATAGGTAACGTCCTTTAACCGGTACCGGACACGGCTTATTGATTGCTGTATGTCCAGGCTGCGTTGGTAATCGGAAGCACCCTCATGCCCTGGGAAGTCGATAATCAGATCACCTGCGGGCTGGTAAGGCATTCCATAATTATTATCTGAAGTGAGTTCCCGGGGTATGTTCTGCAGGGCCAGCGTCTGGGCTTGCTTATACTGACCGCTGAACAGCAACTCACGAAGCTGCTTTATCGTAGGATACAGATCTTCCTGAACATTGTTTCCAGGCCTCCCGGCCCAAATGGTTTCTTCGTTCATCTGCAACCGTTCCTGTTCCGGTTTACCAAATACCATGGCCCCCAGACGACCATTCCCTAGGGGCAATGCCTCGTTCCAGTTTTGGGCGGGCTTATCGTACCATAGGCGGTAAGCGAGCGAATCAGGTTCGGCAGGCCCCGCAGCACGAGCGGCCAATAATGTTGTATTTAAGGCTAGAAACAACCCAAGAAAAAAAGAAAAATAACGCATAATGGTTAGATTTTCAGGCTTTGTTATGCCGTAAATCTAACCATTTTTAGTTTATATACCCTTGAGTATTTCCTGGAGCCTGCCAGCGACAATCTTTTCTTGTTGCGGTTTCAGCATCCAGGCGGTAAGCACGAACTTCTCTTCATCCGCACCGGCTATTTCGATGGATGGGCTGCCGGAACGGAGTTTAGACTGAACTTCAGTCGGCTTGATCTTAATTTTCTCGGGATCCAGAAATACGTGCAGCGTGGGAGTTACATTCCCCAGCGGCGGCACCTTCACTTCTGTACGGACACCACTAACCGGAGAGATCATCTTAATAATCTCGTCGACCTGCGCCTGCTGTTGCGCAAATTCTTTTTTATGGTCCAGGCTGATAAATTTTTCCAGGGCGATGTACATGCCGATCACTTCTTCTTTGTTAATCTTCATTCCCCGACCAATGTTGAAGCCCCTCGGTGGCATGTGTACCCTTGCACCAGCAATGTATTTCTTTTTCCCCATCAAAAGACCAGCGCTCTGTGGTCCGCGCATTGCTTTTCCTCCGGAAACGCAGACCAAGTCGAAGCCCATTTCGTGAAACTTCCACAGATTTTCCACCGGAGGCACATCGGCTGCGATGTCAATCATGGTTGGGATATCGTGCTTTTTACCGAGGCTGACCCACTCTTCATGGCTTATCTTGCCCTGATCAGATTGCACGTTCAGAAAGAAAAGCATCGCCGTCCGCTCGTTTATCGCCCGGACTACTTCATCTGCCGTTTCGACCATGATGATCCGGCAGCCGGTGTTCTTCAACGCATGCAGATAGACTATATCATGTCCTTTCTGGCAGATGACCTCCGTCTTCATCCCAGTCCCTTCCAGGTGGGGAAGCATTTCCGCTTTCTTTTCATCCTCTCCGGTTAAGATGCCGGCCAGGCCCAGGGTCATAGCCGAAAAGCAACCAGAAGTAACGACGGCAGCTTCCGATTTTACCAATCGGGCAATGCGTTCACCTACCTTCTCCTGCAATTCATCGAGCATGCAGAAATCATGGGCAGTCGCCTGAATCGCTTCCAGTGTTTCCGGCCGCATAAGGGATCCGGTCATCCCGGTATAGGTTCCCGCGGCGTTGATAAAGGTCCGGATGCCAAGTTCCGAAAAATAATCTCTCCTTGCATTTGCGGAAGCTTGCCCGCCCAGCAGATCGAATCCGGCATAAGGTGTCACCGCCGCACCAACGGGTACGGCCGACAGGTATTTCAATAAAGCTCTTCTTTTCATCTTGATTTTTCAGATTGATTTATTTGCGGAAGCGGGACTTCCGCTTCAACTTGTGTGTCGACCGGTTTTTGTTTCCAGTAAGAGGCCAGCAGGGAGCCTGTTATGTTCATCAGCGGACCGAAAACGGCCGGAGCCAAACCGACGGTCGCCAGTTTCCCCATTTCCCGGGCAATTCCGGAAGCCAGACCGCCATTCTGCATGCCTACTTCAATGGCCATCGTTCTGCAGTCGCTTTCCGACATCCGGAAAAGTCTTCCGCATCCGTAGCCCAGCAGGTAACCGGTCAGGTTATGAATGAGTACCAGCAGGAGGAGTGTTGGCCCAATGCTGAGCAAACTGTCCCTTCCGGCAGCAGTAATTATGGCAATGATCAAAGCGATACCCAGCATCGATACCCTTGGAAGCATCAGGTCAAGCCATTTCGTTCTTCCATAGAAAAAGCGGTTAAACAGTAAGCCCAGGCCTATTGGCAGAATAACCATCTTCAGAATATCCCACATCATGTCCAACAGGTCGATTTGTACGAAGGCCCCGGCCAGCAATTTCATCAAAGCGGGGGTCACCAGCGGCGATAACAATGTCGATACCGCCGTAATGGTGATGGATAAAGGCAGGTTGGCTTTCGCCATGTAAGACATCACATTGGATGCCATACCGTTTGGTGAAGACCCGATCAGGATGATGCCCGCAGCGATCTCCGGCGAAAGACCACTGACCCCGGCCAGGAAAAAGCCTACCAGCGGCATGATAATGAAGTGACTGACCACCCCGATGAATACACCTTTGGGGTGCCGGATCACCCCGGCGAAGTCTTTTGCGCTCATCGATGTTCCCATGCCGAACATAATGATCTGTATCAGCGGGGTGATGAGCCGGTCCAGTGAAAAACCATTCACTTCTTTAAATAGAAAAGGATAGATCAGGGAGAGGGAAACCATCGCAAAGATCAGCATGGAATAGGCATAGCCCTTTAAGGATTTATGCTGGTTAAAGCAGATCCAGCCGAAAAGGAAAAAGGCAATAAGCGCCAATTTTCCGGGACCTGACCACCCGGTAAGAAATACCGTCAGCGCCGCCAGTCCTGACAGGATCATCAGGAGCAGCGTAATCTTAAAGAGCCTTGTTTTATTCTCCATCACCAGGTGCGCTTATCCATGAGCTGATCAAGTTTTGCTTTATCCAGCTTGGGAGCTTCTTGCTGCGTTTTCAGCCAGTTGAGAAAGTCCGCTTTCATGGGATCCGACCATTGGTTGTCCATCTCGCCAACGCTGTACTGTTTTTCCCGTATCCGCTGCTTGGCAAAACTGTCCCGGAACTGAATAAATTCAGCCGTAAAAATGACCTGTTCTGCCAGGTGCGCCGGTATAAAAAGCACCCCCTCCCGGTTGGACAAAACCAAATCGCCGGGCAGGACCGTCGCCTTTCCAATGCGGACCGGGACATTGATCCCGCTAAGCATAGATCCGGTTAAAAATGAGGGGTGGGCGTCCCGGTAGAGTGCGTTGAATTCTTCAATTTCCGAAAGACCGTCAATATCCCGGACAGCCGCATCGAAAACTACTCCTGTGCCCGTACGATCGGCAATGGTCGTGCCCAGCGTCTGCCCGATCAGCGTTCCGCCTTCGATTTTACCAAAGCCGTCGGCCACATATACGTCACCACCTTCAAGAAGGTCTATCGGCCAGGCATTGCTGCTGCCTTTGAAGCCTTTTTCCTGTCCCAGGGCAAGCATGGCTGAGTCGATGTCGGGCCGCGCCGGCAAGTATTGGGCGGTCAGGGCACGCCCCACTACCAGTATTTCCGGCTTCAGCTGCTTCCAGCCTGCTTCAAACTGATTAACGTAACCCGCGTTCATCAAAATCGTCCAGGCATCATCAAAACCGATCTTTTTCGCGCGTTCCAGCAGAGCGTCTGAAAGTTTCGGACGACCATCGGCAAAGCGATCCCCCTCCCATTGCCTGCTTAAAACATCCAGACCGGGAACCTGAAGCTCCTGCGCCAGGGCCAGCGTGGAGGTGCCGGTCAGAAAGAGGGAAAGCAGGACCTTATACATAGGCGATGCAATCCATTTCTACGAGCGAGTCACCCGGAACACCTCCATAAGTTGCCACCGTAGTCCGTACCGGCGGCTTAGCACCGAAACGCCCCTGATACACTTCATTCATGGCCTTGTAGTCGGCAAGATCGGCGAGGTAGACGTTGACTTTAAGGACTTTTTCCATGGAGGAGCCTGATTTTTTGAGTTCTGCCTCAAGCTCCTTCAGCACATGGTCGGTATGGGCTTTCACATCCCCGTCGAAATGCGCGCCCTTCCCGGCAACGAATACCATTCCGTTGAATTTCGTGGATCCGGAAAATAAAGGGACGTCATCCTGTTTAGTAATGTTGAAGACTTCCTTGCCTTGCATAGGGGATGCTTCTGCGGCCTTTACGAAGCTACCGGCACCCAGTACACCGAGGAGCGATGCTCCCAGGCGTTTTAAAACTGATCTTCTTTCTGTTTTCATTGTCAGCGATTTGATGTTTATTCGATTGTTGTTTATTGATGTTCACGACTGGCTCTGGACAGCACCAGCGGTTGTGCAAGGCCGTTCAGGTCATACACGATTTCTCCGGCGCGGAGGGTCATCTCGCATTCCAGTTTTTGTGCGCCTTTAACTTTAAAACCAGTGTAGTCGAAGTAACCGAAGTCGCCTTCTCTGATGTTCAGAATGGCGATATCGGCTTCAGCGCCTTCACTTAAGTGTCCGAGCGCCTCACGCTGAATGACCTGTGCCGGTTTCCAGGTACTGGCCTCAACGACCTTTGCTAGGGGCATGCCTACCGTCAGGCATTTCGACATTACGGTCAGCATGTCCTTCATCGACTGGTTCATGCTTCCGGTATGGATGTCGGTACTGATGGCATCCGGGAAAAAGCCCTGTTTGATAGCTGGTATTGCCTGGCTGAAAGAAAAACTGATTCCTCCGTAGCCGACATCGAAGATTCTACCCTGCCGACGGGCCTCCAGGGCAAAGGGCTTAACCTTCTGGCTTACCGTATCCACAATAAATTCTCTGCCTTTGATCTGTGCGAAACAATGGGTCAGGATATCCCCTTTGCGAAGGTGTTTGAGCAGGAGCTCTTCCAAAGGCAAAGGTGGTTCGCTTCCGCCAAAGTCGACCATGACCGGCCGGTCTGAAAGTCTCCCGGCTTCCACGGCATGGTCAACAATTGTCCAGTCCGGCCCTTCAAAATGCGCCACTTTGAACCCGACCACGTAGGGGCTGAACTGTTTAGCAACCAGCGCCGCCATTTTAGGGTCGGTATCGCTCAGGTTTTGTTCAAAGGCCCCGCCTCTCATCCCCTC
The DNA here is from genome assembly GCA_048595275.1 of Olivibacter sp. Lineage (GTDB taxonomy): Bacteria > Bacteroidota > Bacteroidia > Sphingobacteriales > Sphingobacteriaceae > Olivibacter. The sequence continues at coordinate 1,780 of JBMDWN010000337.1, read as the reverse complement.
ACCAATAATGTTTAAGAAAGCCAGCACGCGGGTTTTGGAATGGTCGATGGTCTGGTCTTTATATGCCTGGAAGTTTTTCCAGCCCGGACTTCCGGCATCGACAACGGTTGTTACCCCGTTTCGAAAAGTAAATCCATCCGGCGGAATCGCCGAAAAACTGTTCCGCAGGTAACTATGTGGCTCCGTACCAAAGAAATGATGGGTATGGATGTCGATGAGTCCGGGCACTACATACAAGCCTTTAGCGTCCACGATCTGATCTGCCTCTGCTTCGATCCGCTCAGCTATACGGGCAATTTTACCATCTGACACCGCCACATCCATCAGCGCATCCCGGTTGTTCTTCGGATCGATGACATGCCCGCCACGGATCAGCAGGTCATAATGCTGCGCCTGCGCAGCAGCAGCGGCGAAAAGACTGGAAATAAAAAGTAAGGTATATTTAAAAAGTACATTCATGTCGAAAGCAGATTTAGTTCGCAGGATCCCACCAGACCCTGTTGGTTAATGAATTGTTCCCTCCCTGCCGGCTTACCGCTTCGTTGAAATTGTCGCGGTTGTAACTTTCTTCAGATAAAGGCACGACAAAGCGTCGGGGAATGGTCCCCCCGGTAAGATTTCCGGGGTAGTTTGTCGGGGTAAGCGCCGGATAACCGGTTCTCCGCCAGTTTGAAAAGATCTCGTATTCATCCTGCAAAAAGAGTCCAACCCATAGCTGCGTATAGATCTGCTGCATCTGCTCCTCAAAACTGCCGCCAGCGTTAAACGGGTTTTGCGATATATAGTATTCTACCCTTGGCTGACTGATCTGGCCGGCAGCTCCAAACAGCGACCAGTGATTCATGGATGCTCTCACCGCTTCATCATAAAGTTGAGCAGGATTGCCCTCGTACCATCCGCGCAGAGCTGCCTCACATAGCAAAAGTTTCGTTTCCACGTTCGTCAATACCAGGTGAGGCGCATCAAATCGAAGCACCGTATTGGGATTCGGTTCTGAATAACTTTCAAAATCCGCCGGGAAGGAATTGAATGCGGCATTCGGCATACCCCGTTGTATAGCAGAACTGGTATCCGGAACGAAAACGCCGCTGGCGTTTCTAACGCGTACAACAGAGATGGCGTTCAGACGCGGATCCGTCGTCGCCTTCAAATGGTCTATAAACGTTTGCGCCAGCTTCCCGCCTTCGATGTTATCCACCGCCTGCGCGTTGAGGTAGTCCGTATTCAAAAGCGACGTAGCAATGAAATTTCGCTGGGCCACCTGGGAGCCATCGACGTACTGGATGCGTGCAATTTCGGAGTCGTTAAGAATAACACCTCCGGCAACAGCTCTCCGAACCCAGTTTTCAGCCAGACCGGCGTCTACTTTGGTCAGCCGCATGCCCAGCCGCAGCATAAGGGAATAAGCAAAGCGGCGCCATTGCTCTATGTTGCCGTTGTAAATCAGGTCACCCCCGGCAAAAGTGGGCAGTTCCGGGTTAAAGGCAGCAATAGCTTCCTCCAATTCCTGGAAAAGGTCGTTGTAAATATCTTCCTGCCGATCATAGGCCGGAGTATAATTCTGCGTTTCACTCGCCAGCCCGGCTTCTGAATAAGGAACGTCTCCGTAAAGATCAGTCAGTCGATGGAAAATCAAAACCCGCCAGATGCGTGCGATAGACAACTTGTTCGCATCCTCCGGATTTTGACTCAGCGCGTCCATTACTTTCTTTATTTCGACCACAGCTGTCGAATAGGCTTCCCAGCTGTTGTAGGAATATGTCTCGTTAAAATACTTGTC
>JBMDWN010000336.1:0-3671 GCA_048595275.1 Olivibacter sp. | reverse complement strand
AAAGAATCGGCCAGTAGATGAAGATCCTTCAGGGAAAAAGTAGCGTACAAATGGCGCAATACCATAGTTCCAATCGTTTTGGGTATCACCCGGATAGGATTGGAAACCACCTCTTAATGAAAGACCGATAGCAACTCCGTCAGAAACAAAGTATCCCGCTCTCGGATTGATGTTGATGTTGAACGACTCTCCCTCGAAGCTATAGCCTATTGAACCAAGGCTACCGCCTACCATCCAGTTCCCCTGACGGATAGGCTCCATACCCACAGCTTCTGAAGTCTGCGGGCGTTCAACCTGCATGTCCTGAGCGTTTACGGCAAATAAACCGCTTAGTAAAAAAACTGAAAATAAAAATAAACGTTTCATACTCCTTCTTTAAATGTTAAAAGTTAATTATTAATTAGCTCTTAATAAACATAAATTGTGCCACAATGTTTACTGAGGCCTGAAGGAATTCTGCCCCTGAATCGGGGACTTTAGGCGAAAAGAATAACTAGTTCTTAACGTATTTTGATTCAGCGCGATAATCTTTCCGAAAGCGTTCCAGCAATACGCCAGCTTCCTCGTGCCGGTCAGTGGCGATGAAGTCCGCCCCTCGCTCCACTAGCTCGTAATAAAGCTCATCTCCTCTGACTTCGGCCCGTTTATCAAGGTTCCCAATGGTTCCGAGGATACAGAGGATACCATGTTCGTGCAGGCGATCATACAATTCCTGCTCCGGCTCACTGACTCCGACGAATGCAATAATACGGTTGTCTGGAACACCGTAATCGCCTAGTCTTAACAGATCGTCCAGTTGGCGCACGCTTGCGGAAATCATGAGTTCGGGCGCTTCTTTGTAGACCATCGCTGCCTGAGTTGCATTATAAGTAATAATAGCCGAGTAGGGTTGTGCATGCTGCTTCCTCACTTCATCGATTACCATTCTGTAAGGTACCCCACTCTTCACATCAATGGTGAAAAGAACTTTCCCCTTTCCCCACTTCAGGGCCTGTGCCAGCGTCGGAATACGAAATTCTGTCTTCTGCCCGAAATTGTCTTTAAGATGAAGGTTTTTTATATCCGCATAACTGTATTCGGAGACCAGGCCTTTACCGGTAGTCGTCCGGTCCAGTCGGTCATCGTGCATGAGCACCAGAACAGAATCCCGGGTCATGGCAACATCAAACTCGATAATCATGGGTTGATTTTCTGCGTTTTCCGCAAAAGTCTCTATGGCATTTTCAGGAAATCCGGCTTTCGCGCCACCACGGTGTGCGCTGACCAGGGGGAAGCGGTTGTTGCGATAGGTCAGGAACGTATACAGATCGTCCAGGTTATTGAGTTCAATACGGGTTCTTTCGGAAATCAGCGAGTCATTAGCTTCCGTTAGCGTACAAGAATAAAAGCCCGCGAAAACCAAACTAAAAAGAACCAGAATTTTTTTCATAACTTATAAATAATACTTCATCAAATTTAAGAAAAACAGGCGTCAAGCGATCTACGGATGCGCGCTTTCTGGCGAAAAGATTGCAAACGTCGGTAAAATATCCATTAACGACCGGAAAAATTCAAATATATTTGCTGCACTATGAGCAAAGCAAAAGACGACCTTTTTAAAACCGTAATAGCCCACGCAAAAGAATACGGATTTGTATTCCCTTCCAGTGAAGTGTACGACGGACTTAGTGCGGTCTACGATTATGGACAGCTAGGGGTTGAATTAAAAAATAACATTAAAACCTACTGGTGGAAGGCCATGGTGCAGCTTCACCGAAATATTGTCGGGCTGGACGCCGCTATCTTCATGCATCCAAAGGTCTGGAAGGCCTCCGGGCCTGTCGACGGATTCAGCGATCCGATGAGTGATAATAAGGACTCTAAAAAACGCTACCGGGCAGATCAGTTACTGGAAGACCGGATCGAACGCTACACGAAAGACGGAAAAACGGCTAAAGCCGAAGAACTTCAACAGGAACTTAATCAGGCTTTAAACGACGATGACCTCCCGAGGCTCAAATCACTCATCGAAGCACATGAAATTGCCTGCCCGATATCCGGCACGAAGAACTGGACGGATGTCCGCCAGTTCAATCTGATGTTCTCTACCCAAATGGGTGCTATGGCAGACGGCTCGGAAGAGGTATACCTGCGACCGGAAACCGCGCAGGGTATCTTTGTTAATTTTCTAAACGTACAGAAATCCGGGAGGATGAAGGTGCCTTTCGGTATCGCCCAGATCGGTAAGGCGTTTAGGAATGAGGTGATCGCCCGTCAGTTCATCATGCGTATGCGGGAATTTGAACAAATGGAAATGCAGTTTTTTGTTCGGCCCGGCACCGAACTGGAATGGTATCAGCAATGGAAGGAACTACGCCTGAAATGGCACCTGGCCCTTAAACCGGACGCTAATAAATACCGTTATCACGATCACGTCAAACTTGCCCACTATGCTAATGCGGCAGTCGACATTGAATACGATTTTCCTTTCGGCTTTAAAGAGGTGGAGGGCATTCATTCCCGCACGGATTTTGATCTTAAGCAACATCAGGAACTCTCCGGAAAAAAAATGCAATATTTTGATCCGGAAATCAATCAGAGTTACATTCCTTACGTCATTGAAACATCTATCGGTCTGGATAGGATGTTCCTGACTGTACTGTGCAACAGCCTGGAGGAAGAAGACCTCAGCACGGATGACAAGAAAGACAGTCGCACTGTAATGCGTCTCCATCCGGCGCTTGCTCCGTTTAAAGCCGCCATTTTTCCGTTGACTAAAAAGGACGGACTTCCCGAGAAGGCACAGGAGCTGATGGAAACGCTGGTCTACGATTTCCAGATCCTTTATGAGGAAAAAGATGCTATCGGAAAACGTTACCGCCGCCAGGACGCGATCGGCACTCCTGTTTGCATCACAGTGGATCACCAGAGCCTTGAGGATAACACCGTGACCATCAGGCACCGGGACAGCATGCAGCAGGAACGTCTGCCTATGTCGGAAGTTAAGGCTTTGCTTAGTCACCTGACGGGCTGGGCTCCGCTGCTCAGGGAGCTTCAGAAATAGAGTCAACAGAACAAAAAAACGCTTTGATTTTCGTCAAAGCGTTTTTTTGTGATTGTCAATTTGAGATTCCTTTACGCATAAGCATATCCCTGAAAAAGATAGTCGCTAAAAACGAACTTGCTCATCCTCATCTCCCAGTGGAGCTTTTTTAGCATCTTCCGGGCGGATGATCAGACGCAGACTCGGGTTATTTGTTAAGAAGGACCAGAACCAATTGCTGACCAACTTAGTTTTATTTCTGAAACCAGCAATCGGAATGACGTGAATGAATAACCAGGTAAGCCAGGCCAAAAACCCGGTCATGGTAAACTTCGGCAAATCCACCACGGCTTTATTTTTTGTGATGATCGCCATACTACCTTTATCGTTATAACGGAAAGGCTTCATAGAGCGCTTTTCAATCAGGTTATCCAGGTTATCTGCCAATAGTGTTCCCTGCTGAATGGCTACCTGAGCCAATTGCGGATGTCCGTCCTTAAAGTTCGGATCGCTTGTCTGGAGACAGATATCGCCGATAGCAAAAACATCCTGTAAACCTTCTACCTGGTTGAATTCATTGACCTTGATGCGGCGACCTCTTCCGGTTACGCCTTCCGGCAATCCGGGTACTTCCCGGGCGATAACCCCT
>JBMDWN010000335.1:0-6688 GCA_048595275.1 Olivibacter sp. | reverse complement strand
ACCTGGGAGCGTATAAAAGACCGGGATGATGCGGTGAAGAAGTTTATTTCCGAGAACGACTATACGTTCAAGGTATTAAAGGATTCGGAGAAAGCACATAAAGGGAAATATGACGTTGTTACGGCTTACGAGGTATCCGGTATTCCGACAAAGTTTGTCATTGATCCGGAAGGAAACATTCGATTCAAACTGGTTGGCTTTTCCGGTTCTGAATCGGAGGAATTGAATAAACTGGATATGATCATCGATATGCTGAAAGATCCGAAAAACCTGCAGGCATCAATAGATGGTGAGTGAGGTTTCAGAGAGATAACAGTATTTAGACAAGCAGTTACAAAAAAATAGTATTTACAGCGGCTTTATGACAAACGAGAAGCATAAAGGAACCATTCCGCCAGGAGAAGAATGGCTTTCATCCGATAAGGAGATTAATGATGTGAGCAAGCCCTTACACATTCCGTCCCGTTTTAGTACTCAAGATTCGGTATTCGATCAGATCATTTATACACTAGGTTACCTGATGGAAGGTTCGGTAGGGCAGATAAGTGCTAAATGGACGGCGTTAGGAACGAAGCAAGCTTCTGAGGATGCCAGCCAGCAGGTGGAGCGGACGCTCGAGAAGCTTTCTGAATTGGGAAAGATCGGTAAGAAGAAACAAGCAGGAACAATCATTTATCACTTACATAAAGAAACGCATGCCCATACCGGCTCCGTTAAGCCGAAAGATATCATTTAACAGCTAACAGGTTATTTCATACCTTTACAAAGAGAAAGCCTGCTGCCTGTTAAATGATGGACAATGACTAACCGAATCCTGCTTGCATTTTATTTATGTGTGTCTGTCATCGGATTTCCTGTTTTTGGACAGGTTGAGAAGGATTTGCGTTTTAGCCACCTCACGGTAGACGATGGCCTCTCTCAAAGCACCGTAACCAGCATTTCTAAAGATCGTCACGGCTTTTTATGGATCGGTACCCTTGATGGCCTCAATCGCTACGATGGATACCGCTTTGATGTTTATAACCGCAGTAAATCGAAGGAAAGATGGTTGCCCAACAACCGAATTCAATGTGTATACAAAGATTCGGACGACCTGTTGTGGGTGGGAATGATGGGTGGAGGCTTAGTATACTACAATGAAAGATCCAAAGGCTTCACGCCAATTCCTCTGGTCGGGAGTACGGATTCAACAGGCTCCGGAATTAGCGTAAACGCACTTTGTGAAGACGATCAGGGTAAACTCTGGATTGGAACATACACCAATTTATATTCCTACTCAAAAAATACCGGGAAGGTTCAACTGCTTCAACTGGATCAGTACCTTAAAAGCCAGCGGCCGCTGATGATTCAAAGTCTGGCCTTTTTGGAGGGAAAATTATGGATCGGCTCTAAAGAGGGGCTTTGGCTGCTGGACCTATCTACCTATACGGCAAAGCAACTGACGGGCAAGCTGACAAGCGAAAGCGGTAGCCGGACAGTCGATGTGCGCTCACTGCTGGTGGTGAATAATCAAGTCTGGGCGGGAACTGACCTGGGACTTTTCCTTTGTGACGAGACGCAAAACCTTTACAAACGCTATTCGGCAAACGGAGACCGGAACCGCAGCTTATTTCAGAATATGGTAACGTCCATTTGCGAAACGGGTGATGGAAATCTGTGGGTAGGAACGGAAGAATCTCTGGAGTATTTCAATACAAAGACGGAAACTTTTCGGCATTTCCGGAGCGATGTCCAGGATGAACAAACGCTTAACCATAACTCCGTCCGGGCGCTTTACCAGGACGATCAGAAGATTTTATGGGTGGGGACTTACATGGGAGGCATTAACAAACAGGACCCAAATCAGACCTTTTTTCATTCCGTTCAAAGTAAGGTGATCACAGAGGGTTTTAGTGCGAGCGCAATTTCTGCCTTTGCCGAGCTGGACGAAGGCAAGGTCTTTGTCGGGTCAGACGGAGGTTCCCTTAACCTCTGGGATCGGAGCACTAACCGCTTCAGGCATTACGAAGCTTTCGCCCCCTCCGGCTTCCCTTCTCACTCGGCTCTATGCCTGCTTGTAGACCGCTCTAAGAAATATTTATGGGTGGGTACCTACGGACATGGACTGAAACGGTTGAACCTTGAAGATAACAGCCTGAAATCTTATGATGCCGGGTTGGATGCTTTCCATCTTAATGATCCTAACGTATTTGCCCTGATGCAGGACCGGCAGGGACAAATATGGATTGGAACTAACAATGGAGGCGTCAACGTACTGAACCCGGAATCCGGATCGATCCGGAAGATGCGGGCGGGTAGCTCAGATACCTCATTGAGCAATGATTGTATCCGTGCTTTTTGCCAGGCATCGGACGGAAGGGTATGGATCGGGACGTACTCCGGAGGCATCAGCGTTTACAGTCCTTCGGATGATAGCTTCACAAGGTTAAATGCCGGAAACGCTTCGCTTCAAAGCGATATTGTGCTTTCGATTGCTGAAGACAGGCGTGGGACAATATGGGTTGGCACGATGGGCGGTGGCCTGGCTAAGTTTGATCCGGTAAAACAAGCATTCAGTTCTTTTGATGAAGAGGATGGCTTAGCAAACGACGTAGTGAATTGCATCGTGGAAGATGATGATGGAAGACTCTGGCTTTCCACCAACCGGGGTATTTCTTATTTTGATCTTCAAAACAGGGCCTTTGAAAACTTCAATACGCTGCATGGGTTACAGGGAAATGAGTTTTCGCACGGAGCAGGTCTAAAACTAAGAAATGGAGAAATCCTGTTCGGAGGAAATAATGGAATGAGCACCATTTCATCCCAGGATATTGTCAGAAATGAGGCAGTTCCACCTGTTCGTTTTACTGATGTCAGCCATTACGGATCTGCTTTTACGGCAGAGTTCGCTGCCCTCAGCTACACGCTGCCAGGTCTTAATAGCTACCAGTACAAATTGATGGGTTTTGATTCAGACTGGGTCTCCAGCGGACATCAGCGTAGCGTGAGTTACACCAACCTGGATCCCGGAAGTTATACCCTGCTTGTCAAGGCCGCTAATAACGACGGACACTGGAACCAGGAGGCGGAGGCGGTTAAGATTATCATTCACCCGCCCTGGTACCGGACGGTATGGGCATACCTGGCCTATAGTTTGTTTTCCCTATCCATTATTCTATTCGTTTTTTTTCAATGGCGGGCACGATCCAGGTTAAGACAACGGATCCGGCTGGAAAAATTTGCCGCAAAGAAAAATGAGGAATTACAAACGGCTAAAATTGAGTTTTTTACTCAGGTTTCTCACGAATTGCGAACGCCTTTATCGCTCATTCTTGATCCGTTAAAACGTATTACAGGGAGCGCTGCAGATAAAGACCGGGTGCTGCGCTATGCCCATCTGGCCATGAAGAATGCGGACCGCCTGTCCGGTATCGTCAACCAGTTGCTGGAATACCGCAGGTTAAGCGCTCAGCCGGTTCAGCTGGAAAAACAGCCGGTCGGCTTAAATTCCTGGCTGAAGAATTTTTGCGAACCGTTTTTCAACCATGGAGAAGAGCGGGCCGTTCGATTTGAATTGATCAACCATCTACCGGCTTATGAACTGCAGGTAGATGCAGAAAAACTGGAACGTGTTCTTCAGAACCTGATCAGTAACGCGTTCAAATATACACCCAACGGGGGATTGGTCCGGGTTAACGGCTACTTGGTGGCAGAGGAGCCGGAAAGCATTGTCTTTGAAGTTTCGGATACCGGACTTGGAATCCCTGAAAAAGATCAGGCACATATCTTCGACTTGTTCTATCAGGTTAAAAATAATACCCCTTTTGAAAATGCTTCCACAGGAATCGGGCTTGCTGTAGCCAAGGAACTCGTTCAGGTGCAAAAGGGAACAATAGAGCTTAATTCCGTTGTCGGGGAAGGGACCTGTTTTCGCATTTTCATTCCGGTCGAACAGACCGCGACAGTCCGATCAGAGATCGAATTGGGCAGCATCGTTTCATCGCATAAAGCCGAAGCGGACGAAGGGGGCGTAAATGAATCTCAGGAGAATCTTCAAGAAACGCTTGCAGACCGGCCTTTACTCTTGATTATCGAGGATAACGAAGATCTGCGGACCTATCTATGTGCAGAGCTTAAGCGGGATATGGAAATCATATCAGCTTCGAACGGGAAATCAGGTTTGAAGCTGGCGCTGGAGCAGATCCCCGATATTGTTCTCAGCGATGTGATGATGCCGGAAATGGATGGATTGACCTGCTGCAGAAAACTGAAAGAAGACGTCCGTACTTCTCACATCCCCGTGGCGCTGCTAACGGCCAGACACCACGACGAACATAAAATACTGGGTTACGATGCCGGGGCGGATGCCTATATTGAAAAGCCCTTCAATGTCGATGTCATCCGGTCCAGGTTGATGAATTTATGGTCTTCCAGAAGAAAGCTTCGTCAACTATTCAGTGAGCCGGGAGGGCAGGACGAAGCGTTGAATCAACTGTCAGAACGGGATCAGGTCTTCTTAAGTCAGGCAGAAGAAGCCGTCAGACTCCGATGGACCGCGACAACGGTTGATGAGCTCTCCGCGGCCTTGCGGATGAGCCGCCGGCAACTCTACCGGAAACTAAAAGCACTGACCAGCCAGTCGGTGCAGGAGTTCATTACCTCGGTCGCCATAAATGAAGCGAAGAAGCGGCTTAAACAGACGACATTCAGCATTTCTGAAATTGCTTATCAGCTTGGTTTCAGTGAAGCATCTAACTTCAGCCGAACCTTTAACAAAGAGGTCGGGATGAGCCCTAAAAAGTTTATTCAGCAGCTTCAGGAGCCCACAAAGCGCTAATATGGCTTAATATGACATGTTTTGGCACGTAATGATAAACGTCTGCCAGCTATATTCCCGTACTATTGCAAAGATTTGGCAAGAAGATAAAAACACTAACAAACCTATTTTTTAGCCAGGAACCTATTTAAGTATCATGATGGTCAATTTATTGAAAAGCAGTTTTGTGCTTTTTATAATGCTGTTTCTGACAACAGGCATTTCGGCACAGAACCAAAGGGCAATCACGGGAACCGTGAAGGATGTCGCCGGGGAGACCCTGCCGGGGGCAAGCGTACAGGTCAAGGGAAGATCTTCCGGGAGCGCCTCTACCGATGCAGCGGGGAGTTTCCGTGTAGAGGGGGTAAGCGATGAAAGCATTCTTGTTGTCTCCTATATCGGGATGCAATCGCAGGAAATTGCTGTAGGAACGCAATCGGTCATAAATGTCACCCTGCTGGCCGCTGCAACGCAGCTGGAAGATGTGGTGGTCGTGGGCTACGGAACGAGGAGGCGGAGTGAGATTACTTCCTCCATCGCTTCCATCAGTGCCAACGACATCAGGAATCTTCCGCAGGCCGGCGCGGATCAGATGTTGCAGGGAAAAGTAGCCGGTGTATCCGTCAGCAATAACGGCGGGCAGCCGGGGGGCGGTGTGTCGGTCCGTATACGTGGATTGACTTCCATTAACAGCAATGACCCGCTTTATGTGGTCGATGGAATCATCCTGCCCAGTTCCAAAACAACGATTGCACAGGATCAGCTCGGGGGTATGGCAGGGCAGACTGCTCAAAGCCCGATTGCTATGCTCAATCCGAACGATATAGAAAAGATCGACATCCTGAAAGATGCCGCGGCGCAAGCCATCTATGGTGCGCAGGCGGCGAATGGGGTAGTCCTGATTACCACCAAAAGAGGGTCCGCCGGAGAAGGCAGGGTTTCTTACGAAGGCTATTACGGTCAGCAGCGCCTTCCTGGAAAGCTGGACCTGATGGACCTCAGTCATTTCGCGCGCTACAACAATGAAGTCATGCAGGAGATCAGTGAAGTGACTGGCAATCCTTATGTGCCGATCGGAGAGTTCCAAAGGCCGGAAATCTTAGGCCGCGGTACCGACTGGCAGGACGCTATTTTCCGCAGGGGAAATATGCAAAGTCATCAGTTAAGCTTTTCCGGTGGTGGCGGGAAAACCAACTACTACGCCGGTCTGAACTATTTTAAACAAGACGGCATCATTATCGGATCGGGCTTTGAACGTTATTCCCTTCGCCTGAACCTTGATCATCAGCTGAAAGACTGGCTTAAAGTGGGGCTGAGCACCAATACAGGTCGCAACCAGCAGAGAACAACGCTGACCAATGGATCCGATGCTATTGTAAACGTCGCCGCTTTCAACAGCCCGGCGGCCAATGTCTATACCACGGGCGGCAATTTTGCGGCTCCGGTCACGGTTGGGGGATTCAATTTCGGCAATCCGGTGAACCCGGTGGCCCTGGCGGAACTGCGTCAGGTGACTTCTGATCAGTTCAAGGCCTTCGGTAGTATTTATGCGGAGCTGGGCTTCACAAAATTTCTCAAAATGAGAAACGAAGTGAACTATGATTTTACCAACGAGAACAACATGGCTTTTCAACCGGAAGTTTTTGCGGGCAACATCGCGATCCTTACGCCGAGCCGGATCCTCGAAAGCCGCAATCCAAGCTTCTACTGGGCTTTACGCAATTATGTCGACTATAACCAGACCTTTGGAAAGCATACGATAACGGGACAGATCGGGCACGAAGTGCAGGAATCGAGTTACGACCAGCTCCAGGCCATCCGTCAGAACCTTGCGCTGAATATTCCATCCATCGCGGCAGGGGCAAATGAAAACCAGCAGGTTTCCGGAGGTAA
>JBMDWN010000334.1:0-1857 GCA_048595275.1 Olivibacter sp. | reverse complement strand
GGTCCTTATTTCCCCAGACCACCAAAGCCTTCGGTTGATACGTTCTAAAATACTCATGAAACTTAGGATACAGTGCCACATTGCTTTTGTAGTCGCGAACGAGATCCAATTGTTTTTCAACCGAACCCGGGCGATCCAGGAAATGCTGATCAAGCGTATAGCTCTCGGGAGCAATCAGTTCTGGATCATCAACTCCCGTGAAGTACTGAAAACAAAGTTCCTTCTCTTTAACGAAACCTCTTAAGGCGTTTCTGTCTGGCTCAGAATCGCTTTGCCAATATTGCTGAACGGGAGCCCAGGCAGATCCCAATCCCTCTTCGTATGCATTACCGTTTTGAGAAATAAAGCCGGTAATTTTTTCCGGGTTTGCCAGCATCAGACGATAACCGGTGGGAGCGCCATAGTCGAACACATATACAGCAAATCTTTCGAGTTGAATTTCGTCTATAAAGCGCTGCATCACCTTCGCAAGATTGTCAAAAGTATAATCAAATTGATCTCTGTCGGGCGCGTCCGAATATCCGAAACCCGGTAGGTCCGGTGCAATCACCCGATATTTTCCGTTCAATATCGGAATCAGGTTTCTGAACATATGGGAAGAGGTCGGATAGCCATGTAGCAATAAGACCGTCGGGGCATCTTGCGGACCAGATTCCCGGTAAAATATGGAAAGTCCATCAACCTTTACGGTACGGTAAAACACTTTTTCATTTGCTGATATCATCATATTGTTTTTATTCTCTCACCACAAAACTATAGGCTATATTTGATCTTTAGAAACGATTTATTCTGATTTTTGCTATCATAACTTATGATTGATGAATTTAAACGATTTACATCTTTTTGAGGCCGTAGCTCAACATGGGAATTTCACCAGAGCGGCGGAGGCCATGCATACGGTGCAATCCAATGTTACTGCCCGGATCAAAAGCCTGGAAGAGGAATTTAACACGACCCTATTTTCACGGAGCTCCCGGAAGGTCGAACTTACGGCAGCCGGCAAAACCCTGTTACAATATAGCCGGCAAATCAATAACCTGCTGGAAGAGGCCAGGCTATCTGTAGGGAAAGATCAGATCGTTAAAGGTCAGGTCCGCATAGGTTTTCTGGAAACTATGATGGCACTCAAAGGACCTGAACTGGTAAACGAGCTGGCCGCTAAGTTTCCTCTTGTCGAACTTGAATTTGTATCCGGCATGCGCGACCGTTTGATTAACGATGTTGTAAACTATCGCTTAGATGCAGCCTTCGTTCCGACTCCCGTTCATCTGGAGGAACTTGAGCAAATTCACGTCATGAATGAAGAAATCGTTGCGGTTGCGCCTTTACAGATTAAGCGGCTGGACGACTTGCTGAAACAGCAGGAGGTCAAAGTCATCGTTTTCGAACTAGGTTGTTTTTTTAGAGAGCGTTTGGAAGCCTGGCTTGTGAGTAAGGGAGTCGTGAATTATCACAAGATGGTGATGAACTCCATCGAAGGACTTATTCATTTTATAGAATCGGGCATCGGATTCAGTTTTTTACCCGGTGAGATTGTCGCTAACTTTTACCGAGATCGAAAGGTTACCATTTTTCCCTTGCCTAAAGAACTTGCGGCCATGAAGACAAATCTCATTTATCGAAAAGATAATCAATCATCTCCGGTACTTAAAGCCTTTATGAGTTTGTTCAGGGAATAAACCGGTGGGTGAGTATGAATTTGAGCCCGATATCTTATCGGGCTCCTTTCATGAATTTTCTAGGACAAAAGACCTTCCATTCCAAAAGCCGCTAAACCCTTTTCGTATTCAACTTGAATCGCTTCATTGGCCGCTTTGACAAATTTCCCTGTTGTTGGGTCCACCACCGTTCTTAACG
>JBMDWN010000333.1:0-2712 GCA_048595275.1 Olivibacter sp. | reverse complement strand
CTCATAGGCCTTACCTGACAAGACCGGATGCGTACAAACTGCGCGGACACTGTTAGCTCCGTTCTCCATAATCAGGGAAGCGGCTTTCGATAAGGTGCCAGCCGTATCGCAGATATCATCAATCAGTACAATGTCCTGTCCGGTGACATCTCCGATGATCGACATCGATTCAATCTCATTGGCTCTTTTCCTTTGCTTGTCACAAATCACCACTTCTGCATTAAAGTACTTAGCGAACGTACGCGCCCGATAAGACCCACCCATATCCGGAGAAGCAATAGTCAGGTTCGGCAGATTAAGACTTTTGATGTGGGGAACAAAGATGCTCGCCGCGTCCAGGTGATCTACCGGAATATCAAAAAAGCCTTGTATCTGCGCCGCGTGAAGGTCCATGGTCATAATGCGTGAGGCCCCGGCGGCTGTCAGTAAGTTCGCAATCATCTTGGCCCCGATCGCCACTCTGGGTTTGTCCTTCCGATCCTGGCGTGCATAGCCAAAGTAAGGCACAACTGCTGTAATATAATGTGCAGACGCCCGTTTGGCAGCATCGATCATCAGCAGCAATTCAAATAAATTGTCCGTTGGCTGGTTTGTAGACTGAACTAAAAACACATCGCTCCCGCGGATCGACTTCGTATAGAATGGCTGAAATTCCCCGTCGCTGAACCGCGATAGTGTTATCTGACCTAAATCCTTTCCGTAAGCTTTTGAGATTTTCTCGGCCAGTTCTGTAGAGCCAGATCCAGCGAACAATTCTACCGTGTTAAATTGCAGTGGCATGATGGTGGGTTTGGGGTTAAAAAAAATCGGGTCGCTTTACAAAAAACGACCCGAATCTCTTTCTTTTCATGTTGCCCGACCAGGATTCGAACCTAGACAAACAGAACCAAAATCTGTCGTACTACCATTATACTATCGGGCAATCCTAAACGTTTAGAGGCGCTTGCCGTAAACGGAGTGCAAATATATATCGATATTTCAATTGCTCAAAATAATTTTGACATTTTTTTCCGCGC
This sequence comes from Olivibacter sp., assembly GCA_048595275.1. GTDB lineage: Bacteria > Bacteroidota > Bacteroidia > Sphingobacteriales > Sphingobacteriaceae > Olivibacter. The sequence continues at coordinate 1,696 of JBMDWN010000333.1, read as the reverse complement.
AAAGGCTCTATTCGCTGATTCACAAAGCCGTCTGATTTTATTTTGCTTTATCTCATCAGGAATCGCTATTTTCGGCACGTATTTAATGGAAAACACTATTGATTTGAACCACCCCATGCAATATAACAAGATCAATAATTTACTAGGATGGCTAGCCTTTCTGATCGCGACGCTGACGTATATCCTGACGCTTGAACCAACAGCCAGCTACTGGGATTGCGGAGAGTTTATCTCTGCGGCTTATAAAATGCAGATTGTCCACCAACCAGGCGCACCGCTTTTTCTGATGCTTCAAAATTTGTTTGGTAACCTCGCTTTCGGAAGTAAAGAATCCGTGGCCTACTGGATGAATTTCGGCTCTGCCGCTTCCAGCGGCTTAACCATTCTGTTCCTGTTCTGGAGCATTACGGCTCTGGCCAGAAAGGCGCTGATGCCCAAAGGTCAGCCGGAAGAAAACAGCAAGGTTATGTTGATCATGGGCGCGGGACTGGTGGGAGCGCTGGCTTATACCTATTCAGACACCTTCTGGTTCTCCGCTGTTGAGTCTGAAGTGTATGCCATGTCTTCCCTGTGTACTGCGGTGGTATTTTGGGCCATACTGAAATGGGAAACGCATGCCGACGAACCCCGGGGAGATAAATGGCTGTTGTTCATCGCCTACATCATGGGCTTGTCAATCGGCGTACACTTACTGAACTTACTGGCCATACCCGCTTTAGCGCTGGTTGTTTATTTTAAAAGGACGAAACAGCCAACGAACGGTGGTATATTTAAAGCGCTGATCATCAGCTGCGTTGTAGTTGCTCTGATTCTCTGGGGAATTATTCAGTACCTGATCAAGTTTGCTGCTTACTTTGACCTGTTTTTCGTCAACAGCCTCGGCGCCGGTTTCGGATCGGGCGTCTTGATTTTCGCCATACTGGTTATTGCTGCCCTGGTATACGGCCTTTTGTACTCTACCCGCAAGTCAAAAGCACTGATGAACCTGATTGTCCTGAGCGTGACTTTTATCATTCTCGGTTATGGATCTTTTGCGATGATTCTGGTACGGGCCAAGGCAGACCCTACGCTGAACAACAGCGACCCCGATAACGCTTTTTCCTTTTTAAGTTACCTCAACCGCGAGCAGTATGGAGACGAGCCGCTTTTTAAAGGTCCGTACTTCAACTCGCAACCTACCGGAAGGACAGAGGGCAGCAACATTTATATTAAAGGCGATGAGAAATATGAGGTTGCGGGAACACGCCAGCAATACACCTACGATCGGGAAACGATCTTTCCGAGAATTTACAGCAGCGATGAATCCAGAGGGCATCCGGCCTTTTACCGCAGCTGGCTCAACCTTTCTGAAAACGAGCAGCCGACATTCGGCAACAACCTGAGCTTCTTCTTTACTTACCAGGTCGGACATATGTACGCCCGTTATTTTTTCTGGAACTTCGTCGGAAGGCAGAATGATCAGAAAGGTGATGGCAGCTTCACGGAAGGGAATTGGATTTCAGGGATTAAGCCAATCGATCAGGCTCGTCTTGGCGGTCAGGATGCTTTACCGGATTCGCTTAAAACGGATCCTTCCAACAATAAGTATTACTTCCTGCCGCTCATTTTGGGAATTTTAGGCGCCTTATGGCATTTTAAAAAGAAGCAGAAGGATGCCGGAATCGTCGGTCTCCTGTTCTTTTTCACCGGATTAGCG
>JBMDWN010000332.1:0-8791 GCA_048595275.1 Olivibacter sp. | reverse complement strand
TTTGTAAAAGCATGTTTAACCTTAATTTCGGCAGGCAACAATTGATCTGGACCGATTAAATTTTTTTCTTTTGCCAGGTCATGAAAAATTTTTTTGAAGACCTCCAAAGATGCTACGGTACCGAAATACGTTAATCCGCCGGCGCCCGTTCGATTTTGCGTAATAGCGGGATATTTTCCAAAGAAAGGGTGATCATAATAGGCCAACGCTTTCGCACTGGTTGGCACCAGGAACTCCGCCCGCTGCTCAGCAAAATTCTCTGACCCGGCAGCAAAAGGGTCAGCCTTTAACGGTATTTTTTCCGTTAAGTTCGAGAATTCATTGTACTGAAAACCGGCAACTTTACTTAGCGGGCCGGGCATCGTCTCATTGCGTATCCGCGAATTTTCATCTGCAACGCCAGACTTAAGGTTTAATACAAGATGACCACCCGCTTCGACATAGTTGTTGAGCTTAGCCAGCAACTCATCAGATGCAATGTAGAGCGGAGGTACGATCAATAGCTCATAATCATCAAAGTTAGCTGCCTGCGGAAACACAAAGTCAGCTTCGATATTCAAATCATATAAGGCCTTGTAGTACCGGTTGATTAACTTCATATAGGCATCCTTATCAGACTCATAAGGGCCGTTCGAATAACTGTTGAGGTTATTATCGAATCGCTGCAACATGAGCGCATTCTGCGAATCGATGCTATATAAAATTGCTACTTTGTTCTTTTTCGTCAGGTTGACCAGCTCCTTCCCCACGCGGGCCCGTTCGGCACCAATCTGACGCATTTCATCGTAAATTCTGCCAGGTTTCAAATCGTGCGGCAGGATGCCTCGCCAATACTGTTCAATGCCGGTATGCAGGGAGTGCCAGTGCCAGTAAGATACAAGGTTGGCGCCGCTCCCCACGTGAGAATAAAAATTTAGCCGCAGCTGCCCGTCATAAGGGGGCAGCTGCTCCGCCGAGTTCCACCCGATGGCTGTTGCGTTTGTTTCGGGCACAAAATAGTTAGCTGATTTCAATGAACGGGCAAAACTTCCATAGAGTGCTATCCTCAAGCCGTCCGAGCGGTCTTGATTATAATGGTATATATTCATCCCTACGAAATCCATAAACTTCGAAATTTCGCGTTCATCTATATGACTCCGGAATGCGCCCGGATGATCGTGCATGATAAATTGATGTTTACCTTTTAACTTACCTGCCAAATCAGCTTGCCGTTTCAGAAAATTGGTCGTTATCAGCTGTTGAAACCGTGACCACTCGAGTTGGTAGTTCGGGTGCATGAATCCCTCTACCGGCTGCAGCTCATCCCAGGAATTGATGGCCTGCCCCCAGTAATTAAGTCCCCACACTTTATTCAAGGAGTCCGGAGTTTCAAACTTCTCTTTCATATATCGGGTAAAACGCTCAAATACTTCCGGACCGCTGCTTCCCTTTGCATGGGTTTCATTGTCTAACTGATATCCAATCACCGCAGGATTATCCGCGTAGTGGCTTATGATCTTTTCGGTTATCTTATCGCAGTAGTTCTGAAAGACAGGATTCGATAGATCAGCGTTTTGACGCATCCCGTACCCTTGCTTCTGCCCCTTCTCGTCTATCAGCGTAATTTCCGGATGTTTTTTATATAGCCAGGCGGGGATGGCGTAAGTAGGTGTACCAATGATAATTTTCATACCGGCAGCCTGCATCTTGTTTACCACACTGTCCATCCATTCATAAGCAAAAACCCCCTCTTCAGGCTCCCAAAGTTGCCATGTAGACTCACCGAGCCGTACCAAATTAACCCCTGCCGCCTTCATTAATTTAACATCTTAATCTAAGCGGCTTTCAGGCATATACTCATGATAATAAGCGGCGCCGTACAGCAGCTCATCAATTTTAAACGCGGGTGACTGCCCACTAGCTTCCTCGCACAGGAATAGTAAGCCTATTATCAGGCACACAAATAAGTTCTTCACGTTCTCAAAGTGTTTAGTTGTAATAAATTGGCAAACATCAGCCTAAAAAGTCATGGTTTCGGATTATTGATGTGCATTCCATTCTATAACTTCGTTACATCCAATTCTGCATACCCTACCTGGTCATCCGACTCAACCGTCCCCACACACCTGAGCCTTATAAATCGGGCTTTGACCGGATCGAATGATTTCTCTTGCCATAATGGGTTATTCTTAATATTGGAAAATTCACCCTCATCAGCCAGCGTCCAGTTTTTATTATCTGTCGAGATAAAAAATTGATAATTGCTGATTATTCCGGCAGTTCTCCCCTGCCCGGGAAGGTAACGAAACCCGTTCAGATCTACTTCCGCGCCCATATCAATAGTGACATCGACAGGCTTCGCACCATCCTTTTTCTGATACCACGCCGTATTGGCTTCACCATCCATCACCTGCGTTGCTGCCGAGTCAGAAACATTCAGAATTTTCCAGGCCTTTTTCGAACTATTAAACTGCTCCCGGGCAACCGGACTGCTCTTTTCAGCTTCGCTGCTGTAAGCAATTGCCTGAATTTCCACCTTTCCATCCGCCTCAAACAAACCGGCATATTTCTTTGAACGATTCGTCGGAGTCGTTCCATCCAATGTATAGTATATTTCAGACTCATCATCAGCTGCCTGCATAGAGACCTGTCCAAGTTGATTCCTTTTAATGGCAGGCGGCATAAGTATCTGAGGGGCAAGGTAAACGCCAATATTGGAGATAACTGGATTACTTTTCGCATTTAAAACGGTAAAACGAAGTTTCGTGGCAGTAACTGTCGGAAACACGAGAATCCGTTTATAGCCTATTGTTGTTTGCTGGTCTAATTCCTTCCAGGTTCCATTCTCCATAAGCGCCTCGAGCTTAAATGCTTTTACCCGTTGTCCTAAACGGATATGTTCCTGTGCCAAAAAACGATTAAAAGCGGTAGGGCGGCCAAAATCGATCGTTAGGCTGGCAGACAAAACACCATCTTTAGTAGCCCAATAGGTGTCTTTATTTCCGTCTAACACTTTATCTGCTCCATGGTTCTTCCCGCGTATGTTGGATGCCGAGGCCTTTTTCCCTTCCGCTAAATTGACAGCAAAAGCCTCTTTCACCGCCGCCGGCAGCTCCAGGGCTGCTTTCTCATCATTTTCATGAATTCTGCCGCGTCTGTCGATCGGAAAATTCAAGAGTAATGTGCCGTTACGACCGAAGGAACTATAATAAATCGTTAACAGCTGCGGTAGTGTTTTTACCCTGGCATCTTCGTAGGTATGATAAAACCAGCCCGGTCGAATAGAGGTGTTTACTTCTCCAGGCACCCACCAGTCCCCATCTTCCACCCCATGCCGAAGCATGTCTTCGGGAACATCGCCTTTTGAATGCAAAAGGCTCCAGTTTGTCTCGCCTACGTAACCTGCTTCCGTACCAACCCACCGCAAGTCGGCCCTGTCGCCATTATCATTCCATATAACCGCATTAGGCTGAAGCTCACGGATCATGCTATAGGTATTCGACCAATCGTAATATGTCGTCCGGTCGATCTTTCGAGTCTCGCGCGCGCCGCCATAGTATCCCGAACCTCCATTTGCGCCGTCAAACCATACCTCGAAAATGTCGCCATAATTGGTAAGAAGCTCCTTCAGTTGATTTCTGAAATAACTAATGTATTCGGGTTTTCCATATTGGGGATGATTGCGGTCCCAGGGTGATACATAAATTCCCAGTTTCAGGCCATACGCTCTACAGGCCTCTGCAAGCTCTTTCACCAGATCCCCCTTGCCATCTCTCCAGGGTGAATTCTTTACTGAATATTCCGTATACTCTGATGGCCACAGGCAGAAGCCATCATGATGCTTCGCCGTTAAAATTATTCCTTTCATGCCCGATTCCTTACATACTCTTGCCCACTGCATGCAGTCAAGATCGGTGGGGTTGAACAATTTCGGATCATTATCCCCATAACCCCACTCTTGGTCCGTGTAGGTATTGATCGAAAAGTGAATGAATGCGTAATATTCCATCTCCTGCCATAGCATTTGCTGTTTTGTTGGCAGTGGCCCGAAGGGCTGAGGGGCATTTTTCTGTGCCGTTGCCAGGTTCGTCATGCCCCAGCAGAGAAAGAAAATTAAAACGTAAGTCTTCATCGTGGATAGATTATTCATCTTTGGTTATATGCAGGCTATTTCCTTCGTTTACTCCTGGTAGCTATATTTCAGCAAACTATTGGAATTTATTCTGCACCTTTTGGCTTCGAGAAACTGATTCATTTGGCCCTCTTCTTCTTTTAGCCGGTGCAGTAATATGCCACAAATTTAATGTTATCGGGAAGCCCATTATGGTTCTTTCAAGACTTTCTTTTGCACAAAACAGACTTTTTAGTATTTTGAAACATCTGTTACACTATGAATAAACGCATCCTCAAACATACATTCTCACTTCTGAATATTGATTATGTGAAACTTGACGCCAAATGGAATTACACTAACATTATCAGTCCGTACCACCGTATCTATTATATAGACGAAGGTGGAGGAAGCATCTCTGACACGAATAATAAATTCAGCTTAGAGCCTGGCTTTTTATACATCATTCCGAGCTATACACTATGTAATTTAAACTGTGCAGATTTCATGAGTCAATTCTTTGTCCAGTTCTTTGAAGAATCTGCAGAAGGTGACTCCCTGTTTACACAGGTTCGTGTGATTCAAAAAGTACGCGCGAACGAGCAGGACGTTCGTAATTTTCAACGTTTAGTTGAGATTAACCCCGGCAGAGGCATCAATCGTTCCGACAATCCAAAAGTTTATGAGAAGAGTATGTATTACAAAGAGTATCAGCAACTCAACAATCATCAGAAGATTTCAGATTTCCTGGAAACGCAGGGAATTTTATTGCAATTAATTTCTCGCTTTGTCGCTTTGCAAGCGTTTCAATCCGATGAGAGAAGAATTACTCCCGTCAAAATATTAGAGGCAGTTCGGTTCATCAACGTTAATCTGCATCTTCCACTTTCGGTGAAGATGATGGCATAAAGGGCCAATTTGAATTGTGAATACTTCTCCAGACTATTTGAAAAATATAATGGTATGCGGCCAATGCGTTTTATCAATGAAAAGCGCATCGAAAGAGCCATGCACATAATGGCTACCGGTACCGCAACAAATTCCGAAATTGCTACGCTGACAGGGTTTGAAAGTTTAGCTTATTTTACAAGAACCTTCAAAAGAATTGCAGGGTCAACACCAAGCACTTATCGGCACAGATTAACTTAAACTACATATACAGCTCCTTTGGAATTTATATAAACGCTGCGGATCAGGGGCGGCGCCAATTGACCCGGCAATCCCCTTACTATGTTGTTAAAAAATCGCTAAAAGCGCTTTGTAAATGTTTTAAGCTTCCCTAAAATGAAGTGTGTCTTGAAATTGATTATGCAACCGCATTTCTCACACAAACCGTAAATGTTTAGATCATTGTTCATGGACAGGGGTACCCGGTTGCCATTCATATCGCACCGGTTAAAGCCCTCATCCCGATAGTAATTTCCACACTCGCAAAAGAAGAAGTCTACCCCCTCACCGTAGGACATTTCCCGTGGGGGATTAAACCATTCGATGTCGTTTTCCTTGTTGAACTTTACTTGCTTTCTCATGTTAATCTTATTTATTGTTGACTGATCTTGAGTAATTTTTATCTCACCGTTGATTTACTTATCTGAAGTATCAACCTTTTGAATAACTCCAGAGACCCTTACAGGTCTCCTTCATCTGCGAAAGAATAGTGTTGTTCACTGGATAGGATAATATGATCAAGCAGCTTTATGGATAGAAGACTTCCAGCTTGCGTGATCTTACGGGTTAGCGCCCGATCAGCCTCACTTGGAGCCATACGACCCGAGGGGTGGTTATGCGCCACTACGATAGCGTGAGCGCGACACAGCAGGGATGTAGAGAATACGAGCCTGACGTCAACGAGTACGGAATCTAGACCTCCATCTGCTACTTTAAAAAATCCAATCAGATCGATTGAGGGGGAAAAACACAATAGATAAAAACTCTCCCGGACATCCAGGTTATCTGCGTCCCAGAAACTTCTGAGCAGCGCGGCAATTTTCGAGGAGCTGTTTAGCGACTTGAACCGGATGTTGTTGAGTGTTTCGCACCGCCGGTAGGAAACGGATAACTCATTTGCAAAAACAGTAACTGACTGCCCGTTCGGTGATCGTGTTAAGTTTGATAACGTTTCCATGTTCTTGAATTTTTAAGTGAAAAAATTGTTTGCACGAACGGCTTACGAGGCCAAGGCTGATCAGATTAAAGCATGCGAACGAAAAAATGAGCGCAGCGTTGGAGGCTCCGGCGAAGAAGCCGGATACCCATTTTTTTGAAGGTGTGCTTTAAGTGCGGGCGGAAAATGAGGAAGGATCTGTCTGCCTGCCGAAGTAACTTAGTGCCAGAACAATTTGATGGGGGATGAATTGAGGTGCTTTAGTCCAAATCCATTGTTGCTTCTGCCCGGACAACGAACTCATCCGTTTCGACGCTCGGGCTTGAAATGTAAGTTTTCGTCATACCGCTCATACTCATTAGAGCGGCCTGGCTTATCCGCCAAGTTATGTTATGCTGTAAGCTCAGGTCTTATTTATCTTCGTTCTTTTTCGCGGTGATGATAGTGCGCTATACTACGGGAATTTGCGTTATCAAAGTCCCGTAGAAGGTATAAAAATAAAAGTTGATACAAATTTTGTAAAGTCTCATCAGTTCAAAGATGCAGAGGAATACATAATTGATGCGGCAACTAAATACACTGTGACCATGATAAATGAAGCGCATCATTTACCATGTCATCGGTCTTTCATGACACAAATGCTTAAAGATTTTTATGGCAAAGGATACAACATATTGGCAGTTGAGACGCTAAAGACTCAATTATCAATAGAGACAAAATTGTTGATTAGAATTCAGGATACTATACTCGCGAACCTATTTCCGCAGAAATGCTACGCTATGCATTAAAAATTGGATTCACACTGCGTACCTATAAAAGTGACGTTCCGTGTAGTTATGATGGTAAAGACCCCAACTACTGCAATACATTTAAAGACTCAGTTATGCCACGAAAAGTTAAGAAGATAATAGAAGAAAACCCATCGGACAAAATTCTGATATATGCAGGTTATGATCATACAAACGTTACAGAGCACCGACTACCTGACCAAAATAGGTGTTTTTACCCACGTTATTAACTAATGAATGTATTGAACTGATACCCCTTCTGCAAAGAACAAAAGACCGGGGAAAAACGCTGATTAGTGATTATTTGGATACAGCATACGCGAATTGTCTCCGGACGAATTCAAAAGATTTATTATCTTTAGCACAGTAAGCCCTAATCCAGCTCTTATCATGAAGCAAAGTCTGTTGATACCCATATGCCTACTTATCACTTACGCCACAAGCATCGCGCAGCAGCACGCCGGACAAAGCCAAGTGAAAACCGATACGATCCATAGCGAAATCTTAAAAGCAGATCGGGCTTATACCATCTACCTGCCTAAAAGCTACGACACGCAGTCTCAAAAAAAGTATCCGATCCTTTACTTGCTGCATGGCTTGTCGGGCTCCAACTCCGACTGGTTTGATAAAGCCAGCGTAAAGCGGGTGCAGGATCAGCTGGTGACAAGCGGCGAATCGGTCGAGATGATTATTGTCAGCCCGAATGCTGGAGGAAATCCGGAGACGGAGTGGAACGGTTATTTCGATATGCCGGGCTGGAACTATGAGCAGTTCTTTTTTAACGAGCTACTTCCACATATTGAAAGTACCTACCGGGTTATCGGTGATAAACAAAATAGGGCCGTGGCCGGCCTGTCCATGGGCGGGGGCGGTAGTGCTTCATATGGGCAGAAGCATGCAGATAGGTTTGGATCGGTGTACGCCATGAGTGCTTTGATGACTATTTTTACCGATCGATCCATTTCGCAGAACCAACCAACGCCAAGCAAACGCCAGTTACTCACCAAATCGGTGATCGAGAATAGCTGTATAGACTATGTTGCGAACGCTTCTGAAGCACAAAAGGATCAGCTAAGAACCGTAAAACGGTTTATAGATTGTGGCGACGATGATTTCCTATTGGATACCAATATCGACTTCTTGCGTGCCATGCGTGCTGCCAAAATTCCGTTAGAATTTAGAATAAGGGATGGCGCGCATGATTGGCTTTACTGGCATTCTGCCCTGTATACTTGCCTGCCATTTGTATCTAGAAATTTTCAGACTTAATCGGGCATTATACGCATGCGACAATTGCGAATCGCAGCTTTATCGTCGTAACATTTCTTTGATGGTTGCAAGTTGTCTTACTGATCCCTTTCTTGCGACAGACTTTCCCGACTCGGGTATCAGGCTCTCCCTGCTTGCAAAGGCAACCTGAACCACGGTAAACTTTGATCTTTTCATCGCTTTTCCTCCCTTTCAAAATTAATAATGCAGACCAGAATGCTCTACGTTCAAATGTTCCAATTCATTGGGGAAAGGCCTAGATTGCTTCGTTTTATGAGACAAATCCCAGCTAAAACCTCTGGTCTTACGGAGTTGTACCAGATCGGACGTAGTCTGTTCACCCCTCTTAGTGGTCAAATAACTAAGAAAATACGACAGACGATTACAAAGTTACCCAATGAAATGGAGAAGGGAATTTCGGAAGGTGACTGTAACTAAGAGCTCTGAGTGACGGCTCGTCAACCTTGGAAGAGGTAATAGGCTTACAGATCCGAATCTTCCAATGCCGGATTATCATACATCAGGCTCTAATTACTCTCA
>JBMDWN010000331.1:0-14290 GCA_048595275.1 Olivibacter sp. | reverse complement strand
TCCGAATTCCCGGTCGTAATTTAGAAAACCCTGTAAATTCAAATTCCGGTAGTATTGATTGGTGTTACCGGTAACCCCATAGGGCTCAAGCACATATCGTCCTCTCGGGTCAAGCTGATAAGTGTTCGTCGCGCTGTTGTATCGATACGATGGCGGCAAGCCGCCACGGGTTATGTTTCTGGCGTATTCTTCAATTCCGCCCTACGCAATACGTGCAGTCAGGGCAAGTCCAGGGGTCAGAAAATCCAGTTGCTGCCTGGCCTGAAGCAGTGCATTGTAATCGCTTCTTTTTGTACGGCTGTATCCGCCATTGGCCAGCCGCGCATTCAGCGTTGGCAAAGCATCCGGATTAAACTCCGAGAAGGCATAAGCATAACTGCCATTCGGGTTGATAAAGGGTGCAGAAAAAGGGGTGATTTTACTGAAATCGTATATCTCCCCCACTGCATTAAGGGATTTCGGCTCGTTGATGTCGGCAAATCGGGTACTTAGATCAAATCGGAGCTGTAGTGTTTTAGTAGCCCGAAGGTCCAGGTTGGACCGGAAGTTGTAGCGACGGAAGAAGTAATTCGTATTGACTTCATTGTTGGGGTCATCGAAGTCGCGTACCAGTCCGCCCTGCGTAAGCGCTCCACCGGAAATAAAATACCTGAGCGATTCTGAGCCGCCGGATAAATCAATGTTTGCATTCGTTTGCGAGGCGATCGGTTTGAATATTTTATCGTACCAGTTGACGTCTGGGTGGCCATAAGGATCACTTCCGTCCTGAAAGAGCTGCAATTGCCGGTCCGAAAAACGCTCCGGCAAGCCGTCATTTCTGAACGCCTCGTTGATCAGCTGTGCGGACTCGTAGGAGTTCAGGAATTGCGGCGTACGGATCGGGTTCTGAATTCCGGATTCTAGTCGGAGGTTGATCTGCGGCCTTCCAGTGCTGCCTCGCCGGGTGGTAACAATCAATACCCCATTAGCGCCTTTTATCCCGTAGATCGCAGTTGTCGACGCATCCTTCAGGATCGAAATGCTTTCAATTTCGTTGACGTTGATCTGCTGCAGCTGATCATAGGAATATTCAATATCGTCTACCAGGATCAGTGGCCGGTTCCCTTCACTGTTCAGGGAGCTTACACCACGTATGAAAAAATCAGAAGCGTCACGTCCCGGCTGTCCGGAACGCTGTTGCGAGACAAAACCTGGCATTCTACCCATTAGGGTATTCTGTACATTCGCCGTTGGGACATTTCGGATCTCCGCGCCGGAAACGGAACTGACCGCTCCCGTATTGGTAATTTTCCTTGTTGTGCCGAAGCCGACAACAATCACCTCCTCAAGGTCCTGATTCGATGGCTGAAGCGTTACGTCGATGTAGTTTTCGGTACCCACCGGAACTTCATTATCTGCAAAACCGAGCAACTTGACCACCAGGGTATTGCTGTTTCCCTGCAAGGCAATGGCAAACCGACCCCGGTCGTCTGAAGACGTCACGTTTTTCTCCACACCTTTCTCGCGCACGGTAGCGTTCGGGAGAATCCCCGTGAGGTCACGCACCGTACCGCGGATGATGCGTGTTTGAGCGGATGCCTGCGACAATCCCAGCAGGCAGGCCTTTAATAAAAATATGATGATAATTCTTTTCATTTTTAAGCTCGTAAATGGTTAAACACCTTCATCAGTTCCATCCCGGATTTTGCTGCATCTGCGGATTTTTAAGCACTTCGCTATCCGGAATCGGGTACAGGTACATAGCATCCGTAAACATCGGTTCAATAACTTCTTCCCGGCTATAGGTGAGTTGGCCGCCATTTTGCAGGATTTGCATACCATGCAGCGGGGCATTCAGGTTCTCTGCGGCTATCTTCCATCGGCGGAGATCCCAATATCGATGTTCTTCAAAGGCTAGTTCCAGTCGCCTTTCATTTCGGATCAACGCTCTCCAGGCGGCTTGATCTGCCTGTGCCGGTAATCCATAGTTTCCATCGTCTCCGGGTAAAATTCCCGCACGCCTGCGCAGGCTTTTCAATTGTTCAAGTACCTCTGCTACCGGTCCCTGTGCTTCATTCAAGGCTTCGGCGTAATTTAAAAGGACTTCCGTATAGCGGAACAATATGAAATCCCGCTGGCTTTCGCTGTATTGTGAAGCCTCTTCAAAATCGCCCATAAACTTGCGTATGTAATAGCTGGTGCGGGTTTGCAGTTCGCTGCCGCCTGGTCTGTTCTGTCCGCCTGTGAAGGTCTGCAGATTAGTTCCGAGCCAGCGAGCACCATTGTACAGTATCGTTTGGTAGAAGCGTGGATCCCGATCTGCATAAGGGTTGTTTGGGTCATAGCCAACACTTTGTGTTATCGGCACGCCATCCGCCATAGGGAACGCGTCTACCAGTTCCTGGGTAGGACTTGTCTGGCCCTGGCCACCGATCTGTGTACCAAACCCGAAGGGCCCGTTCGTGTTCTCGACATCCCGGTTATTTCCCCACTGTTTGAAGAACAGAATTTCAGTATTGTATTGGGTTGTAAACACATCCCGTACGTCTTCCATTAGCGCATAGGTTCCCAGGTCAATAATGTCCTTTGCTGCGGAAGCAGCGCGTTGCCATCGTGCGTTATCGGCTGATGCATAGCCTGTCAGCGGATTGCTTCCCCCCACATTTCCTCCGTTGAACAAAGGGCTGGCAGCGTATAGCAGCACACGGGCTTTTAACGCCAAGGCAGCACCTTTGGTAACGCGGTGACTGTTGGTGGACGGGCTGGAAACCGGGTAAGACAGCAGGCTATCCCGTATGGCGTCCACTTCTGATGCAATGTAATCGACACAATCGCCATAACTAAACCGAGGCAGTTCAATCGCGTCGTCCAGGCTCCGCACCTCATTGCCCATCAGTGGAATCCCGCCGTAACGTTTCAGGAGCTCAAAATAGGCAAGAGCGCGGAGGAACCGGGCCTCTGCCTTCCATGTCCTCTTCACCGTAAGCCCTGCGGGCAACGCTTCAAATTTGCTGTCGTTCAGCGGCACGATATCAATGTTATTGATAAAGATTGTTGCCGCGCGGATGTTCTGGAAAAGTTCTCCCCAAACCATTTCCGCATCAATGCGATCGTAGGCAGAATACTGCCCCTGCAGCAGACGTATAGCCGGATTATCATCCAGATTAGCCGGAATAGCATCGTCGGAGGCCGCGTCCAGCAGATTTCCGCTGATGCGGTTAAGCGATACGCTTCGCGGAAACATGTCCGCGTAAAGTGCATTCAGATAACGTCCTGCGTTTACGCCAATCGAATCGTTGCGATCGAATACATAATCGATGGTAACGTTTTCAAGTGGTTCAGCCTCATAATCTTTTTTGCAGGATGTTGAGGAAAGGGCAAGCAACAACATCATTAGCGGAATGAAGAAGTTTTTTTCTTTTATATTGATCAATGCATTCATGTCTTACAAGTTTAGATTCAACCCAAAATTGAACACCCGCTGTATGGGGTAAGCACCTATGCCCACCTCGGGATCCTGCCCCTTAAAGGCAGCCCAGGTAGCCAGGTTCAATGCATTTGCAAAAATGCTCAACCCGTTCAGATTCAATTTATCCGTCCACTGTTCCGGAAATGCATAGGCTAACTGGACATTTTTAAGCCTGATGAAATTCCCGGATCGTAACCAAAAAGAAGATTCTGCGTAATTATGGGTATTGCCTATGGTCAGGCGCGGATAGGTCGCCGTTTCAGCAGTTTCCGGCGTCCAACGGTTCAAAATGGGCGGGTATGCTTGCTCATAGCCCCCGAAGCCTAAGAAGCCTCCGTGTATGGCGCGGTCATCCAGGTAGATCTCCCGGTTCCCCACCCCCTGCACCAAAGCATTCAGGCTGATACCCTTATAAGAAAAGCCGAGATTAACCCCATAATAGATCAGGGGTTTTGTCGCAGAAATCAGGGTGCGGTCAAATTGGTTGATAATGCCATCGCCGTTTAAATCGCGGTATCGAATGTCTCCCGGGCTAGCCTCGTAACCGATCGTCGAGCTGCCTTCCATTACTTCCTGTTCGTTCTGAAAAATTCCGTCCGCGATATACCCCATGCGAACGCCCAGGGGCAGGCCGGTCATCTGCTGCCAGGGATAACGCTGGTTCTGCTCGTCAAAATAGCTAAGCTCTGTTTGCTCAATGCTCAGGTTCGGAGCAATAAAGTAATTGAAGGGACCCGCCGTATTGCGGAAGGTCAGATTGAACTCTGCTCCTTTGACCACCGAGCGACCGATGTTTTCAGACGGATAACCGATGCCAATCAGTTCGATGCTTTTTCCACGCGTCTGTAAAAGATCGAAATAGCGGTCGTAATACGCATCCGCCGTAAAATCCAGCATTCCGTTAAAAAGACTCATATCCAATCCAATGTTGAGCTTATGCGCCCCTTCCCAGGTTCGAATATTAGGCAGGAAGCCATTTTCCCAGAAACCTCTCAGTTCCGATCGGGAAGTGCCGCCCAGGTAAGCGCCGCTACCAATTCCGCCGTTGCTTGCTGAAAAGGTAGCCCTGTAATCGTAGTAGCCTGCATTATCCACTCCATTACCTGTCTGCCCGAACGTAGCCCTCAGCTTTAGCAAATTGATCCAATCCGCACCATTTTTTATAAATTCTTCCTCACCAAGGTTCCACCCGAGCCCGAAGGCATAGAACAGGCCGTATTGATAGCCGGGTCGGTAGCGGTTAAAACCACTCGCATTCAATGCTGCCTGAAACAGGTATTTCTGTTTATAATCGTACGCGATCTTCGCTGTAGCGTTCGTGGTCACCGCCGGTAAGTCGAAGTTAAAAAGCGTTCTTCGCTGATCGCCCTGCAGCGTTGCCAGTATATGATGCCCTGCCCATTGCTTCTCATAGTCAAGTGCAAGCTGTCCGAACCAGAATCGGGCATTGAATACCGTATTGAAATCGTTGCTCTGAGCGGCAGCCGTTGCCATGATGTTGTATGAGGTATCGCCCGCCGGGCTGATCGCCATGCGATAAGTCGGTTCGCGACGCTGACGCACAATACCAGTGAGCGACTGCACGGCTACGTTTGTCATTCCCCGCGCTTTTAATCCTTCAAGCAAGCCGCCGAGATCGTAACTGAGGTCAATGTTAGCCATTACATCTTTCATATTATCCTGCCGGTAACCTGAACGGGTGGCCAGCGCCAGCACATTGTCCTGGAAATAATTCGTTGATGCCCAGCTACCATCGGCATTACGCACCGGATAAGCTCCATTTGGCGTGCGTTTTACGTTTTCCAGTAAGTTCTGGGTGCCGGTTCCCGGCTCATTACCATCCTGAATCCGTCCGGTCATTTGGAGGCCAAGTTTGAATTTCTCTGTAATGTTGATGTTTACGTTGGTATTCAGGATATACCGCTTCAAAGATGAATTCGTATTATAGGGCACTTCCGGATCTTCCCGGAACAAGCCCTGCTGATCGCTGTAATTCAGTGCAATGGCATATTGTGCCGTATTATTTCCACCTATGGCCGACAAATTGTAGCGCATCATCGGGGCGTTCTTCCGGAAAACCTGTTCATACCAGTTGATGTCCGGATAGGCAAAGGGATCACTTCCGGAGCGAAAGGCATCAAATTCTGCCGCGGTATAAACGGGCTGGTTTCCAACATTCGTAAGCGCTTCATTCAGCAGGTATGCGTGCTGATAGGCTGGCAAAGGGGTTGGCAGGCTCAAAGCCTCCTGTAGACCAGCCTGAGCGCGGAAGTTAATCTTAGTTTTGCCGATTTGAGGACGCCTGGTGGTAACCAGCAGGATTCCTCTTGAACTGCGTTGCCCAAGATCAATCGTGGATAAAGCATCCTTTAGAACGGTGATGGATTCGATATTATCCGGGTCAAGAGAGAACATATCCCGCTGAATGCCATCTACAATGACAACCGGAATCTGGCCGCGCAGCGCAATACTGTATTCGGTGTTTTCACTCGGCACTCCCTGCCCGGAAATAGGCACATTGCCCAGTATATCCACTTCATAATTGCGTTCTGTACTCGTTTGCCTGAAACCACTATTTTGCAGGGTGTAAAAGCCTGGAAGTCTGCCAGTCATCGCAGGCAGGTAAGTGGTGGCAGGTGTTGTATTGATGTCCTGGTTTAATAAGGTTGACCGGGCACCTACGAAAGTTTTTAACGGGATTTCTTTATAATATCCGCTGAGGGTATCGGCAGCCTGCTGCATGGCCTGCGTGCTTTCAGCAGTGAGCAGGCATATAATTTGTATCAGGATACCTAGGCCGGATCCTAACCGCTTGATGATGGATTTTCGTTTCATAAGATCAGGTTTAATCACATCGGAAAGTAAAAGTGAACGGATCTTCAGGATCGTTGGCGTATCCTACCTTTACCGACCCGGAAGCGTTGACAAAGAAATAGTCCAGACGAACAATTGACTCACCCGTTTCCAGGGCAAAGAACTGCCTCGGCCAGAAAGTAATCTCAAACCGCCCCCTGGCTCCTTCTACGGGCAACAGCCGATGGCTAGCCTCCCGGCCGCAAAACTCTTTTACAGTGCCGTCGGACAATTCAGCAGAAGCGCACAGGTAAATCTCGTCACCCAGTTCCCCTGGCAGGATATCCCGGTCGTAGGTAAGGGTTAGAATATCGTTATCGGTCGAGCGAAAAGGCGTGACGAAGGTTTGAGGCGGATTGCAGAAATCCTGTACTTCTCCCTCTCCTTCCATTACCTCAAAACAGTCAGTAAATAAGGTTTTGTACAGGGCCCCAGGACCACCCAGGAAATCGTTCAGGCCGTCTTCGCTGGAAGCAATGAAATAGCCAAACTTGAAACGCATGTTCTGCTCGCCACTGCGGATTGAAATATGGGCCTCGATATTTGGTTTATCCCCGTTTACAATATTGTATTGCTCCCTGGTCCAGAAAACCACCCACTCCATATCGTCTATGAGATTAGGACCGATACCAAATTTATTTTTTAGCGCATCCGGCCAGTTCAGGTTGTTACCGGAATTAGCTGCCCGGACACTGTTTGGAATACGGACAAACTCCCCGTTGCCAAAATTCGATGTATAACTTATGGAGGTGTTCTCACCAGCCTGCCAGCTTCTCGGAACCAGCACCCCGATAATAAAACGCACATTCGTACGGTCCTGGGCAGCGTCCACACGGGCGCGTAGGGTCGCCTCGAAGGTCTCTCCTGCGTTGATGCTCTCCGGTTGTTCCACTCCATCCAGAAATACGCAGCACACCAGTGATATGGTTAGTAAGATCAGGATCCCCCATTTGCTTACTTGTGGTCTGCGGTTGCAGAATTTTTCAATTGCTCTCATAATCATCCGGTTTAATTTTGATCAGAGATCAGGGTGTATACGTAGCTGTTGGAGCTGCAACCCGTATTGAAGGTTAGTGAAAGTTGCCTTTTACCTTCCACTATGGGGTAGTCAAAATTTGATCTTACCTCATCGCTGCCAGTCGTCTCGCTAAACGTTATCTGAAAAGGATACTGCGGATCGTCCAGCGCGAAGGTGCCGTTGGAGCTGACAATAAAAGGAATGGGATTTGAAAGTTCATAACTACCATCGTCCTTGAATTCGATTCTGAAATCGCCGAAATTAAATTTTTCCGTTATATCCGCTCCGTTTCTCACCGCGCGGTTAATGCGCCAGATGCCCCTCACTTCCTTCGGAGCTTCAATAGTCGCCACTTCTTCCATTTTGCAAGCACCGACCGATGCCGTAAAGAGCAAAAGGAGAAACGCATTCTTCAGGTTTAACTGTATGTTGTTCATCGTATTGATTCTAGGTTTATTCTATTTATGCTTTCAGATCAATAGCCTGGGTTTTGCTCCAGTTCGGGGGATTTCCCGACTTCCGCCAGCGGAATTGGCCAGTAATACATTTCCGGGCGGAAATTATGCTTATCCACTTCAACAATCTTGTAGCTTACCTGTCCCCGGTCTCTTGTCACTTCCATTCCATGCATATGCTGGTTCTGCGTTTCCCCGAGGAGCCATCGGCGTACATCCCAGAACCGGTGTCCTTCGAAGGCCAGTTCAACGCGCCTTTCGTTTCTGATACGTTGCCTCATCTCCTCCTGCGAAAGGCCTTGCGGTAAGGCGAACGGATCCAGCCCTGCCCGGCGGCGGACGGCTTCAACGGACTGGTACACGCTGGCCGATGGCCCGCCGTACTCATTTAATGCCTCAGCATACGACAACAGCACCTCCGCATAGCGCAGCAACGGGAAATTGCGATTACCTCCATGAATGAAGTTTGCAGCATGTTCCGGGTTCAGCATTTTGTTTGTATAATAGCCGGTAGGTGTACCCGAATAAATGGCATCCTGACTGGATGGCGTACCGTCGGGATTCAGGTAAATGTTTACCGGAACGATGGCACCCTGGTTATTGGCTATTGCCGTCTGATCCTTTATGAAGCTATAAGCCAGGCGGGGATCACGCCTTTCGTAAGGGTTCTGCGGGTCATAACCGCTGTCTCCTTCGGTAATTGCCTTTCCATTGGCCATACCAAAAGCATCCACCGTCTCCTGGTAAGGAAATCCGCCCTTGGCCGCTCCGCGGGAAGGAGGTTGCCAGATTTCTTCCAGCTCCTTATTTGTCGGCTGCATCCGGGCAATGATGTATTCCAGGTTTTCGCGTAGCGTAAAAACCGTGTAAAAGGCCCTTCCTGGCGGACTGTTGTTTTCTTCGTACAGGCTGTACTGCGCTGAGGCAATAACCCGTTCCGCCGCTTCTGCCGCAAGTCGCCAGCGTTCCGGATCTGCTGCGGTATAGCCCAACAGCGGATTGCTGTTCGGGCGGTTGTAAAGCGGGCTGGCCGCATACAAGAGCGTTCGCATCTTCAACGCATCGCAGGATCCCCCGCCGGCCCTTCCGTATTCTCCCCGGATCTGCCGGTAAGGCAACTGCCCTCGTACGGCATCGCATTCGTTTACGATGTATTCAATGCAATCTCCGAAACTTGCCCGAACCGCCGGAATACGATCCGTAAAGGTATATACCGTATCTCCGATCAGCGGAACACCTCCATAGTGTTTGACGAGTGTAAAGTAATACCATGCACGCAAAAAGCGGGCTTCGGCAATCATTAGTCTTTTCTGGAATTCCGCTATAGGCGCCTTAGGAATATTTTTCAGCAACTGGTTCACCTTTCGGATGTTCTGGTAAGGCGTCAGCCAGCCATCTGATTCAATACTGGCAGCTGTAATGGTGCCCGATGAAAACAGGACCGACGTGGTTACATCAATCGATCGCTGAGGTCTGGATTCGTCAGAAGCGGCGTCCAGACCGCCGTTTTCAAAGCGGTTGGGATGTTCCGAAAAACCAATATCACGGTAAATATCATTCAGGAACTGTACCGTGTACAGGCTGTCAGAAAAAACCATTTCTTCGGTCAGATCAGATGTCACCGTTTGGTCTAAAAAGCCCTGTTTACTACAGGAAATGAACAAAGGCGTGGCTATGCCTATGATCATAAGCATGGTAAAGTGTCTCATAATGGTTCTTTTAATGGTTATTGTATCATAATGGTTATTTAATTTCTTATGTCAATAGTTATCCTTTGGTAAGTCGGACATATGTAACGTTAACTCCCCCCCGGCGAGCAGATCCGCATGAGTCAAAGACAAATTGCTCAAGACTTTTCCATTGAGGCTGGCTGACGCGATATAGCGATTAGCTTCGCCATAATTCTCCGTTTTAATCCGAAATTCCGAAGTGGATCCGTCTGGTTTACCAACCTTTATCCGTATATCTTTAAATACCGGACTGGTAATTTCGTATGTACCATCCGATGGCGCTATCGGATGCAGCCCGCTGGATGCCAACACATACCAGGCAGACATCTGGCCAACGTCCTCGTTACCCACCAGTCCGCTTTCTACGGCATCGTGGTAAGCTCGCTTGCAAATCTCCCTGCTCCATTTTTGCGTCAGTGAAGGCCTGCCCAAGCGGTTGAACATAAAAACGACGTGATGTACGGGCTCATTGGCATGATTGTAAAAATCATTCCAGCTAAAATCAGAAGGCGTTTTATTAAAAAAGTCTTCAAGATCCGCCACCATGGCCTCTTTACCGCCCAGCAACGCTGCAAGCCCATCCACATCGTGTGGTACAAACCACCCCTGCTGGTAAGGATTGCTTTCCGTGGTGCCATAGCCGTGTTCTTCCCGGCCTTTTTCCGGCCAGGGTAAAAAACGCCCTTGATCATCCATTGGACGAAACCATTTTCTCTCCGGATCAAACAACTTCCGATAGGCCTGTGCACGTTTCAGACTTGCAGCTGACGCGCTGCTTTTCCCCAACTGCTTCTCAAGCATTGCCAGGCTCCAATCGTTGTAGGCATATTCCAGGGTCATTGAAATGCCCTGCTGGCCGGGCGTATAAAGCCTACCTCCGTTTCCGGATTCTTTCAGCGAACCCCTTGCAAGGCGGTAGGCCTCTTCAACATCATAGTCCCGGATCTCCTTACGATAGGCTTCGGCCAGAATATTAACAGCCGGATTTCCGATCATACAGCCGGTATAGGCGTTCATCAGCTCCCAGCGCTCGAAATAGTCACGCTTCTTTTCTCCCGCCAGGTCCACAAGTGAGTGGATCAGATCGTTGACTACTGCCGGATTAATGATCGTCTGCAATGGAATCTGGCTTCTGAAGACATCCCATCCGCTGAACACAGTACGACGTATACGTCCGGCTTCAGCCCGATGAATGCGCCCTTCGCCACCCGGATACCGCCCGTCAACGTCTTGCATGGTTCTCGGGTCGATCATGGTCCGGTAGAGTGCGGTATAAAATACCGTTTTCTCCTCTTCCGTACCTCCGCTCACTTTTACGCGATCCAATGCCTCAGCCCAGCTCATGCGGGCGGCCTGGTGTACGGCATCGAAATCGCGGTTACCGATTTCCTTTTCGAGATTTCTTTTGGCACCGGCTTCGTCCACAAATGAAATGCCCACTTTCATCAGCACCTCTTCCTGTGCCGTAGTAGCAAAAGAAGTGTAAAAACCAAGGTGTTTACCTTGTGCTTTTCTTTGCCCGGGCTGCACGGAAGAGGCCGCAACCCAATCCTGATAATACTCCGATACAACCTGGTCTCTTTTCCGCACAGCGCTGTCTGGAATGGATGCCTCCCAGACACCGAAATCGTTCAACGGCTTACTGAAAGAGGCGTAGAAATAGACCGTATATTCTGCCTGCCCCTCTCCATTTCCCCATCCACCTCCATCAGGCGTGCATTTCATCCATCCGGAAATATGCTGATCGTCCATCACCTCAATCTTCTGTTCCGTAGAAGTACCGCCAACCCTCCTTGCCAGGTCAATTTGTATACGCGAAGAGTCATTTTCGGGAAACGTAAAACGCATGATCCCGCTGTGTGCTGCTGCTGTCAGCTCAACGCCGATATGGTGATCCGTAAGCTGAACCCCGTAATATCCGGCAGAGGCCTTTTCAGAAGCTTTGTCGTAAGCACTCCGGTAGCCCCCGCTTCCCCCTTCCTTTCCGGCATAAGTCTGGAGTTTTCCGGTGGACGGCATTACCAGAAAATTACCCAGATCGCCATACCAACCCACCCCACTCAATTGCGTCAGGGCAAAGCCTTCGATGGTTTTATGTTCATAACTATAACCCGATCCGTTATCACCGCCCGTTATCGTGTTTGGACTGACTTGTACCATGCCGAACGGTGTAGTGGCTCCTGGAATAGTCTTTCCCAATCCATGGTAAATACCCGCCGCCCCCACACTGGTGCTTGCCCCGATGAAAGGATTAACGTAATCTACCGGGGAATTCTCGGCGCACGCCCTCCCGAAAAATAAGAGTCCTAGAAAAATCAGATAAGCGCTTGGATGAACAAACTTCATTTCTTTTAGACTTAGCGTACAGCAGTTAGAGTAACTTGAATGGATTGCGGACGATTTTGGCTGTAAAGCTTTTTTCTGATAGCAGCCATTTCCTGCTCCAATTTCTTTCTCGTGGAAGCGACCCGAACCCGTTCGTAGTCCTCCGTTTTTGATTTTAGCCAGATATTGTCCTGGTTGTTCATGACCGTATCACGCGCCACCTCAGAGTCGTCAAAGAGCAATCCCTTTTCTTTGAGGAAATCATAATTGACCCAATAGTAGTTCCGAAATTTATTTTCCAGTTCCCGGTGCTGCCGGTTCAGCTCCATCAGCCTTTCTGCTTGTTTGTACTGAGGGGTACTGGTGATCGTTGCCAGATTGATTCCTGAAGATATCTGCTGAGCTGTAAATTGGCCCATGGATTCATCGTTGAGTCTGAGCTCATAGGTCATTCCGCTTTTCAGTCCCGCAACTTTAAGGATTTCCTGATTCATTTCTTCCGTGAATGGAATAACCTCAAGCGCCTCCTTTTGCGTCTGCCAGTTCTGCCATACGCGCGGCACGGTATCGATCGGAAAGGGTAAAGCACTGGCAAGGTACTTGAAAGAAACCATTTCCGGAGTCGCCTTTAAAGCCGAAACACGAGCATTCTCCGTTTGCTTGACCTTCGCCTCTGAAGCATTGATGTCCACAACGGCAACCGGCTTTCCGGCCATACCCTGATCCTTCAGGAACAGGTAGGCCATTACAAAATGGCCGGCACTTCCCGGATGGATCCGATCCGGGCCTGTCAGGGTAAAATCAGCTTTTTTTGCCTGTTCACGCCGGGTGATATCGGACATAGGGTGAAGCAGGTCTACGTAATCCCAGCCATTCCTTTGGGCGGTTTCTTCTTGGAAGCGTGCAATGGCCTCCATGGTTGCTGCTTTACCATGAAAATAGTTGTCCTTATTCTGCATGGTTTCATCATAGAGGGACGAGCTCATTATAATCTTACGCAGGCCCTGATGTTTTTTGAGTTCATCCTCAATTTTTCGAAAGCTCGCCAGCGATGTTTCTACGGCATTCTTCCGCACCTGCTCCGTTTTCGTCGTATCGCCGTACTCAAAATATTTGCTGTCGTTCATCCCGAACGTCACTACCAAAACCGTCGGCTTTTTACCGAACAGATCAACCTCAAGACGATCATAGATTTGTCCGGCAACATCTCCGCCGATGCCTCCATTGAAAACCTGCAGCTCACGCTCCGGAAAGCGGGTGAGGTAGTAAAGCCAGATGTAGTTGTGATAGAGTCCGGCCTCGGTAATGCTGTTGCCGGCAAATACCACACGGTCCCCTTTTTCAAAAGGTTCAATCTGCTGTGCGTAAATCCCTTGCACCAAACTGAACATCAGTGCAGCGATGGTTGTTATGAATCTCATTATTCTGTTTCTTTTAGTTTTATTCTCACGGTTTGAAAGCCGAATCGTGGTATAGATAAATTCATCAGGCCTCGCTTCGTATCAATCTCCAGCATACGGACGACTGATTGGTCCAAGTCTTCCAGCGCGGCTGACGCGATGGGCAAACCAACGGCTACACCGATCGAATCAGCTGTTCCGGCAGCATTAAAAATCCGCATCAGCAGATCGTTCTGATCCACCTGAAGCGCACTCAATACATAACCTGGCTTGTCAAAACGGATAAGAGACAACTGCTTATCTGCTGCCGAAACAGCTCCATTACGGTCTTGATCCGGGAGGGTAATCAACGGATTGGCCTTCCGGTCTCCTTCCGCCCAGACTCCCCCTTCTGCCCAGTTTCCGGTATGCGGAAAAAGGCTGTAGTTTACTATCGTCGGGCCATCTACTGAGTAGTCCCTTCCCCAAAGGGCTTTACCGCTGTATTGCACGGTCAGGCCAAGCGGATGATCTTCACCATGCGCGTAAGAAGTTGTATGATCCGTTAATAGGGCCATACCCCTTTCCCCTTTTCCATCAGCCACATCAACCCAATCCAGCACGACGTTATTTTTAATGCTGTCCCATCGATTGAAAAATGTGTTTTCAAGTCGACTTTCCGTTACATCAAAGGGGGCATTTTTTGACACCTTTTGCTCGTCTATGGCTAGCGGAAAAAGCGTCAGGAGCTTATACCGATTGTTATAAAAAGCTTTCTCCAGGTTCTCGAAGCGTAAATCTGAGTCGTCATACTTTCCAATGGAGACCGGCCCCTTCCAGTCACTCTGCAGCTTAACATCGAATCCCGTGCGTTGCGGATAAAGACGAATCTCCTGAGTAAAGGGATGTCCGGCCAGTGAGCCCCGCACCCGTATAGTCGTTCTGAGACTTCCTGCTTCCGTAACTTCCACTTCCGCAGCCTCCTCCGTACTGGAACGGAAGCGGCCTTCATCGTAAAAAAAGCCTCTCAATTCGTTTAGCCCCTTTGCCTCACCGGAAGCGACCCACTCTTGCGAAGATCC
>JBMDWN010000330.1:0-4656 GCA_048595275.1 Olivibacter sp. | reverse complement strand
AGAACTTGTAGCGGATGCTGAGAAAAATTGTCCGGTTTCCAAAGCGCTTAACGTCAGGATTTCTGTAGATGCTGAGCTGAATAGCGATTAAAGCTTTAACTTTGCTGATCTAAAAGGGGGCTATGTTAAGCAAATTATCCATCCGGAATTACGCCTTGATAGATCAGCTGGAAGTTAATCCAAGCGAAGGGCTGAACATCATCACCGGGGAAACGGGGGCTGGAAAATCCATTATTCTTGGTGCACTGGGGCTGATTATGGGACAGCGGGCCGAAAGTAAATATTTCTACAACGACACCAAGAAATGTGTTATTGAGGGTCATTTCAGGATTGAAGGCTATCCGTTGGAGGATTTTTTTGAAGCCAACGACCTGGATTATGAAGCGGAAACCATCATCCGCCGCGAGATTAGCCCAGATGGAAAATCGCGGGCTTTCGTTAACGATACGCCGATTACCCTGAACAACCTGAAGGTTCTCAGTGAAAAACTGATTGATATACACGCACAGCATGCTACCTTATCGATTGCGGAAGAAGCGTTTCAGTTGTTTACCCTGGATGCTGTGGCAAATAACCGGAAGATAAAAGAGGCGTACGAGGCTGTTTACCGCGAGCACCGGGAGGTTAGCTCCAGGCTTGCCGCGCTGGAAGGTAGCCAGAAGCAGGCTGAGCAGGAAGCCGACTATCATCAGTTTCTGTATGATGAGCTCATCCAGGCCAAGCTGATACCGGATGAAGAACAGTTGCTGGAGGCCGAACAAAACCAGCTCAGTCACGCTGAAGAAATAAAAAAGGGTTTGCTTGGCGCACATTATCAGCTAAACGAGCAGGAGCCGTCGGCTGTTCAGCTTCTGAAAGAAGCACTGCAGCAGGTGGAACAGAGTAGCCGTTACCAGACCAGCCTGAATGAACTCACTCAACGTCTTCAGGCGGCATACATCGAAGTCAAGGATATCGCGGATGACCTGAACTATAAGGGGGAAGCTATGGTGTTCGATCAGGAGCGACTGAATTACATCAATGAACGCCTCAGCTTACTTTATAGCCTGCAACAGAAGCACCATGCGGAGGGAAGCAATGATTTGCTGGAAATTCAGCGTGACCTGGAACAAAAGCTTAGCGATATCAGCGGTCATGCTGATGATATCCAGCGTTTATCTGATAAAAAACAACAGCTTTTAGATCAATCCCTGTCTCTGGCACTTAAGCTGAGTAAGTCGAGGCAGGCCGTCATAGCGCAGGTTGAACAAACCGTAACGGGTGTTTTACAGGAGGTTGGCATCCCGAACGCACGGTTTCTGGTTTCGCTGACCGAATCGGAGCAGCTCAAACGCTCTGGCAAAGACGAAGTTCAGTTTCTTTTCAGTGCCAATAAAGGTATGGAACCTAAACCTACCGGAAAGGTTGCCTCCGGGGGCGAGTTATCTCGTCTCATGCTGGCTATCAAATCCCTGATTGCCGCGCATACAGCTCTTCCGACCATTATTTTCGACGAAATCGATACCGGTATTTCGGGGGAAGTTGCTCTGAGAGTGGGAGAAATTATGGAAAGGATGGCAGGCCGTATGCAAGTCTTCGCGATTACGCACTTACCCCAGATTGCCTCCAAAGGAAATCAGCATTACCAGGTTTTTAAGGAAGATAAAGAAGGGTCTACCCATACACAGCTTAGAATGCTTGAAGGGGAAGAACGAATATTGGAAGTTGCCCGGATGTTGAGTGGCGATCAGCCGGGAAAAGCAGCAATGGAACACGCAAAAATTCTACTAAAAAGGGATTTCTAATTCGAGTCTAATACTCTTTAGACATATTTGCGGAAATCCATTTTTTGAATGCTTTTTTCTAGTGCTAAAGAATTTTTAATTGCTCTTGCGGGCTTTCTCCTTTTCCTTAACCTTCACAGCTCTTTTGCCCAGGAACGCGTGACTTATCCTCATGCTGTCTTCTGGCACAAGACAGAGTTCAATGAGATTTTTGAGAATAAATGGGGTTTTGGCCTGGACTTCATTTACCGGACTAAAAATGAACTGAACCAGGGCAGCATGTTCGATGCCCACCTTCGGACAAGCATCCGGCCCTGGGTGAACTACCAGGTATCAAAAAACGCAAGGCTTTCATTTGCTCCTTTAGGCTACATGTATACAACGGAGTACGTAGGTAAGCCCGAAGATCTCAGTCGCCTCCCCTATCACGAACTGAGAACGACTTTCCAGTTCTTCCATCATTACAAGCACCTCAACAATCGCCTGATGCACACCTGGCGATACCGTTATGAAATGCGTTGGCAGGAAAACCCGAATACAGAGCAATACCGCTATTTCAACCGCTTCCGCTTTCGCTATCGGTTGCGGGCTATGCTGACGAATTCCGATTTCTACGAGAATAAGGTGATCTACTTCGCAGGTTCAGCGGAGTTGGGCCTGAATTTCGGTAAAAACGTATACCTGAATACGTTCAACCAGAACAGGGTCTATCTGGGCATTGGATACCGCTTTTTAAATGCGATACGGGCAGAGGTGCGTTATGTAGACCGGATCCGTACAAGGGGAGCAACGGGTTTTGAATTTGACCATGACCGGGGTTTGATGATTGGAATATACATCGACCAGCTGAGCAATATTGGAAAACGCTCGTTCCGGCCAGTAAAATATGTTGATTAGAAAATGATGAACACGAAGAAAACAATGATAATGACCGGCCTCTTCCTGAGCGTGATTACAGCAGGTGGCGGGTTCTATATCGGAAGACGAACCTTAAACGAGAACCGTCCGTCGGTTAACCCCACAGATACTGTAGGCTTCGAAGGAAGATCTGCAGCTGAACTGCTGGAACACGCCAATCGTTACCGGACGCTCCAGGCTCTTTTCGAGGCTGTTGGCAAAGAGGGAAATGAATGGAAAGCCCTCGAACAAAAAATAAAAGAGCATCCGAACCTTACTTTTCGAAAAATGGCCAGTCATATGACGGATTATGACTCGACCGGGTCAAGCCGGCCTGCTCAACCCCTTGAGCAGA
This sequence comes from Olivibacter sp., assembly GCA_048595275.1. Lineage (GTDB taxonomy): Bacteria > Bacteroidota > Bacteroidia > Sphingobacteriales > Sphingobacteriaceae > Olivibacter. The sequence goes on along the minus strand of JBMDWN010000330.1, from coordinate 1,641 downwards.
AACCGGACCGAATGAGCACGTTGCCGTCACCGCCGGAGATAGCGGACAGTCTCCCGGAAGCTGATCTTGACCAGCTGCTGGCTGAATCCATGCCCAACAGCGCGGATAGTACCCGACAAATGCCTCTGGAATCTGAAGCGAGGATACAAAACACCAGTTTCGAATTTGAAAGTATACACGGAGCGCATGTGCTGTATATAGGAAACACCGTGAATGGAAAGGCAACTGGACAGGGAAAAGGGGTGTTTGACAGCGGAAGTATCTATGAGGGCCAATGGCGAGACAATATGCGACATGGCGACGGACGCTTCGAATGGAAAGATGGCGACGTTTATGAGGGCAAATATAAATTTGGAAGACGGGACGGCTACGGCGTGTATACCTTCTCTAACGGCGAGCGTTACGATGGGGAGTGGAAAGATGATAAACGCCATGGAAAAGGCACTTATTATGGGAAGAACGGTAAAATCCTGGCCGAAGGGGATTGGAATGAAGACCGCCTGCAATAGGACACCCTGCATTAGCGACTGTAAACAAAATATTGTATTTTTACCCCTTCTTAATTCAATCTGTTCACAACGATAACGTAGCATATGGCTTATAATTTATTAAAAGGCAAAAGAGGAATCATTTCCGGTGCGCTGAATTCCAGCTCCATCGCCTGGAAGGTTGCGGAAAAGGCACATGAAGAAGGCGCAAGCTTCGTTCTTACGAACGCACCGATTGCGATGCGTATGGGCGAGCTGAACGCTTTGGCCGAAAAAACCGGCTCTGAAATTATTCCTGCGGATGCCACCAGCGTAGAGGACCTGACCAACTTATTCACAAAATCTCAGGAAGTTCTGGGCGGAAAAATTGACTTTGTCCTGCATTCAATCGGCATGAGCGTGAATGTCCGGAAGAACGTCCCGTACGCGGAAGCGAATTACGATTATTTCCAGAAGGGCATCGATGTTTCGGCTTTGTCTTTTCATAAAATGATGAGCGTTGCCATGAAGCTGGATGCGATTAATGAGTGGGGAAGTGTAGTCGGCCTTACTTACACTGCTGCACAACGCGCTTATTCTTTTTATAACGACATGGCCGACATCAAGGCTATGCTGGAGTCCATTGCCCGCAGCTTTGGATACCATTACGGAGTTGCTAAAAAGGTGAGGGTAAATACCGTATCTCAGTCTCCGACTAAAACAACAGCGGGATCCGGCATTAAAGGTTTCGGCGACTTTTTCGACTTCGCGAATGCCATGTCTCCGCTGGGTAACGCCTCAGCCGAACAATGCGCTGATTATTGCATTACCTTGTTCTCTGATCTTACCCGCATGGTCACGATGCAGAATCTATACCACGACGGTGGTTACTCTTCTACCGGGGTGACTTCTGAAGTGTTGGAAAAAATGGGGATTGATTCAAAGTAATCTCTTCGTTCTGAAGGTAGATTGATCTGTTAAAGCCTGGCCTAAACGCTGGGCTTTCCTTTTTTCCAGGGTTCCAGATCCGCTATTGTCATAATAATCTAAATAATCTATAAAATAAGTATACATTATGGATTATTTCTAAATTTGCACTCCAAACCAGCCGGGACCTCCGGCATTAAATTGAGTGCATATATGATAATACGATTACTCCGGCTATGGAAACATA
>JBMDWN010000329.1:0-4210 GCA_048595275.1 Olivibacter sp. | reverse complement strand
CAATGACAACGGGCACACCGTTTTTAAGCACATTTCCCTGATCGAACGATAAGATCAGGCGGTGAAGCACCTGGTCAATCCGCCCGATCAATTGCTTTAACTGATCGCGATTGGCAAATTCTACGTCCTCCTCCGAGAAATCCAGTTCAAGCTCAATCATCGAAGCAAAGTGGATCAATTGTGTACTCAGGTCCTTCAACTCATTCGAAAAACCACCACTCATTTTCTGCATCGCCACCTGATGCGATGCACTGGAGTTGGAAGCAATAAGATCAGCCACCGCTTCTGCCTGAGACAGATCCATAGCTCCGTTTAAAAAAGCCCGAAGGGTAAACTCTCCCGCTTTAGCCGCCCGGGCACCATTTTGCATCAATAATTTGAGTAAGCGCTCCTGGATATAAGGAGACCCATGGGTGGAAATTTCTACGACATTTTCCCGGGTGTAGCTATGGGGCGCGATAAACAGACTCACCAGGACTTCGTCTACAACTTCAGCTTCATCTCGTATAGTGCCAAAATGAATGGTGTGAGACGCCTGCAGGCTGAGATCTTTGCCTTTAAACACGGCATTGGCTATGGAAATAGCTTGAGGCCCTGAAAGCCGGATAACGCCGATTGCTCCGGTACCGGCCGGAGTTGCCAGGGCAACAATGGTATCGTCGGATGTATGAAGAGAAGACATAAAGCAAAGATACGAGTATCAATCAAAAGGGCTTTCAGTTTGTTGTCATGAAGTGCAGTTAGAAAGACCGCAAAAACAAAGGATTATGAAGAAATACGACGCGATCATTATTGGATCCGGACAGGCAGGAAACCCATTGGCGACAGCGCTTGCAAAGGCGGGAAAAAAGACACTGATCGTCGAAAAACGATTCATTGGAGGGACCTGCGTCAACGATGGATGTACGCCGAGCAAGACCTTGATCAGCTCCGGGAAAATTGCCAGAGACGTTCGGATCAGCAGTCATTGGGGAATCGATTCCACCCTCAATCAGGTTGATGTATCATCGGTCCAGAAAAGAAGGGCGGATTTGGTAGAGATTTCACGAAAGAACAATACAGAAGCGCTGGAGAATACAGAAAACCTGGATGTCCTGATGGGTAAAGCACAATTCACTGGCCCCAAAGAATTACAAATTTCCCTGGATGAATCCCGGAAAACGGGTGTCACCGCACCACTTATCTTCATAAACACAGGAGCCCGCCCCGCCATACCGGATATCGACGGACTTACTGCGCACGGTTTCCTGACTTCGACAGAACTGCTGTCGATTCCGGAGTTACCAGAAAAGCTTCTTATTATAGGTGCCGGATACATTGCTCTCGAGCTGGGGCAGCTTTTTGCCCGCCTGGGTTCCAGCGTAACTATGTTGGAAGCAGGCGATGCTTTTTTGCCGAAAGAAGATCGGGATGTTGCGGAAGAATTGCTCAAGATCCTTCGTGATGAGGGGCTCGACATTAAAATCGGGGCTAAGGTCAGATCCGTCGACAAAAGCGATGGCAAATATCAGTTGGAAGTGGAAAGCAGCGGAAAGCGCGAATCGCTCATTGGAAGCCATCTGCTTGTGGCTGCCGGCCGGAGACCGCATATCGACGGACTCAGCCTGGATAAAGCAGGCGTAAAGATCAACGAGAAAGACGAAATTATTGTGAACGAGAGGCTGGAGACGTCCATTGAGGGCATTTACGCGCTTGGGGATGTCAAAGGTGGACTTGCGTTCACACATGTCGCCTACAACGACTACGTAGTGGTTCGGAAGAATTTGCTGGACCAGCAGGAGGCATCGACGAGCGGAAGATTAATACCTTATGTAGTGTTTACCGATCCCGAACTTGCCCGCATAGGCTTGAACGAAGTCCAGGCAAAAAAAGAAAACCTTCACTACCAGGTGCTTTCTATGCCGATGAACAAAGTAGCACGCGCTGCGGAGGTCGGGGATACCAGAGGATTGATGAAAGTGCTGGTTGAAAAAGGTTCCGGCAAAATTCTCGGGGCCTCTCTGATTGGAAGCGTTGCGGGTGAGACGCTGACAAGCATCCAGATGGCGATGCTGGGAAATTTGAAAGCCCAGGATCTTTCTGAGCAGATATTTGCCCATCCTACTTATGCTGAAGCGTTGAATAACTTATTCAGCCAGTTTGAATCGGATTGATATGATCCATTTAAATCAGGTTTCCAAACGCTATGGCGAAACCTTCGCGGTAAAGGATGTGCAACTTGACGTCAGAAAAGGCGAACGTCTTGTGCTGCTGGGTACCAGCGGAAGCGGCAAAACAACGCTACTCCGTATGATCAACCGCCTTGTTGAGCCCAGCAGCGGTTCCGTCGACATTGAAGGATTAGCTTATGCTGAAGAAAACGCTAGCCTCTTCCGGCGGCATTTCGGATATGTTATTCAGAACCATGGCCTTTTTCCGCATTTTACCGTATCGGAAAACATCGCGGTGATTCCTAGACTGCTCGGCTGGGGTCGGGATAAAATCCGGGAGCGCATCAACGAGTTGATGTATAAATTTCAACTTGACTATAAGAATTTGAAGGACGCTTACCCTGCAGAACTGAGCGGGGGACAAAAGCAGCGTGTGGGGCTTGCCCGTGCCCTGGCGGGTCATGCGCCTGTCTTATTGATGGATGAACCTTTTGGTGCCCTGGACCGGGTAACCAGGATCAGCATCCGGAACGAGTTACTTCGAAATGATGAGCTGTATGAGAAAACGGTGATCATGGTTACGCATGATGTTGAAGAAGCGATTGCCGATGGCGACCGGATTTGTCTGATGGATAAAGGTTGTATCCAACAGGTCGCTACTCCACAGGAACTGTTATTTCACCCGAGGAACGACTTTACCCGACATTTCTTCGATTTCAACCGAACGGAGCTGGAGTGGAAGGCTGTTCCGTTACGAATGGTATCGGATGAGTTGACCGCTCTGCTCCCCCGGCTTAGGGAAACCCTGCAAGATTGGATGATTAAAGATGAGTCGATGTGGCAGGCACTGTCCTGTTTTCTAAATCAGGGCAATCAGGAGGGACTCGCATTGTTGAACGATGTATTCTCCCGTTTCAAAAATAAGTCGGGATGAACGATACCGCTACCTTTCTGCAGTTTCTCGTACAGCAGTCGGGCACCTTGCTGGACCAGACGCTCACGCATATCGGCCTGACCTTCCTGTCGCTTTCGCTCGCCATGTTAATCGCTATTCCCCTGGGTATTCTTATTACCGGAAAAGCCTATCTTGCGAAGCCTGTCCTGGCTTTTGCAGGCGTTCTCCAGACCATCCCCAGCATCGCCCTGTTGGGCTTCCTGATACCATTTGCCGGTATCGGGATAAAACCGGCCATCGTTACGCTTTTTTTATATGCATTGCTCCCGATCCTGAGGAATACATATACCGGTATAAAAGGCGTGGATAAAGACGTGTTAGAAGCTGCCAGAGGTCTGGGAATGACCCCGTGGCAGCAGCTGGTAAAAGTGGAGTTGCCGCTGGCCTTCCCCGTAATTCTGGCTGGAGTCCGAACGGCTACCGTAATTAATGTCGGCGTTGCCACGCTTGCAGCCTACATAGCAGCCGGTGGCCTGGGCGAGTTTATATTTGCGGGTATTGCCCTGAACAATACACATATGATTTTAGCCGGGGCCATCCCTGCTGCGCTGCTTGCTTTGATCCTGGATGGGCTCTTAGGACTGCTTCAGCACCTCGAATGGAAGAAGCTCATGCGACGCTTTTCTATTCTCTTCATTACGCCCGTACTGCTATCCTTGTTATATTTTGCTCCGACAGCCTACCGGGGTAGCCTGCTTGCCGGTTTCCCACCCGAATTCATGGGCAGGATGGACGGTTACGAAGGTTTAAAGGCCCGGTATGATCTGGATATGCGTACGGTGGTGTTGAATGATGCGCTGATGTACGAAGCTACGCATGAAGGCGAGCTGGATGTAATAGCAGGTTACAGTACTGATGGCCGGATCAAGGCTTTTGATCTGCAGATGCTGGTTGATGATAAGCACCTCTTCCCACCCTACTGGGCAGCACCGATTGTGCGGCAGGACGTATTGGACCGTCACCCTGAGCTGCAATCTATCATAGATCAGCTTGCCGGACACATAAACGATTCCATGATGGTGGAACTGAATTACCAGGTGGATTTTCTCGGTCGTAACCCTGAGTCCGTTGCCCGGTCATTTTTGGAAAAAGAAGGACTTTACCG
>JBMDWN010000328.1:0-2332 GCA_048595275.1 Olivibacter sp. | reverse complement strand
TGCGAGTTGGTGAGAAATGGACGGATTGGTAAATTGCAGCGGGTAGTCATTGGCCTGCCTATCGATCCTGCCGGAGGTAGCACCGAAAAAATGCCCGTTCCGGCGAACCTGAATTACGATTTCTGGTTGGGGTCGACCCCGGAAGTCTATTATACGAAGGATCGCGTACATTCGCAGGAAGCAATCGACGGAGAAAGGCCCGGCTGGTTGCGTTGTGATCAGTTCTGCGCGGGCATGATCACCGGATGGGGATCCCATCACCTGGACATCGCTCACTGGGGCATGGATACTGAACTGGGCGGGCCACTGGAAGTGGAAGGAAAAGCGACCTATCCAACATCTGGCCTTTGGGATGTACACGGAAAATATCATATCCTGGCAACCTATCCAAACGACGTGGTTATGGATATCCAGGACACACATCCTAATGGCGTACGTTTTGAGGGAACAGATGGGTGGATATTTGTCTCCCGGGGAAATGTGGGGATGACTGCCTCGGATCCGGTGCCTTCCGGCAAAGATGCGGCGAAATCCTTCTCGGCAAGTGATCCTAAAATTCTGGGTTCTGTTATCGGATCGGATGAAGTTCATCTTTATGAAAGCCCGGAGCAGCATACGAACTGGCTGGAATGTATACAAGAGGGAACCGCTGAGACCATTAGCCCGATTGAGGTTGCACAACGCTCCAGTACGGCCTGTTTGGTCGGGTATATTGCTATGAAGTTGGGGCGTAAGTTACAATGGGATGCGCAGAAGGAGGAATTTATCGGCGACGAAGAGGCTAATCGCCTGCTTTCTCGTGAGCAACGATCCCCTTACGGGACGAACTATGTAAAAGGTTAATCTAACATATTAAGATGAGTTTGAAGTTCAATAAGTCAATCAGAAACGTGTTTATATTAGGGGGAATGTTATCTTCGATGGCTATGTTTTCCTGTAATTCTTCATCGGAACGAAAAGAAGATACGGATGAGAATCAGGATACGAGCAATCGGGTAAAGTTGATTACGCTGAATCCCGGACATTTCCATGCTGCCCTGGTACAGAAAAAAGAATATCCTGGAGTGGACCCGCAAGTGCATGTTTACGCACCAAAAGACGATCAGGATTTACAGGCTCATCTTGCGCTGATCAAACAATACAACGATAGCCCGGATAAGCCTACGCATTGGGACGAAAAAGTTTATGCCGGTGATGATTTCCTTCAGAAAATGCTGTCGGAGAAAGCGGGAAACGTCGTGGTTTTAGCTGGCAACAACCGGGATAAAACCAATTTTATCCTGGAATCTGTAAAGGGTGGGATGAATGTCCTGTCCGATAAGCCTATGGCGATTGATCAGCAGGGTTTTAAAACCTTGCTGTCTGCTTTCGAGGAGGCTTCGGATCAGAATAAACTGCTTTACGACATCATGACGGAGCGTTTTGAAATTACGGCGATTCTCCAAAAGGAACTTTCTCAGGATGCAGACCTTTTCGGTGAACTTCAAAAGGGCACGGCGGAAGAGCCAGCCATAACCAAGGAAAGTGTCCACCACTTTTACAAAGAGGTTTCGGGTAAGCCGCTGATCCGGCCGACCTGGTTCTTCGACGTCAGTCAGCAGGGAGAAGGTATTGTGGATGTAACCACACACCTGGTCGACCTCGTGCAGTGGGAGGGATTTCCCGGCCAGAAAATTGACTATCAAAAAGACATTCAAATGCTCGCTGCAAAACGGTGGCCGACCATGTTGAGCAAACAACAGTTCGAAAAGGCAACAAAACAGGGGTTCCCGGAGTTTCTTAGCTCCAACGTCAAGAAGGATCAACTGGAAGTATTTTCCAACGGAGAGATCCATTACAAAATCAAAGATGTTCATGCGAAAGTGTCGGTCATCTGGAATTTTGAGGCTCCGGAAGGAACGGGCGACACCCACTATTCCATCATGCGTGGGGATAAGGCGAACCTGATCATCCGTCAGGGGAAAGATCAGGGCTATAAACCGAAATTATACATCGAGGCGGTGTCAAAACAGGCCGGTAAGGAATTCGATGATGCGGTAAAGAAAGCTCTGGCAAAATTAAATGAGCGTTTCGAAGGCATCGAGGTCAAGCAGCAGGAACCAGGTGTGTATATGCTCGACGTACCACAAACGCTGATCACCTCTCATGAAGAGCATTTCGGACAGGTAACAGAAAATTTTTTACATTATCTTTCAAACGGGGAGCTGCCGGACTGGGAAGTGCCCAATATGATTGCCAAATACTATACGACAACTGCTGCCCTTAAACTGGCCCAGCAGTCTTCAAAATAGTTGATTTCAAGCCTAGAACTACGCCATATGAAAATGCTCTT
>JBMDWN010000327.1:0-2727 GCA_048595275.1 Olivibacter sp. | reverse complement strand
TCCGCGTGCAGCAATACAAGTAAACCAGCACCCGCACGCCCTGCAATGCCCGGATCAGTTTAAACGCCAGCTGTGCCTGCGAACGGCGGAATTCCGGTTTTGTCCGGTCGGCAATCCCCAGTTCCGGCGCATAAACACATAAATGCACCTGGTCGTCAGCGTTACCGTTAATCCGAACCGAGGCATCAAAGTGTACCAGGATACGGTTATCTACCACCTGCATTTCCGGCACCTTAACCCCTTCCAGCGAGCCGTTCGAAAGAAGTACCTTCGCCGGCTCCAACTCCCCGCTCATGGCCGTAGCATCAAAGGCCCAGCTCAGGCAGTAAGACACCGCCCGGTTGAAATTATCCCGCGCACCCCGCTGACCGAAACTATCCGACACGATGGCCCTCAGCGGCGTCAGGAAACGAAGTGTCCTGGCAAAACGTTCCCTGCTTATGACTTTTTCTTTATTCATGATTGTATTTCTTAAACACCCCGGAGCCGTTAGCGGCCCGGGGCATTAATCCATCCTTATTCAGCCGTCAGCAGCACATTTCCCAGGTAAGCCGTAGAGGAAGCCTCCCGTCGTTTGCGGTCCGTCAGGAATAGCCAGCCGTGAATCTCGCCCTCCTTCAAGCGTTTGGGGATGTTCACCACCGCCTCCCCGAAGCCCCGTTCCAGTTGCTCCTTCGGCATGAAGAAGTAGTTGCTTTCCGGATGGTAGAACAGGATGAACACCAGGTCATCCTCATGACCGGAAATTTCGGAGGTCTCCTGATCCCAGGTGATCATCAGCAGTTCATTCGACCGCGTCATCTCCTGATCGCCCGTGCCCAGCAGCGGCCCACGGCTCAGCTGCACATTCGGATAATCAATCCCGAAGGCCGGATGCGCGCCGCTGATGGCCCTTTCCAGGTTTTCGCTCATGGCCACATTTGCAGGCGTCCTCTTAAACGCGTTAGCCAGCTGCCCGTAGCCGTAGCGCAGCAAGACCTTAAGCGGATACAGGAAGCGCCCCATCAGCTGGAACTTGGCCTGCTGCATCTGTTGCTCTTCTGTAAAAGGCTTATTGCGTTTTCGGTAGAGCCCTTTGATGTAGTCAATACCATTCCAGCTGCTGCCAATCACACTACCGGCTTTCCCGCTGAAGCCTCCGTTTGCACCTTGTCTTATCGTTCCCATTTTTCTTTTTTTTTAAAAATTAAACCATTCATTTGTCGCCTTTTATACCGGTATTTGCTGCGCTCTGGAACAAACATAGCCCCCTTGCACAGGGAAAAAAAGGCCTGGAGAACGATTGGCCGATTGTTGGCCGATCAGGACCAGGTTTTGGCCGATTACTGGCCGATTGGTATTGGTGAACCGGTCCTTCAGACACGAACAGAACGGGAAAAATCCGGATCAAATCCGTGGCAAATTTTTCGAGATTACAGGTCTGCACCAATAAAAAAACAGGTTTTAACCAATGAAAACCTGTTCATGACCTGTTTGAAAACGGGCCTGAGGAATGAAATACCTGTTTAATGGGCGAGGATAGTACGAATTTGACCCCTCGTTGATGGCGGGTTATTCCCGGTAGTGTTTTCGGAAGCGCTCGACGTCCTCATCCCGGTAAAAGCGTCTGCGGCCTACCGTTTCGGCAATGGGAATAGCCCCCTGGGCTTGTTGCCGGAATAAGGTCCTCAAGCTGATGCCCACGCGATCCATCACATAGTCGGCATCACGAAGCTTCTCGCCCGGCTTAGGCTGTTCGGCCAGCAGTTCGATCAGCGTTTCCAGCCGACGATCGACCTTCATCAGCATTTTCGGGATAAAGGAATTGTTTTTAGGGCAATTTTTACAAGACATAAACCCTCCTTTCAAGAATGCTCCCGGATAAATTCCCGGAGTTCCGACGCAAATTCCCCGCCGATGGTGACCTGCGTTGTATTAGCATCCATCAACCACACTTTGTTAGTCTTAACGCGCGAGATACGGTCGCGGTTCACGAAACAGGAACGTTCCACCTGGATAAATCGATTGGTGCCAAAACTGAGGAGTAGCTCTTTCAGCGGGCTTCGCACGTGGATAGGCTGATTTGTCGTATGGATGGTACAAATATTCCGTTCAGATTGCACGAAGACCACTTCAGACATTTCAACTTTAACTTTCGCTCCATCATCATCCTGATCTTTTACAAACACATAATGATCCTCTGGAAATTTCGGATCAACCCGGACGCCCAGGATCTGCTCTTGCGCCCAGTCCATCGCCACTTTGAGTCGCGCAGCCCCAATCGGCTTACTCAGGAAATCGATGGCGTGGGTTTCATAGGTTTGAGCTCCGTAGCGGTCATGCCCGGTGCAATAGATTACACGGGGCGGTTTGACCAGCGCCTTCATCAGTTCAATGCCGTTGAAATGCGGCATCTCGACATCCGTAATCAGCAGGTCCACTTCGTTCTCGGAGAGCCATTTAAAAGCGCTGCGGGCGTCTACAAAATCCGCCCGGATATCAATGAACGGAAAGTTTTTCAGGTAGTAACGCAGCATGTTGATGGCCGCCTGCTCGTCATCCAGCAGCACCACCGATAGTTTTCGTTGATTCGTCATAAGCTTAATTTTAAGGTAATGGTAAAAGATTCTTCAGGGTCGCGGATGTCCAGGTGGAAACGCCCGGGCATCAGCAGGCGAAGCCGTTGGCGGACATTCTCCAGCCCGATGCCTGTAGAGCTGGCATGCGCTCGCTTCGGACGCTTATCGT
>JBMDWN010000326.1:0-6552 GCA_048595275.1 Olivibacter sp. | reverse complement strand
CCAGCGTCAGACGTTTCTTATCGTCTGGCTTTCACTTCACTATGAGCTTCTATACAGGGGCCGCACTAATTCGCCTAAAAAACCACTCCTTGATCTCCATGAAAAAGCCCATTGAGCTTATGCAAACGATGCCGGTATCGTTTGCGTGGATTTAGTTGAACAGATTGTCGTTTGGATGCGCTGGTAGTATTAATATTGGGTCTAACTAATTCCTAAACAATACACAGCAGAATCCTCATGATTAAAATCAGTTATCATAGCCTGTTCTATCTATGCATGGCCTTTCTGACCTTTGCCCAGGCTAACGCACAGGAACGTAGCTTAACAGGTAGCGTCTCAGACAGAGACGGCAATGCGCTGGAAGGCGTCAGCGTTTCATCCAACGGTAAATCAGGCGCTTCATTTACGGATAAGAATGGTGATTTCCGGATCATCGTAGCCGAAGGTGCTGTCCTCTTAAACGTAAGCTTCATCGGATTCCAAGCCCAGGAGGTCAGCGTTGATGACAGTACCACAACGGTCGATATCGTTTTGGAGTCAGCAACGGAAGACCTGAATGAAGTGGTTGTCGTTGGTTATGGCACCATGAAGCGGAGCGATATTACCGGGGCTGTGGCTTCTGTAGACGCTGGAAAATTAAATACCATCCCTGCGGGCAATGCCGTTGAGGCTTTGCAAGGTAATATCTCCGGTGTTGATATTGCCGCAACTACCTCACCGGGCGAAACACCACGAATACGGGTGCGCGGGAACCGATCGCTGAACGCCAGTAATGAACCTTTGTATGTTGTCGATGGCATACCCCGAAATACCATAGCGGATATTCCCGTCAATGATATCGAATCCACCGAGGTTTTAAAAGATGCTGCTTCAACGGCTATATACGGCAGCCGGGGCGCTAACGGTGTCATACTGATCACCACTAAACGCGCAAGGGCAAATTCCCCGACCTCGGTATCTTACAACTCCTATGTCGGGATGAACCGGGCCAGATTTCCTGAATTAATGAATGGCGAGGAATATATACACTTTCGAAAAGACGTGTTTCGGGCTACACATAACGACGGCTGGCAATCAGGCAATCCTACCAACGAGCAAGTTTTTGCCCCCAGTGAATTAGACGTAATCAACAGCGGCGATTTCGTGGATTGGCAAGATCTGTTATACCGGAAGGAAAGTTGGAATCAGGAACACAACCTTAGCATATCTCATGGTTCTGAAAAAACCCAGGCCATGATCTTTTTAAGCTTTAGAAATGAGCAAGGTTATTATAAGACGAATGATGTCACCCGCTACAACATGGGTGTAAACCTGGATCACCAGATCAACGCCCATATTAAGGTCGGTCTTTCATCCCGTCTATCCAATATGGAACGCAACTTATTTTGGGCGCCAGCGGTCAATTTACTCTATATGAATCCGCTGTCAAGACCTTATGACGAGGCGGGAAACATGATCTGGAACCCATCCATACAGCAGACAGCAGCTTGGAATATTTTAGCGAATTATGAAGAGCCATACGTCAATAACGAGAATAATTTACGAAGTTTTAATGTCTTGTATGCAGAGTTTAAGCTGATGGATGGATTGACACTCCGGTCCAATCTAGGGGTGGATTTATCTCAGGGAAAGCTCAGGCAATACTACGGCTCCATGACCTCGCTTCGCTTCGGCAGGATAGACTATGCAAGGAAAGATGAGGAAATGAGAACGGGGATTCTGTGGGATAATATATTGACTTACAATAAAGACTTTGGCAAGCATAGCCTGAATACCACAGCAGTGGCGAGCTACCAACAGCAAGTATCTACCTTTTTCTGGGGATCAGGCGAAGGCTTTCCGGGTGAGGAACTTCAGGATTGGAACCTTGGAACCGCCACCCAAAACCTCCTGATGGAAACCGGATACGAGAAGTGGGTGCTGGGTTCATTGCTTGGGCGCTTCCAGTATGGTTTCGACAGCAAATACTTATTTAACTTTTCCTTTCGGGCGGATGGCTCTTCTGTTCTAGCGGAGGGTAATAAATTTGGATACTTTCCCGCGGCTTCCGCCGCCTGGGTAATCGACAGGGAGGATTTTTTTCAATCCCAACTGGTTAACAGCCTAAAACTCAGGATGAGTTATGGCGTGGTAGGAAATTCCGCGATTGATCCATACTCCACTATTGCCGGTACGGCTCAAACCACCTACAATTTCGGCGACCAGACCTATTTCGGATACCGCCTGGGCGGATTGGTCAATCGGGAATTGGGATGGGAATATTCGAGCACCTACAACATCGGACTGGACTTTGCCCTATGGAGAAACCGGGTGAGCGGAACGCTTGAGTTTTACAATACTTCCACCTCAGATCTGTTGATGGAGCGCAGCTTACCCGAATTCACGGGATCAGCAAGCGTATTCCAAAATGTGGGCAGAACAAGCAACAGCGGGTTTGAAGCGATGATCAGTACGATTAATCTGGATCGCGCCAATTTTTCATGGAGTACAGACCTGAATTTTTATACCAATAGAGAACGAATTAAAAGCTTGCTTTCTGACGAAGATATGGTGGGAAATGGCTGGTTTATCGGGCACCCCATCGGCGTCTATTACGATTATGAAAAATTGGGCATATGGCAATTAGATGAAGCGGAGGAAGCAGGGAGGTACCAGCAAAACCCGGGCGATCCAAAATTGAGAGATCAAAATGGAGATGGAATCGTTGATGCGGATAATGATCGCGTTGTACTGGGACAGACCGCTCCCAAATTCGGGTTGTTTCTGAGAAATAACTTCAACTACAAGGGCATCACTTTTTCCGTTGCCCTGGAAGGAAAGTTTGGTCATCTGGTCAATAGTGCCATGCTGGGCGGTGAGGTCTTTTATGACGGTACCCGATGGGGTCCGCAGGCCCTGGCCGGAAATTACTGGACACCGGATAATCCCGCCGGAGAATACCCCTATGTCAACAGGGCTATTGAGCGTCGGTCCAATCTTTTTGGAATACGGCAGGCAAGTTATCTGAATGTTCAGGAGATATCCATGGGCTATTCGTTTGAAAACCGGTTAAAGCCTTTTAAGATGTTCAACGTCTACGGACGCGTCAGAAACCCCTTTTATTTATATACAGAGGATAAGGATCTCGACCCGCAAGCCCCCAACTTCGATTTTTCGGCCTACAGGGTATTTGTATTGGGCTTTAACATAACCATTTAAAAATCACGAACCATGAAGACCGCAAGAATTATCCCTATTATACTTTGCATCGCACTACTCTCCTTATCTACTTCCTGTAAGAAGATGCTGGAAGAAGACCCGAAAGGTATGCTTAACGAACTCTTTTTGGCTACAGAAGATGGCTTGAGAAATTTGGTTCTATCACAATATTATCAAAGCAGGCTTATAGTAGAGGACCTTAGGTTCCTCGGAGAGTTTCCGTCTGATCTTACAACCTATTCCGTTAACAGCGTTGACGCCATCGAAATCGGCTCATGCCTGACCAACAACATGCCTGATCTGGGCTTTTTTGCAACCAGTTGGCGAAATTTATATTCGGGAATAAACAATCAGAATTTCGGGTTGAATGCATTGGAAGAGCTGGAATTCAACGGGAAAAATACCATCAAGGGGGAACTGTCGTTTTTCCGTGCCTGGTTTTACCTCCTGGTGGTCGAAACCTGGGGGGCGGGTGCCCATTTCACAACGGAACCCACCTCCACTATCATCACCGATGGAAATCAGACGACGATAGATGCGTTTTACCAGCTGATCCTAAGCGATATTGACAACGCTATCGCCTTACTCCCTGATGCGGCGGCCGAGCGGGGAAGGCTAACGAGGCCTGCGGCGGAAGCGATGAAAGCAAGGATATTGCTGGCGCTCGCCGGGTACGACAACACCATTGTACAAAGTGCGGGATTTGCCAGTAAAGCGGAGCTATATGCAGAAGCTAAGCAGCACGCGGATAATGTCATCCAAAACTACGGCTTCGCGCTGCTGGATAATTACGAAGATATCTTCGATGTAGCACAAGAGGGGCATGAAGAAACCATCTGGGCCGTTCAGTTCTCGCCGGAAGACAAATTCAACACCAGCGCTTTGCCTGATGGAGGGCATGGACTGCACCGCTATTGGGTCGGCAATTACAACCGATCGGCACGCACCGGTCAAATTGTACCGCGAATGTATGGCCATTCCATTTATTATGGCAGGGAATACCGGCACATCATGATGACCAGGTATTTCCTGGAGCTGTTTGATCAGTCGGAAGACCATCGGACGGACGCGACTATCCAGACCGTCTGGCATGCCTTATGGAATGAAAGCAGTCAATCTGAAAGCGATTTTGGAGTGCCGTTTAAGGATGGCCTTCCTACCGATACCGTGCTCTTCAAGCCACTCTATAATGTCGATGACGCGCTGGCAGCCAGTTATGCCGCCAGGGGTATCGCCATTGATGGCTTGAACCATATTTACGATGCGAACGGCGTCCCGAGGGCGGCAGCCAGAAGCTGGTACCACACCATGCGGAAACACCTGGATGTTTCGCGGCGGGTTCCAAAGGAAGAATCTTCACGAAAAGATGTCATCATGCTCAGGTTAGGCGAGATGTACCTGGTTGCCGCTGAATGCGCCCATTTTTTGGGAGACAACGGCGCAGCCGCGGCCTATATAGACCAACTACGGGAGCGGGCCAGAAAAAATGAGAGCAGTCTGCCGGTTTCTGCTGCCGATATTGACATTGACTATATACTTGATGAACGGGCCCTGGAATTTGGCGGTGAGTTGTTGAGGTGGTTTGATTTGAAAAGAACCCACAAACTGGTAGACCGCGTAAGAAACTATAATCCGGATGCCAGAAACATTGAAAGCATACACGAACTCCGACCCATACCCCAGCTTGAACTGGATAAAATCACGAATAGGGAGTCGTTTGTACAGAACCCGGGGTATCCCACCCGTTAAGGGAGTACCCATACATAATGCTAAGCAACTAAACAGAAACAAAACATAAAACTAAGGATCATGAACAACAATTTTTCACGCAGGTCATTCTTATATTCGGTGAGCATGCTGGCGGCAGGTGCGGCCATTACCAGTCCGTTGACCGGCTTTGGTAACCGGAATAAGCTAAGGGTGGTGTTAGTAGGCACTGGTGTGAGAGGGATTTCTTTCTGGGGAAAGCGATTAGTAGAACAATATCCGGACAAATTGGAGTTTGTCGGCCTCTGTGATATTAATCCCGGTCGAGCGCAGTATGCCAAAAAATATATGGGGGTCAGCTGTGAGGTCTACACCGATTTCGATCGTATGCTTAAAGAAGTAAACGCTGATTTGGTTATCGTGACGACCAAAGATTCAACGCACGATACCTTCATCATCAAAGGCCTGGAGGCGGGTTGCGATGTACTGACCGAAAAACCGTTGACTACCGATGAAGTAAAATGCCAGGCTATATTAGATGCTGAGCGCAAGTCCAACAAGAATCTTATTGTTGGCTTTAATTACAGGTGGGGTCCTTACATGACAAAAATCAAGGAGTTGCTTCATGAAAAGGCTGTCGGCGAAATCACATCGGTGGACTTTCACTGGTACCTCAACATACATCATGGGGCATCCTATTTCAGGCGCTGGCATGGGATGACGGAAGGCGGTGGTTCCCTATGGGTGCATAAGGCTACCCATCATTTTGATCTGGTAAACTGGTGGCTGGATTCCGATCCGGTAGAAGTGTTTGCGTACGGCGCTTTGGAACATTATGGAAGCAAGGGGCCCTTTCGAGGTAAAAACTGCCGGACCTGCAGCCACAAAAACGACTGTAAATATTATTGGGATATTACCAAAGACCGGCACAGTATGGAGCTGTACGTGAATAATGAGCAATATGACGGCTATATGCGCGATGGCTGTGTGTACCGGGACGAAATTGACATTTTCGATAAGATGTCTGCACAAATCAAGTACGCAAACGATGTGGTGGTCAATTATTCGCTCACCACCTATTCGCCATTTGAAGGTTGGCGTATTGCGTTCAATGGGCAGAACGGAAGAATTGAGGCGTGGCTCGATATCCCCTGGATGAAGGATGGAAAAGAGTTAGACCAGGAAGCGTTGCATGCCGCGGAGATGGACCAGAACGCGGCGGATGATCTAAATGTTGAGCCGTTAATCCTTTACAGAAACTGGGAAGACTACGAAACGGTTAAGGTAGTCAGTGAGCGCGGGGGTCATGGAGGCGGTGATAGTCGTCTGCACGATAAAATATTCGATAATCCGAATGCCCCGGACCCTTATAAGCATGCCGCCGGCATCAGGGATGGTGCGATGTCTATACTCGTGGGTATTGCGGCGAGAAAGAGTATCGAACAGGGACAACCAATCAGTATCGCGGACTTAACGGATTTAAAACCCTCACCAAACAGAACTTAAGGGAAGAATCTTAACATACACTTAATTCATTCCTAACAACAGGACCCTACCTTCGCCATGGTCAACCAAAGCAGAACAAAAAATGAAAGCTTTCTACCTGGCGTGCCTGTTGGTATGTTTTTCGAGTTTACTAGTGGATTC
>JBMDWN010000325.1:0-15624 GCA_048595275.1 Olivibacter sp. | reverse complement strand
CAAGGGAACTTTTCAAGCTCCCGGATTATCTGCTGACGATGCAGGAAAATAAGTGGCTGGGGGAAAAGACAGGCAAGGGCTTTTACGAAAAGACAAAAGATGACAAGGGCAATACAGAAATTCTGGTGCTGGATCCCGACTCCATGAGCTACCGCAAGCAAGAGAATATCAAATCTGATACGCTGAAGGAGACGAAGAAAATTGACAATCTGGCGGAGCGTATGCGTGTGTTCGAGAAAGGAGAAGATGACGCAGCTAAACTGTTTCGTGCGCTTCATTACCCGCTATTCGAATATGTATCGAAAAGAATACCGGAGATTAGTGATGAATTTTTCAGAATTGATCAGGCCCTTAAGGCGGGTTTCGGCTGGGAAATGGGCCCCTTCGAAGTCTGGGATGCGCTGGGTGTGAGGGAAACGTTGAAGAAAATTGAAGCAGAGGATAAGCGTCTTCCCGGACAAACCGGAAAAGTTGCCGACTGGGTGCACGATATGCTGGATAGCGGAATGGAGACCTTTTATAAAATCGATCAGGGAGATCAGCTTTATTACGACATCAACAGCAAATCGTATCAAAAGGTTCCCGGAACGGAGTCATTCGTTGTGTTGGATCATATCCGGCAGGATGCTACCGTTTGGGAAAATGAAGGGGTTAGTTTACTGGATCTCGGTGACGGTATCCTCAACGCGGAGATTCATACAAAGATGAATACCATTGGCAAAGAGGTGATTGAGGGACTGAATAAAGCTGTCGATCTTGCCGAAGCGCAGTATAAGGGACTCGTCATCGCTAATGATGGAAAAAACTTTTCTGCCGGAGCGAACATCGGGATGATTTTCTTAATGGCTGTGGAAGAAGATTTTGGCAGTCTTGAAGAAGCCATATCGCTCTTCCAAAAAACGTCTATGCGCATCCGCTACTCGGCTATTCCGGTAGTCCTCGCCCCATTCAATATGACCCTTGGCGGAGGCTGTGAATTTGCCATGCACGCAGACTTTGTACAGGCACATGCGGAGACCTATATGGGGCTCGTGGAGTTTGGGGTAGGGGTGATCCCGGGGGGCGGCGGATCTAAAGAGTTTGCGCTGCGTGCTTCAGATGAATTTAAAGAAGGCCAGATTACACAAAATGTACTCAGGCAACGCTTTTTGACGATAGGTCAGGCTAAAGTTTCTACCTCTGCGGTGGAAGCTTTCGAGCTGGGTTACCTTGAAGCGGGTAAATTCGATATCACAATGAACCGGGACAGGCTTATTGCTGACGCGAAGCGTAAAGCGCTGGAGCTGGCTGAAAAAGGATACACCCAGCCTGTTCGCAGGGAGGATATAACAGTGCTTGGAAAACACGGTCTGGGAATTGTCTACGTTGGCGCGGACAGCATGGAAGCCGGAAGATACATTTCAGCGCACGATAAAAAGATATCTCAGGCCCTGGGTCGGGTGATGTGTGGCGGGGATCTTTCGCAGCCTACTCAAGTCAGCGAAGATTATTTGCTGAAACTGGAGCGGGAGGAATTTCTAAAGCTGACGAGGGAGCGAAAAACGCTGGAACGTATAGAGCAGATGCTTACAAAGGGCAAACCGTTGAGAAATTAATCAAACGAAACAGAAAAGAAAGTAATGATGGAAGCATATATTGTGGCAGGGTATCGGACAGCAGTGGGAAAAGCACCAAAAGGCGTTTTTCGTTTTACCAGAGCAGATGATCTGGCTGCCCTGGTTATCAGGCAACTGATGCAAGCGGTACCAGCTGTACCGGTTACCGCCATAGATGACGTTATTGTCGGGAACGCAACACCGGAAGCAGAACAAGGGCTCAATGTCGGGCGACTAATCTCGCTTATGGGACTTGATACGGATAAAGTGCCCGGCGTAACGGTTAACCGATATTGCGCCAGTGGTTTGGATACCATAGCCACGGCCGTCGCAAAGATTCGTGCAGGCATGGCGGACGCTGTGATCGCGGGCGGAGTGGAAGTGATGTCTGGCATGCCGATGGGCGGCTGGAAACTGGTGCCGAACCCGGATGTTGCCTATAAGCATCCTGATTGGTATTGGAATATGGGACTTACCGCGGAAGAAGTTGCCCGTCAATATAAGGTCAACCGGGAAGACATGGACCAGTTCGCCTTTGAGTCGCATCAAAAGGCCATTGCGGCGATTGCCCAGGGAAAGTTTAAAGAAGATATTGTTCCTGTCAACATTTCAGAGAATTACATCCTTAATGGTGAAATGATGAATAGAACGTATACGGTTGATATGGATGAAGGCCCGCGAAAGGATACTTCACTGGAGGCTCTGGCAAAACTGAAACCTGTATTTGCGAATGGTGGAAGCGTTACAGCGGGAAATTCATCGCAGACATCAGACGGAGCCGCTTTTGTACTGGTTGTTTCAGAGCAGAAGTTGAACGAGTACAATCTTAAACCGATTGCGCGATTGGTAAGCTATTCCGTTGCCGGTGTTCCTCCACGCATAATGGGCATCGGGCCGGTTGAAGCGATTCCCAAGGCGCTTAAGCAGGCCGGGCTGAAGCAAGAGGAGGTAGAATTGATTGAACTGAACGAAGCCTTTGCCGCACAGGCCCTGGCCGTCATCCGCGAGTTGGATCTCGATCCGTCATTGATAAATGTGAATGGAGGGGCTATTGCCCTTGGCCACCCGCTGGGATGCACCGGGGGAAAACTCACGGTTCAGCTGTTGAACGAGATGAAAAAGAGACAACAGCGCTATGGCATGGTCACTATGTGCGTCGGGACAGGCCAGGGGGCAGCAGGCATCTTCGAAATGCTTTAGGTATTGAACTTCCGATTGGCCAATTTTTTTCTTAGGTTTGGCATCGATTACTATTTTCGATCTCATGCGGAATTCTCTTTCTTTTATCTTATTAATAGGGGCCTTTTGGCTGAATACTCAACATACGTCAGCTCAGGATTACTCTTTGATCGCTTCAGATTATTTTCCTGACAAAGGGGACACCATCAGCTATCAGTTGATGCAGGGACGTGGTATGGATTCCAGCATTGTGAAACCCGAGGGTGTCGAATCTTTGACTTTCGGTACCTATTTTCAGGGAGGAAAGCAAGTGGATCAACCCTTTCGCCTGGACAGCGCATTTCAAACCTTTGCATCTATTGAAGGAAACGAGGGCTTAAGTTTGTTGATGACTGAATTTGCCGGAGGAACGGTTACGCACGATCAGCTTATCGTAGAAGATTTCGCGCAGACAGAAAACCTGACTGATCTTCTTCCCGTAATTGATACTTCCGGTTTTACTACCTCCTATAATGCCAGTTCCTATTTCAGCAACAAAGCGCTCGTGAGTGCGGGTAAACCTTCGGGGAAAGTGTTTAAGAATACGCTTGGAAAATACCTTGAAGTAGTTTTACTGCAAAATCCGTATAAAATGCAGTATGGTGATGACATGACTGCCAGAATATTGCTGGACGGAAAACCCCTTAAAGGAGCTAGCGCGATCGTCTATACCAAATCCCTGACCGGGCAAATTTATAGCGCACGCTACCGGTCAGATGATGACGGCAGGATATTTTTCAAAATTAACCGCTCAGGCCTGTGGCTTGTGCAAGCCGTCTATGCCAATCCAAGTGAACAGGAAGGGGTTGATTATAATTATTTTCAGAGCTCCTATTCCTTTAGTTTCCGCTGATTTTGCTGCTTCCACTGTTCACTGAAAGAGGATTTGGGAAAGGTAGGTAGCGAGCGGTGACTTCCCCATCCTTTTTGAAGAAGCGTTTTCAGCAGGAAGGTTTTAACTGAGCCACCAATAAGGTCGATCCAGCTTCTCCTGACCATTACCTGGGCAAATCCTTTCCAGGCAATGTCTTCTATTTTAGGGTTAATCTGCTCTTTTACGGCGTCCCTTCTGTTGAGTAACAGCATTTTATGAATATCGATCTTCACCGGACAAACCTCCGAGCATTTGCCACAGAGGCTGCTGGCGTAGCTTAAATGCTTAAACTCCTTCATGCCGGCCATGTGCGGTGTTATGAGGGATCCTATGGGGCCGCTGTAAGTAGTCCCGAAACTATGTCCTCCTACGTTTTTGTAAACCGGGCAGGCATTCAGGCAAGCACCGCAACGAATGCAGTAGAGGCCCTGACGCTGGTCTTTCTGAGCCAGTACATCCGTTCTGCCGTTATCCAGTAAGATAACGTACATTTCTTCCGGCCCATCCTGTTCGCCGGCTTGCCGTGGTCCGCTAAGAATGCTGTTGTACACCGTTAGTGCCTGTCCGGTTCCATGTTCGGAAAGAAGCGGCCAGAACAAATCGAGATCCTGAATACCAGGAATAAGCTTCTCAATGCCAACCACGGCTATGTGTATCTTCGGAAAAGTAGTTGTCAGTCGGGCGTTTCCCTCGTTCTCGGTAATGGCAACGCTGCCGCTGTTAGCAAGAATGAAGTTGGCCCCGGTGATGCCCACTTCTGCATCGAGGTAATCGGCACGTAGCAGGCTGCGAGCTTTCAGCGTAAGTTCCTCAGCGCTGGCTTCAGGAGGTGTCCCAAAGCGTTCATGAAATAAGTTACGGATATCCTCCAGGCTCAGGTGCATGGCGGGAGTGACAATATGATAGGGCTTCTGTCCAAGAAGCTGAACAATATATTCGCCAAGGTCGGTCTCGATCGACTGGATTCTATTGGATTCCAGAAAAGCATTCAGCCCGATCTCTTCCGTTACCATAGATTTGGATTTGACCACCTTTTTGGCCCTCACACGTTTCAGTATGGTCAAGATCTCTGCTCTGGCCTCATCGGCATCGTTAGCCCAGATAACTTTTCCGCCCCGGGCCTGAAAATTAGTCTCAAACTCCGGCAAGAGCTTGTCCAGGTTTTCCATGCTGCGCCACTTCAGCACATGTGCCCGCTTTTTTGCATAATCGAGGTGATCGCGCCTTTGCAAGCCTTTGTTGACAGAAACATCGTACTTACCAATATTATAATTGATAATTTTCCGATGCTTTAAGTCAAATGCTTTTTGTCCGCTCAGTAAACTGAATTCTGAAGCTGCAGTTAAGGGCATGATCACCTCCGTTTGTCAAGATAAAACGCTTGCGAAGCTTATTTCTTATTAGAATCCACCGCAGGGCGTTCGTCCCGGTTTACGAGATCCCAGGCGGTATAGAAAACAAGCTGGCTGCGTTTTACCAGTAAGTCAAATTCTATTTTGTCTACTGTGTCGCCCACATCGTGATAATCCGCATGGATCCCGTTAAAGTAAAAAATTACCGGAATGCCGTTTTTGGCAAAATTGTAATGGTCGGAACGGTAGTAAATCCGTTCCGGATCGTTTGGATCGTTAAGCCGATAATCCAGGGCCAGCCTGGTATATTTTTCATTAGCCTCTTCACTGATGCGGTGTAAGGTAGAACTCAGCTTATCCGATCCAACGAGATACACAAATTCCCGATTATCTTCATGTTGCGGATCGATCCGGCCGATCATATCGATGTTAAGATCTGTTATCGTGGACTTCAAGGGAAAAACAGGATGACGTGTATAGTAATCAGAGCCGAGCAGGCCTTTTTCTTCCCCGACCACTGTTAAAAACAAAATGCTTCGCCTGGGGCCTTTTCCGTCTTTTTTAGCTTTTGCGAATGCTGTAGCCAATTCAAGAACACCGGTGGTGCCTGAACCATCGTCGTCAGCACCATTATTGATCTGTCCGTCAGGATTTATCCCAATGTGGTCGTAGTGAGCAGAAATCACCAGCAACTCATCTTTCAAATCGGTGCCTTCCATATAGCCGAGTACATTTTCAGCATCTACAGGTTCATTGATGGAATTGTATGCTACTACAATACGTGTAGGGAAAGTCCGGCTCTGCGGTTTTCCACTCTCGTTGATTGAGGCTTTTAATTCTTCAAGGCTGGTTTGGCTGGTCTCGATAAAACGGTTAACCAGACCCTCAGGGAGGTAAGCAACTAGGGGCCTTTTTTCAGGTGCGGATTCTTTTACATCTTCCGTGAGGCGCATACGGCCTTGCGGCCCCATAGATTTTGTCCGCTCCAGTAAGTTTTCTACCTCGGAGGAAGTCGCGATAACCAGTGACGGGTTAAGTGACATAACATACTGAAGCCGTTTGTTTCGACTCGTCGCCCACTCGGATAAATCTTTGGTCCCGCTGACATAGGAGACACCTTCTGCATTAACGGGTTCACCTTCGTTGATCAGCAAAACAGTTTTGCCTTCCAGCGAAAGTCCTTTCAGGTCATCATATTTTTCATCGCTGATGCCGTAACCGATAAACAATAGGCTATCCGACTCGATGCGTCCGCTTTGTCCATTGCTGACGGCGTAATAGTCTGTGGATGAAGTAAGCTTTTCATCATTAATCTGAAATTCATCGACGGAAAAGCGACTTTCGGTAAGCTCTACCTTTTGAAAATAAGAGCCATTGACCGGGGCTGTTAATCCAAGTTTCTTGAACTCCTCCGCAATATATCCAGCCGCCTTTTTAGCTCCCGGTTTACCGGTTTCGCGACCTTCAAATTCATCTGAAGCCAGAATACTAAGATGTTTGGTAGCTCCGTTAACCGTGATTTCGTTCGCGTATCTGGTCTGCAGGTCATCTTGACTAAAGCAGCTGGTGATAATCAGCCCGGTGAGCACCAGACTATAAATGTTTTTATTGATCATAGTTTTGAGTTATCTGCAAGCGATCTTATTTACCCGGTTCTGATGTCTTCCGCCTTCAAATTCAGTTTTAAGAAAAAGATTCACCATCGCTATAGCTTCTTCCGGGCTAACAAAACGTGCCGGAATACAAATGATATTTGCATTGTTATGTTCACGGGCCAATTGTGCAATCTCCGTTTTCCAGCATATGGCAGCCCGGATTCCCTGGTGCTTATTTGCGGTGATGGCTACACCGTTGGCGCTGCCGCAGATTAAGATGCCGCTGGAAACTTTCCCCTCCTCAACAGCACTTGCGGTCGGATGGGCAAAGTCGGGATAATCCACAGAGGATT
The DNA here is from genome assembly GCA_048595275.1 of Olivibacter sp. Lineage (GTDB taxonomy): Bacteria > Bacteroidota > Bacteroidia > Sphingobacteriales > Sphingobacteriaceae > Olivibacter. Next base: position 8,637 of record JBMDWN010000325.1, on the reverse strand, counting down.
CATCATAGGTCCCGAAGTCGGAGACAGCGAAACCAGCTTGTTCCAAATGTTTCCGAATGATCTCTTTATATTGAAAACCCGCGTGATCGGCTCCAATCGCTACCTTTATAGGCTCATTCATTCCTTTTTATAATTTATTTATTGAAAAAAGCTGCTTCCTCTTTCTGTTTTCTTTTATATACACGATCCGATATCATAATACTTAATTCGTAAAGAATAAACAGCGGGAAACTGACGGTAAGCATTGTCAGGATATCCGGCGTAGGCGTTACGATGGCGGCAATGATCAGGATCACAATGATGGCATAGCGGCGTGTAGCCCGCATAAACTGAGGGGTCATGATGCCGACCTTTGCCAGGATATAAATGATAATTGGCAATTCGAAGACGATCCCGGAACCTAAGGTCAATGTAGCTACTGACGACAGGTAGGAATCAATCGTAATCTGGTTATCGATGACCGTACTCACAGTATAGTGTGCAAGAAAATTAACCGATAAGGGGGCGATCAGAAAATAACCGAACAAGATCCCGATGATGAACAGCAGCGAAGCGTAAAAGACAAAGCCGTTGGCCGATTGCCTTTCGATGTCCGTCAATGCGGGCTTGACAAAAAGCCATACTTCGTACAGCAGGTACGGGAAACCGAACACGAGACCAATCAGCATGGACGAATTTAGCTGCAGCGTAAATTGTCCGGCCATATCGGTGTTGATCAGGTTGATGGGTATATCCGTTACGCAGAAGTCTGGTCCGAGATTAAACTGGTCGCCGATCTTACACATCATCCGATAGGTCCAGAAATCGGTTTTCAGCGGCCCGGCAACGATCGTGTCAAAAATGAAGTCGTAAAATATGAAAGCCAGTACCATAAAAACCATCACGGCTAAAGCAGCGCGGACGAGGTGCCAGCGGAGGACTTCCAGATGATCAAAGAAAGACATTTCTGCTTCGAGAGACTTCCCTTTTTGTTTAATGGTTTCGACTAGTTTCTTTCCTGAGATTTCAGCCATGTTGTCAATTGTAGAAAGCAAAAATACCATTCTTCATTTGAAGAATGGTATTTAATTCATATAATATCGCTTTACCCACCTATTCAGAAAGGTCAAACTTTTCCATGAATTTGGTAGTGAAATTACCTGCCCGGAAATTCGGGTCGCGCATCAGGCGAAGGTGCAGGGGGATCGTGGTTTTGACGCCCTCTATAACAAATTCACTCAATGCCCGCTCCATGGTCGATAAGGCTTCATCGCGTGTTTGAGCAGTACAGATGAGTTTCGCTATCATGGAGTCGTAGTTCGGTGGAATCTGGTATCCCGCATAAACATGCGTGTCAATCCGGACCCCATGTCCTCCTGGTGCATGAAAAGTAGTAATGCGGCCCGGAGAAGGACGGAATCCTTTAAAAGGATCCTCCGCATTGATGCGGCATTCAATTGAATGGAGTTTCGGCTCGTAATTCTTGCCGGATAGAGGAACTCCCGCTGCAACTTTGATTTGCTCTTTGATGAGATCGAAGTTGATTACCTCTTCGGTAACCGGGTGTTCAACCTGGATGCGCGTGTTCATTTCCATGAAATAGAAATTGCGGTGCTTATCAACCAGGAATTCAATCGTTCCGGCACCCTCATAGTTAACCGCCTTTGCACCTGCAATGGCCGCCTCGCCCATTTTTTCCCGGAGCTCCGGGGTAATAAAAGGAGAGGGGGACTCTTCCACAAGTTTCTGATGGCGGCGTTGTATAGAGCAGTCGCGTTCTGAAAGATGAGAGACTGTACCGTATTGATCTCCGATAACCTGGATCTCTATGTGGCGAGGATCTTCAACAAATTTTTCCAGATAAATCCCGTCGTTGCCAAATGCCGCTGCAGCTTCCTGACGGGCAGAATCCCAGGCCGGCTCGAATTCTGACTCGTTCCAGATCACCCGCATACCACGTCCGCCGCCACCCGCTGTGGCTTTAATAATAACCGGAAAGCCCATTTCTTTCGACAGGCGGATGCCCTCCTGCACAGAAGGTAGCAAGCCTTCGGACCCCGGGATGGTTGGAACTCCGGCTTGTTTCATGGTGTCTTTCGCGGAAGCCTTATCGCCCATAGCACGGATCTGCTCCGGCGTTGCGCCGATAAACTTAATCCCATAGTCGCGGCAGATGGCCGAAAACTTCTCGTTTTCGGAAAGGAAGCCGTAGCCGGGGTGAATGGCGTCAGCGTTTGTCAACTCTGCCGCGGAGATGATATTGGGAATATTTAAATAGGAATCTTTGCTGGCCGGCGGACCTATACAAACGGCCTCATCAGCGAAGCGTACGTGCAGGCTCTCCCGGTCGGCAGTAGAATAAACCGCTACACTTTTGATGCCCATTTCCCGGCATGTCCGGATAATGCGCAACGCAATTTCCCCGCGATTAGCTATTAAAATCTTTTTAAACATAGAATGAACAATAACGTTTAAGATGGATCAACTAAGAACAAAGGCTGATCGTACTCAACAGGCTGAGCGTTCTCCACAAGGATCTTGACAATTTTACCGGAAATCTCGGATTCGATTTCATTAAACAGCTTCATTGCTTCTACGATACAAACTACCTGCCCGGATTTAATTTCATCACCCGTGTTCACATAGGACGCTTTATCAGGACTGGATGAACGGTAAAAAGTACCGATCATAGGAGACTTGATGGTGATGTACTGACTTTCCGCAGCCGTTTCCTTTGCCGGGCTTGCAGGTTGTTCTGCCGCCGGGCTTGTCTGTGCAGACGGTGCGGTGGCCGGAATAGCTGCAACTGCAGCGGGTTGGGCTGCTGGCAGTGTTGCGTTAACGTAGGTAGGTTCCTGGCCGGTTTTAATGGTAATTTTGAAGTCCTTCTCTTCTATAGCCACCTCATTCACGCCCGATTTTGCAACAAATTTAATCAGGTCCTGAATTTGTTTAATATCCATGCTCATATTACGGTTGTTTTTTTGTTTTCATTTAGTAAGCCCATTTCAAATAGACAGCGCCCCAGGTGAATCCACCGCCGAAGGCTGCTAAAATCAGGGTATCTCCTTTTTTCAATTGGTTTTCCCATTCCCACAGGCAAAGCGGTATAGTACCGCTTGTGGTATTGCCGTAGCGCTGAATGTTGATCATCACTTTGTCTTCAGAAACCCCCATCCGCTCTGCTGTTGCGTCGATGATGCGTTTATTAGCCTGGTGTGGGACAAGCCACTGAACCTGCTCAGCAGAAAGATTGTTGCGTTCCATGATTTCTGCAGCAACATTCGCCATGTTTGTTACGGCGAATTTGAAGACCGTTTTGCCCTCCTGAAAGGCGTAATGCATCTCTTTGTCCACCGTCTCGTGGCTAGCCGGATACAGAGATCCGCCGGCCTTAAGGTTCAGGTAGGGGCCACCGGATCCGTCGCTCTTTAAAATGCTGTCCAGCACACCCAGTCCTTCGTTATTCGGTTCCAGCAGGACAGCGCCGCATCCATCGCCGAAAATGATACAGGTTGCACGATCTTTATAGTTGATGATGGATGACATCTTATCACCCCCAACCACAAGCACCTTCTGATGGCGGCCGGATTCAATAAACTGTGCGCCCGTAGTCAGGCCATAGATAAATCCGGAACAAGCTGCCTGCAGATCAAAGCCCCAGGCATTAGTAGCGCCTATCTTATCTGCCAGTACATTCGCTGTAGCAGGAAAAGGCATGTCCGGTGTGGTGGTGCAGAAGATGATCAGGTCAATTTCATCGGCACCGATACCCCGCTTGGCCAGCAGACCTTCAACGGCCGGAACAGCCATATCAGAAGTTGCTTTTCCAGGTTCTTTTAAAATCCGGCGTTCCCGGATGCCTGTACGGCTGACAATCCATTCATCGTTGGTGTCCACCATGCTTTCCAGTTCCTTATTGGTCAGCACATAATCGGGGACATAACCGTTGACTGCGGTGATTGCGGCGTTAATTTTTGACATGCTTATAGGTCCTCTTTGTGGTGCGTGTTTAGTGTGCTGTTGACTTGGTTAATGAAGTCTGATTCTACCATCGTTTTCGATAATAGAATCATGTTCTTGATCGCTTCAGGAGAAGATATCCCATGGCCAATAATGACCGGTGCATTAACGCCCAAAATAGGGCTTCCACCATACTGCTCGTAGTTGAAGCGATCGAAAAAATCGTCTTTAAAATTCTTCTTGCGGGTCAGGGCATAAAAAGATTCGGCTAATTTCAATACGATGTTTCCCGTAAAGCCATCGCAGACAATAACATCCAGCCGATCATCAAATAAATCCCTCCCTTCAATATTTCCGATGAAATTCAGCTGTTCTGATTTTTTCATCAGGGTGTGGCTGGCTATGGATAGCATGTTGCCCTTTTCCTCTTCCTCTCCGATATTTAATAAGGCCACAGATGGGTTTTCGGTGCCGTAAATATGCTTTGCATATAAACTGCCGAGCAGTCCAAACTGCAGCAGTACCTCCGGCTTACAATCAGCGTTGGCTCCCACATCCAACAGAATTCCGAAACCACCGTTCAGATGAGGTACATTAGAAGCGATGGCCGGCCGTAATACCCCAGGTATCGTTTTGACACTAAACATTGCACCAACAAGCATGGCTCCGGTATTTCCCGCGGATGCAAAAGCATCTATTTTTTTGTCTTTCAGGTATTGAAATCCAAGGCTTATGCTGGCGTCTGGTTTTTGGGTAATGGCCTTAGTTGGATGCTCGCTCATGCCGATGGTCGCTTTGGTCTGCACGAACCCGAATCTCGATTCGTCCACTCCGGCCTCTTTCAAATAGGGGAGAGCTAAGTCTTTATCCCCGAATAGTACGAGTTCGGTTTTATCATCTAACAATTTATAAGCTTCGATCGCACCTAGCATGGTTGCTTTGGGTGCGTAATCTCCGCCCATAATATCCAACCCAATTTTCATTCAGATTATCCTCTTTTAAGGCGTGTTAAAACTTAACTCCGGTTCCTATAAATTAAAAAACATCCCAAAGTACCGTATTTTTTTGCAAAAAACGAACCTTGGGATGCATGAAATGTCAAAAAGAACTACGCAACCGGAGCACTTTCAATTAACAGCTTTCCGTTGTAATACAGGTTTCCGTCTACCGTATAGGCACGGTGAGGAAGGTGAACTGCGCCGGTAGTCTGACAAGTGGTAAGGCTGGGTAATTCGGCTTTATAATGTGTTCTTCTTTTGTCTCTTCTCGATTTCGAGGTTTTACGTTTTGGATGTGCCATCTCGTATGTTATTTAATTGTTTTTTATGTTTTTTAAAATATCCCAGCGAGGGTCCGTTTTGTCTTCCGGATCCTCAGTGTCGTTTTTAAATTGATTTAAACGATCCAGCATTACAGGATCGCATTCCCGGTTCTCGCCTTGCTCGTCGCAGCGACTATAATGCGGCACGGCGAGATTTATGGTTTCATAGATCAGACCGGAAAGATCAAGCTCCGTTTCTTTTCTGCCCAGCACCATAATTTCTTCAGATTGCTCTTCCAGAGAGGAATCGTCATCGAATTTCACTATCACCCTTTCTTCAATAACCACCGGGGCGGGAAAGCTGCTCAAGCATACGTCACAAGTCAGATCGAAGCTGCCTTCGATGCGGAGGGAGAGAATCATGAAAGTCTCCTCCTTCGTTAGCTCTGCATAAGCCTTAAGGCTTCCGTCCTTGATCAACGAATACTCAAACTCATCGAAAAAAGACTTATCGACGTCAAATTCAAACTCGTGTTTTCCCGGCTTTAAACCGGAGAACGGGATTCGATATTGACTTAATATATTCAAAGCACGACAATTAAGCCTGCAAATTTAGGAATTATTTGTAAGACTCTGAAAGTTTTTTCCATTTAATGAGGGGTAGGCTAAGATGCTCAGTCTCTGTCTTTTGAGAGCTTTTTGAATTTCAGCGGATTTTCCAAGAGCGTTTCCTGCTCTTTTCTGCGGCGGAAAATATGGATGGCAGCGAAAATTGCTTCGCGGAAAGATTCTTCAGAAGCCTTGTTTTTACCGGCGATGTCAAAAGCGGTTCCATGGTCTGGTGAAGTTCTGACGAACGGTAATCCGGCGGTGAAATTCACGCCATATTGCCCGGCGATATGCTTAAATGGAATCAGACCCTGGTCATGATACATCGCCAGAATCGCATCGAATTTATGGTAGTGCTCACCTGCGAAAAAGCCATCTGCCGGATAGGGTCCAAAAGCGAAAACACCCGCTTCATTCGCCTTTTCAATTGCAGGGCCGATTATATCCTGCTCTTCCGTGCCAATCAACCCCTGATCACCTGCATGGGGATTTAAGCCCAGTACTGCAATTTTAGGTTTCTGTATCCAGAAATCATTCTTCAAACTCTGATTCATCAGTATCAGCTTTTTCACAATGCTTTCCGTACTCAGGCCGGAAGCGACATCCTTCAGCGCCACATGTCCGGTAGCCACGCCGATCTTAAGTTCGTCGCTGATCATAAACATGAGCGACTCTTCTGCATTTGCTTTACTCTGAAGGTATTCGGTATGTCCAGGAAATTGAAAGGCTTCCTGCTGGATGCTTTCTTTGTTTATGGGCGCAGTCACCAGCACGTCTATTTCCTTATTTAACAAATCAGCTACTGCGCGTTCCAACGATAAGAATGCGTATTTGCCCCCTGTTTCGTTAGCTTCTCCAAGGGTAAGCTTTACTTCTTCCTGCCAGCAGTTAATCATATTGGCGCGTCGTTCATTGGCTTGAGAAGCCTGGTTGATGACATTGAAGTTCAGTTCGATATTGCCCAGACTTTTGCGATGGAATGAAGCGGTTTTAGTGTTGCCATATACAACTGGAGTCATGAAGTCAAGCATCCGGTTATCGGCCAGAGCCTTGATGATAATCTCGAAACCGATTCCATTCACATCCCCAACCGATATTCCTATTTTTAACTTATCGCTCATGCCTCTTCTGATTTGCAGTCAAACTTAGATAAATTCGGCTGCATATGCAATTTAGTTTACCTTTGCAGAAAAACCCAACCATGTCAGACGTTCGTGCAAAAAAGCATCTTGGACAGCATTTTCTAACCGATAAAGGCATTGCAGGCCGTATTGTTGACGCCCTTGATCTTAAGGAACTGGACGTTGTACTGGAAGTAGGCCCGGGGATGGGAATCCTTTCGGATCATTTGCTTAAAACCCGTCCGGATGCGTGGCTGATCGATCTTGACCAAGAATCCATCGCTTATCTGCATCAGCGCTATCCCGAAAATGCGGAGCGTATCCTTTCAGGCGATTTTCTGGCGTTGGACTTTAAAAAATACTTTAATGGCCGGATGGGCATTATCGGTAACTTTCCTTACAACATCTCCTCTCAGATACTTTTTAAAGTGCTTGATGAGCGTCATTTGGTAAAAGAGGTGGTGGGCATGTTTCAAAAAGAAGTTGCCGAACGCTGCGCTGCCCAACCCGGTTCCAAGATATACGGAATCCTGAGCGTCTTTCTTCAGGCTTTTTTTAAATTGGAATACCTGTTCACCGTGAAGGCAGGCTCTTTCAACCCACCGCCGAAGGTGCTTTCCGGAGTCATCAGGCTGCGCCGGAACGATGTCCAAAAACTGGACTGTAATGAAGAGCGTTTTTTTAAGCTTGTTAAAGCGGCCTTCAACCAACGAAGAAAGACCCTCAGAAATGCGCTTTCCGGAATCAGTGAACAGGCGAAAATGAGCAATCATCCCTTGCTGGACCTGCGTGCCGAACGCCTGTCGGTTTCCGATTTTATCTGCCTGACCAATGAGTTGTTCCCGGAAGCATATGGAAAATAAGAAAGTACTCATCATCGACGATATACATCCGCTGTTTTTGAAGGCGTTGGAAGATATCGGCTTAACCTGGCGTTATTCCCCGGAAATTAGTAGGGAAGAAGTATATGACGTGATAAATGAGTTTGAGGGACTGGTGGTTCGGTCAAAAATCTTTATCGATTCTGACTTGTTTGAGCGGGCCACTTCACTGCAATGGATCGCCCGTGCTGGCGCGGGAATGGATAATATTGATGAAATTGCTGCTGCAGCCTTTAATGTCCGCTTAATCAATGCTCCGGAGGGTAACCGGAACGCTGTCGCTGAACATTTATTGGGGATGCTGCTGGCCTTGATGAATAAATTGCCTTCTGCTGATCGCAGCGTGCGAGAGGGAGTCTGGGAGCGGGAAGCGCACCGTGGCCGTGAATTGGCGGGTACTACAGCCGGAATTATCGGCTACGGGCACAACGGTCGGGCTTTTGCAGAAAAACTTGGTGCTATGGGGGTAAACGTGCTCGCATACGATCGTTTTAAAAGCGGCTTCAGCACGGCGCTTGTGCGAGAGGTGTCTATGGAAAAGCTGCGCCTGGAGGCAGACATCGTCAGCCTGCATGTTCCGCTAACGCAACTCACCAAAGAAATGATAGATGCTACCTGGCTGGCTGGATTCAGTAAACCTTTCCTCTTGCTGAATGCATCAAGGGGCCAGACTATGCGCATGGAAGATGTAGTGGATGCCCTTGAAAAAGAGCGGTTGCTGGGAGCCTGTCTTGATGTTCTTCCTGTAGAACGTTTTCCTGAACTCGGCCAGACGAAGTGGTTCGATAAACTGATAAAAAGGGAAAATGTAATCCTGAGTCCG
>JBMDWN010000324.1:0-20548 GCA_048595275.1 Olivibacter sp. | reverse complement strand
GGACGCCAGCAAAAATAGGCCTGTAAACAATGGTATAAACGTAAAAAAAGGGCGTATTTGCTGTGTTATGTACATGAAGAAGATGACCTTAAAATTAAATTGCAAACCTAAGATAAATCGCTTTACCAGCCAAATCAAGATCAGGACGTAAAAGGATATTTTCTTAACTTTGAAGAAGTCGACATGGAAAAAAGTATATATCTTGACTATTGTGCTACGACGCCCGTTCATCCCCTGGTATTGGAAACCATGTTGCCTTTTTTTAAGGATCAGTTTGCCAATGGATCCAGCACACAACACGCAGCTGGTCGCTATGCGTCGTCGGCGGTAGATCTGGCCCGTACCCAGGTCGCTGAATTGCTGAATTGCAGCACCGATGAACTAATTTTTACCAGTGGCGCCACAGAAGCCATTAATATGGCGCTAAAGACGGTTTTTGAACGTTATTCTGGGGTAGGCAAGCATTTTATCACCTGCAGTACGGAGCATCCGGCGGTGCTGAATACCCTTGAATACCTCGAGTCCCGGGGGGCCGAGTTAACTATTCTGCCTACTACAAAGAACGGCAGCATAGATCTCAAGGAGCTGAATGCAAGCATTAGGGAAGATACAGTAGCCATCGTTTTAATGTACGCGAACAATGAAACCGGCGTATTGCATCCCGTCCATGAGATCAGCGAACTAGCTCGCAATCGTCAGGTGTTGTTCATATGCGACGCCACTCAGGCAGTCGGAAAAATCCCCGTGGACCTGCAATCAACACCCATTGACCTGTTGTGCATGAGTGCACACAAACTCTATGGCCCGAAGGGCGTCGGTGCGCTCTATACCCGTAAAGGAAGAAGAGCAGCACAAATATCCAAATGGTTTCACGGCGGCGGACAGGAAAATGGCTTTAGAGCCGGAACCCTGAACGTCCCCGGTATAGTCGGCTTCGGGAAAGCAGCAGAGATCGCAGCGGCGGATATACAAGCAGAGAGCCAAAGACTGACCGGGCTTCGCGATCTGCTTGAAGAATCGTTATGTATAGAACCGGAGACTTACGTTAACGGGAATCTGCCGGACGGCAGACGCCTTCCCCATATAAGCAACATCCGCTTTAATCACATCAAAGCAGAAGCCATTATGGCGAAGCTTCCTCAACTCCATCTATCAGCAGGTTCTGCCTGTACCAGCGGCTCAAGAAACCCTTCACACGTACTGTTAGCGATGGGCCTAAGCCCTGACCAGGCACGCTCATCTCTGCGCTTTTGCCTTGGACGTCCAACCAGCCGCGAAGAAATCGAAACAACTGTCAGGCTCATTAAACAGACCGTTACGGAATTGCGCGCGGAGTCACCTACATGGGAGCTTTATCAAGGAGGATTACTGTAGTGGGTGACTAAAAAAGGTTAATTCAGGGTCATATTACGCACACCTCATCCGAATTCTGTTCAACGAACAGAATTTGTAAAGAAGATTTACGAAATTTGAACCAAAAGGAATTGTTATGATTACCGTTACCGACAAAGCTAAAGAGCGTATTGACGAGATTCTGAACACCGAGCATCAGGGCGACAGCAGTGTCTTTGTTCGGGTAGCCGTGGAGAGTGGCGGCTGTTCTGGTCTGACCTATAAATTGGATTTTGATAATAAATTCAATGAAAAAGACCAGGAATTCGAAGACAAAGGTGTGAAGTTGGTATTAGACATGAAATCGTTCCTTTATCTGGCTGGTACTACCCTGGATTACAGTGATGGATTAAGTGGAAAAGGTTTTAACTTCATAAACCCCAATGCTTCGCGCACTTGTGCCTGCGGAGAAAGCTTTTCCCTTTAAGCTATTGTAAAAATCACGTAGCTGTTCCTCGCATTTCGAGGCTTTTTTCAGATATTTATCTTCACTAAAGCCTTTACCATGCAGAAATATCTATCGTTTCTATTTTTTTCTTTACTCTTTTTCAGTCTTCTGGCACAGAAAAAGCCGCTGGATCATGACGTATATGATTCCTGGCAGAATATCAAAGCTCCGGCAATAAGCAGGGACAATCAATACATTCATTTTGTTGTTAGCCCCCAGGAAGGGGATCAAGTACTCAAACTGACTCGCCCGGACAGCAGGCTGCTGGCAGATTTTCCCCGTGGAGATAAAGCCGGTTTCAGCAGCGATTCCAAATACCTAATTTTTCACATCAATCCGCTCTTCGCTAATACCCGCCAGGCACGGATCAAAAAGAAGAAGCCTGAGGATATGCCAAAAGATTCGTTGGGCATTTACAACCTGACTGAAGGACAGCTTTTCAAGACCGACAGCGTATTATCCTACAAGCTTCCGAAAGAAGGAAGCCAACACCTGGCCTATCTCCGTGCAGGATCGGACAGTGTGAGCAAAAAGAACAAGACCGGCACCCTTCACGTCCGCAATCTGACAAGCGGAGAGGAGCTCACTTATCCTGGAATCAGCAGTTATAGTTTCAGTGAAGACGGGCGCCGTCTTGCTTTTGTAAGGCCGGAAAAGGCTGCAGACAGCTTGCTTCCCGTAGGTTTGTTCATGAACAACCTGGAAGATGCATCGGTCAGGCTTATCAGTTCCGGGCGGGGGACTTATCAGGAACTGACCTTCGACGAGGCCGGAAATCAATTTGCCTTCGTAGCCGAAAAGACCGCCAAGAAGGCACTTTCAAAACCTTTTTCGTTATATTATTTTCAGGCATCTGCCGATACTGCCCGTCAGCTGGTCAGCTTAACCTCAACCGGTATTCCAAAAAACTGGAACGTCAGCGGCGATGGGTCCCTGCGTTTCAGCAAGCAAGGAAATAAGTTATATTTCGGAATTGCACCGATCCCGGCCGTCAAGGACACCAGCATTGTCGATTTTGAGGTAGCCAATGTGGACATTTGGCATTACGAGGATGATTATCTCCAGCCACAACAATTGGTCAATCTGAAAAGGGAACTGGCCCGCTCCTATTTAGCGGTCGTTACGCCAGCTGCGCCTGGCCGGGTAGTGGTACTGGGTTCAGAGGAAATTCCGGACATCACCCTTTCAGAAGAGGCCGATGGTGAATTTGTTCTCGGTACTTCTAATGTCGGAAAACGGATTGCCCAGCAGTGGCAGGGATTCAGCAAAGACGATCTGTATGTCATCTCTACGCTCAGCGGCGAGCAGCGTAAGATTGCGGAAAACATCTACGGTTATCCGCAGTTTTCCCCTGACGGACGGTTTATTGCCTGGTTCGACATGGAGGACCATCAATGGAAAAGCTATGAAGTACAAAGCCGTAAGCTTAGCGTCCTGTCTGCTGACCTGCCGGTGAATTTCACCGACGAAGATCACGATTCACCCAGCGAGCCGAGACCTTACGGCATCGCCGGCTGGTCTACAGGCGAAAAGCAACTTTTTGTCTACGATAAATTTGACATCTGGGCATTCGACCCCACCGGGAGGGATAAACCCCGTTTAATTACCAACGGTAACGGACGCAGCAAAGGCATCAGCTACCGTTATGAAAGCCTGGATCAAAGTGAAAGAAAGCCTTACAGCACCCGTGCTCAACGTATTGAGGTTAAGGACCCGCTCTTATTAAAGGCCTTTAACCATGCAAACAAACAAAATGGGTGGTACGAGACGAATGCCAGAAACACCCGGGATCCGAAGGAAATCCTCATGGATAATTATAGCTACCGCATTCTGACCTCAAGCAAAGATGAAAGTACGATCCTCTTTACCAAAGAAAGCTACGTGGCTTCCCCGGATCTTTATGTAAGCACCAATCAATTCAAAAAGGAACAGCGGCTCAGTCATATCAATGCACAGCAGGCTCAATACAACTGGGGTACTGCGGAGCTGGTGAAATGGACAACGCCTGCCGGACATGAAGCAAGCGGAATCCTGTACAAGCCGGAAGATTTTGATGAGAGCAAGCAATACCCGCTCGTCGCCTACTTCTATGAGCGCCTTTCCGATAACCTCTACAGTTATATCCCACCCGCACCTACCCCTTCCCGACTGAACATCAGCTATTTCGTCAGCAACGGTTATCTGGTCTTCGCTCCGGATATCCAGTACGAAATTGGCCATCCGGGACGGTCGGCAGAGGAATACATAAATTCTGGTGTTCAGGAACTCGCCAAATTTCCCTGGGTAGACGAGAAGCATCTGGGTATTCAGGGACAAAGCTGGGGCGGTTATCAGGTATCGCACCTTATTACCCGTACCAATATGTATGCCGCAGCCTGGGCAGGTGCGCCGGTCGTTAATATGACTTCCGCTTACGGTGGAATTCGTTGGGCAAGCGGCATGAACCGCCAGTTTCAGTACGAAAAAACACAAAGCCGTATCGGGCCGAACCTCTGGGACGGCTTTGATCTGTACATTGAGAATTCCCCGCTGTTTCACTTACAACAGGTCTCCACCCCGGTAGTGATTATGGCGAACGATGGTGACGGGGCGGTGCCCTGGTATCAGGGCATTGAAATGTTCACTGCGCTAAGGCGCTTAGGGAAACCCGTTTGGATGCTGAATTATAACGGTGAAGAACACAATCTGGTTAAAAGACAGAATCGTAAGGACATACAGATTCGGGAGCAACAGTTTTTCGATCATTTTCTGAAAGGAAAACCGGCACCCGTCTGGTTGAAATATGGCGTTCCCGCGACCAAAAAAGGTATTGACTGGGGCTTTGAACTCGTAAACTAAGTATCCGCGTTATGAAATTGCAGGCGGTCAATTTTGGATTTTTCAAGCTCGATGGCGGCGCTATGTTTGGCGTGGTACCCAAAAGCATCTGGGATAAAAGTAACCCGGCGGACGAAGGAAACCTCTGCACGTGGGCAACCCGTTCCCTGTTGATCGAAGACGGAAACCGACTTATCCTGATCGACACGGGATTGGGCGACAAACAGGATGAGCGTTTCTTCCGGCACTATCATCGCCAAGAAACCAAAACCCCAGAGCAGGCACTTCACAGTTGTGGATACCACCCAGACGAGGTGACCGACGTTATCCTCACGCACCTGCACTTTGATCATGTCGGCGGTGCCGTTCAGAAAAGAGGAGACGAATTGTTGCCAACCTTCAGGAATGCGTTATACTGGACCAACAAAACTCATTGGCATTGGGCTTTAAAGCCCAATGCTCGTGAAAAAGCCTCGTTCTTAAAAGAAAACCTGATCCCACTGGAAACATCCGGCCAGCTACGTTTTATACCTGAACAGGACGGTTATGCCTTTACAGATCAAATATGTATGCGTTTTGCCTACGGTCATACAGAGGCCATGATGCTTCCGGAAATCCGCTATGCCGATCAGACGATTCTGTATATGGCGGATCTCCTGCCCTCAATCGGACATATTCCGATTCCCTACGTTATGTCCTACGATGTATTTCCGATGAAGACCATGTGCGAAAAAGAGCTCATTTTAAGAGAGGCCTATGAAGGTAACTACCTGCTCTTTCTGGAACATGACCCGGTTTATGCGGCGTGCACCCTGAAGGAAATGGAAAAAGGTATCCGCCTGGCTGATGCTTACTCCTCCTGGGATGAATTAATGCGGCGTTCCTGACGCTTCTTCTGGCGCAGCTCCTTCTTATAGCGTTCCTCCTTCTCCTGATCGCTCTCCCCTTCTTTAACCGACTTGAAATCACTAAGATCGGTCTTCAACCAGAATGGTACTTTCACATGAACAGCAGCCTTGGATATTACATAAGCCGAGGTTGGTGAGGTTAGGGCGATAAAAAATATGATGCCCAATCCTTTCAGCAGCACCTCTATATTGTTAAAGTAAATCACTGCTCCTGCCATGACCAACACCACGCCGATCGTTGAGTTTTTGGTCACCGCCGAGATGCGCGAATAGAAATCCGGCAATCGGAGCAGACCGATGGCAGAGATCAGCATAACGATTGAACCCAGTAAAACAAAAAATGCACTAATAGTCAGGGCAACGATATTCATTTCGGTTTTCTGTTAATAAGATAATAGGCAAAAGACATGGCTCCAAGAAAGGCGACCAGAGAAAACACCAGGGCTACATCAAAAAAGATAAGCTTATCAGTAATCATTACATAAATTACCAGGGTAGCAATCAGGTACGCGGAAATCAAGTCCAGCGCGGAAATCCGGTCGGCCAATGTTGGCCCAAAAAAGAAGCGATAAAGCGCCAGTGCTGTTGCTATGGCGATCAGTAAAACGCTTAAGGAAAGAATAAATGCAAAAATCGTCATTTGGTCAACTGTAAAAGACGCTCTTCAAAACCGTCCTGAATCCCCTTCTTGAATGCCTCCACACTTCCTCCTTCAAGATACAGGGTGTGGACGTAGAGATATTTTTTATCGTCTGAAATACCAAGTATCAGCGTACCGGGCGTAAGGTTGGAGATGTTCGCCAGCGTCATAATGCCGAAATCGCTCTTGAGCCGAAGCGGAAACTTAACAACCGCCGGAGTAAGCGTTAAGCCAGGCGTGAGGATTTCTTTTGTTAGTTTGACATTTGACCGGATAAACTCCCTCGAGAAAAACAGGCACAATCTTATCAAGTTCACGATCCGCCGGAAATATGCTTTGCTGAACGGGTAGCTTAACAACCACAGGCTGAGGAAAAAAATGCTGAATGCCAGTATACTCCCTCCCGCTGTCTCCGGCAGAAAATTGATATGATCCAGCGCATAAGAACATAACCAGAAGCTCAGTAAAATATGTGCGGAGAAAATTACAATTGCTTTCATAAACTCTTATTTAAGAACCTGATTGATGTAAGCAGCAGGGTCAAGGACATCCTCAGCGGCCAGCATGGCGTAATGTACAAGCCCTTCAGCCTGAAAACTAATGTATAACGTAACGGCCAGCAGCAGCATAACCGCAACCATCATGGATTTGTTTCTTTTTAGTAACTGGCCCTCGGGAAGAATCGGATGGTTGGTCGTTGACACTTTTCTGAGGTAAGCGAAGCGCCAAACCCGAATCATCGAAAACAAGGTCAACAAACTGGTAAAAAGTAAAAGTGCCACCGGAATATATGAAGAAGCGTCTAATCCGGCTGACACCAACATATATTTACCCCAGAAGCCGGAAAATGGAGGAAACCCAACCAGCGTTAGCGATAACAACATAAATAAAAAAGAGAGAAAAGGCATTTTATCATAAATTCCGCTCAGATCCCGCATATCATAAGTTCCGGTATTAAGGGTTACGAATCCAGACACAAAAAACAAGTTGGTCTTCACCAAAATGTGGTGAATCATATAGAAAATTGCTCCGGCCAAGGCTAGTGGTGTGTAGATGGCAAGCCCCATAATCATGAAGCCGATCTTACTCACCAGATTATAAGACAATACCTTCCGGATGTCCGATTGAGCGATAGCACCGAGCACACCAGCCAACATAGTTACGCAGGCCATTCCCATTAACAGATTTTGCGCCAGGCTTCCGTCGAGTGGAAACAGCAGCGTATAGGTACGGATGAGGGTATAAACCCCTACCTTAGTCAGCAAACCGGCAATAATCGATATAATAGCTATCGGTGGTGTGTGGTAAGAAGCCGGGAGCCAGAAATACAACGGAAAGAGCGCTGCCTTGGCACCAAAACTCACAAGCAGCAGCATGGACGCAAGCTGGGCAATTCCGCTGAATTCCGGTTGTCTCAACTGTTCCGCCAATGCGGCAAAATTAGTTTTACCGGTAATACCATAAAGCGAACCAATCGCCAATAGCAATAAAGAGGAGGCGACGAAGTTAAAGATTACATATTTCAGCCCACCCTGTAGTTGCTTCCTTTCGCTTCCCAGGGTAATCAGTACAAAAGAGGAAATCAGCATCACCTCGAACCATACATAGAGGTTAAACAGATCTCCGGTAATGAAAGAACCGATGATACCAGCCAGCATGAAAAAGAATGAGGGGTAGAAACCAACCTTCTTTTTCGTTTTACTGATCGTCTCCCCCGAAAAAGCGTAAATGTTCACGCCGAGCCCCAGAAGCGTCGTCACAGAGACCAGCAACGCAGACAACCGGTCAACTATCACCGTGATGCCGAAAGGCGCTTCCCAGCCTCCCACCTGCATACTAAGAAAACGAACATCATTAACCAGCAGTAGTTGCTGCACGGCAAAAATAAAGGCGGCGGCACTCGCCACCAATCCGATCACGCGCTGAACACGGCTTCTTCCTGAAAAAAACAGACACACCAATGCCGTGAGCATATAAATCAGCAATGGCAGGACAATTAAGAGGTTATTTTGCATAGTTAAAGTTCGTCCGTATCTGTCAGTTCATCCACGTTGTTTGTTTTACTGGTTTGATAAACCCGCTTCAGCAGCACAATAGCAAAAGCCTGTACGCCGAAGCCAATCACAATCGCCGTGAGGATAAACGATTGCGGTACCGGGTCAGCCATGATTTCCATCTGAACCGGCGTTCCGTCCTTATGCACAAAAGCCGGGTTATCCCGAAACAGCCCCCCCGCAATAAGCAGAAAGAGGTTGCAGGCATTACTGAAAACGATAATGCCGATAATCAGCTTCATAAAGCTTTTGTGCAACAGCAGGTAAACTCCCGTCGCAAATAAAATACCCGTTAAAATCGATAATAATAACCCCATTACTCTTCAAAAATAGTAAAAGCGATTTTCAGCACAGCACCCACAACGGCTATATAAACACCAACGTCAAAGAGCATAACCGAGCTCAGCGTACCTACACCTGGTATTTTAATATCCGTCCATAAGGCATGAAAAAAGCCGTCGCCCACAAATATGGAGAGGGTGGCTCCGATGAAGGTCAGAAAGAGACCTACGGCTGTAAATCGTATCGTATCGATCTTATAAACTTCCTTGGTTTTAGCGACACCGAAAGCCATCATATGAAAAACCAGTCCGATGGAAATAACCAAAGCACCGATGAACCCACCCCCCGGACTGTCATGCCCCCGAAAAAGCAGATAAAGGGAATAGATGAAAAATATAGGAATCAGGACCTGAATGGCCGCCTGTAAAATAACTGTCCTCATAAATTATTATTTCTGTAGGTTTTTAGCCGGATCAAGGCCATCACACCCAGCGCCGTCATACACAATACCGCCATCTCCCCGAAGGTATCAAAGGCTCTGAAATCCACCAGCATAACGTTGACCACATTCTCTCCTTTTCCCTTCGGCGCGGTATTACTGACGTAAAACTCTTTCATGTCCGACGCAATACTAAAATCCTGAAGTGAGCTCAGTACGAAAGTCATCAATACCCCGAATACGGTAGCAATCGCGATGACCAGGTATTGCCTGCGGGATCTTGGAAATACCGCATTTTTAGGCATACGGTGCAAAATAATCGTAAAAACAACCAAGGTAATGGTTTCCACCAGGAATTGCGTCATGGAAACATCAGGGGCGCTGAACATCGCGTAAAACAAGGCTATACCATAACCGATCAGGCTTAGTGCAACAAGCATGGTCAGCCTGGAAGATTCGTTCAGCAGCATGATTACCCCTGACACAATCATCACAATCGGGAGAAACTCATAGATCCGGCGGAATTTAATTTCCTGCTGAAAATTCCAGTCCGCCGGAAAAAGGTCATACTTCAGGTAAGTGATCCCCAGCAGGAGGATAACCAGCACAAAAATCACTTTCAGATATTTTGTGAGCTGCCCGTTCTGAATCGTCCGGGTGATGACAACAGAAAATGAGTCCAGCCTTTCAAGCGCCCGGTTATAGAGCTGTTCCGGTCCCAACCAGTCGAACTTAAACAGCTGATGCAGGACCCGGAATACCGGCGTCCGAAATCGGTAGATTAACCAGCCAAAAAGGTAGGTTGCCAGGGTCAGTAAAAAGGCCGGCGTCCATCCGTGCCACATAGATAAGTCCAGATCTTTATGAGAAGTGGTCATACGATCGGCAACCTCGTTAAAAAAAGGCTTTACCATGGCGGGAAACCAACCTACTGTCAGCCCGATAACACCCAGAACAAGTGGCGGAAGCCACATGGCCGGGGGGACATCTAACTTCTGTTTCGGGGCACCGATAGCACTTTCTTCGGCTGCGGAATCTTCTTCATCGCTTTTAAGTCCCGGAACAAACAGTAACCGATAGCCCAGTCGTATAGCTATACCGGCATACACTACGCTACTAAGAAAAAAAGCGATCAGGGCAAAAACAGACCACCCCGATTGCTCCAAAGCCAATTCATACAATTTTTCTTTCGCAACGAAGGCGATAAAGGGAGGCATTCCGGCCATTGCCAGCGAGGCCAGTAATACGCCTGCCGACGTAAAAGGCATCGTCCGGAAAATATTCCCAAGATATCGAAGATCCCTTGTTTTCTGAATTTTGTCAATATTCCCTGCGGTCATAAAGAGCGCCCCCTTATAAATCGCATGAGCCAGCAGATAAAGAAACGCAGCTTGCAGTGCCAGCGGCTCTTCCAGACCAATCGCACACACCAACATACCCAATGCGGATATAGTGATGTAAGCCAGCATCTTTTTCATATCGAGCTGATTAACGCTCATGGCTGCACCCAACATAGCCGTAAAGCCGCCTATGAACACGAGCGTCATTGACCAGGCCTCCGAACCGGACAAAGCCGGACTCAGCCTCATCAGCAGAAAAATACCAGCCTTAACCATGGTCGCCGAATGCAAAAAAGCACTCACGGGTGTGGGAGCGGCCATAGCATTCGGTAGCCAGAAGTGAAAAGGAAATTGGGCAGATTTCGTAAAAGCCCCCAGAAAAACCAGGCAGAGAATGGCGACATATTGCGGGTGCCCCACCAGATTATGCTGTATAATTTCACTGAAATGAAAACTTCCAACCGCGTTTCCGAGCAGGATCAACCCCGCGAGCAAAGCCAGACCGCCTAAGTTAGTCACCAGCAGTGCCTGCAGACCTGCACTCCGGGCTTCTTCTTTATGGTTATCGTAACTGATCAGAAAGTAGGAGCTGACGCTGGTAAGCTCCCAGAAGATGTACATCAACAGAATGTGGTCGCTTAAGACCAGGCCCAGCATAGCAGACATGAACAGGATCAGGTAAAAAAAGAAGCGATTGGCCTGTCGCTTCCCCTGCATATAAGCGGTTGCGTAGGTCAGAATGAAAAATCCGAAAAGTGTAATCAGCAACAGGAAGAACAAACTCAGAGGATCCATCAGGAAATCCAGATTTACGCCCAGGCTGGGGACCCAATTGTACTGCTCCAGCCACCCTTCGCCCTCCAGAACGACCGGAACAAACGATAAGCTGTATATAAAAAGCCCCAGTGTACCAAATGCCACAACATATCCCAGCCAGCCGGATGTTTTTGGATAAAAGAACAAGGCCAAAAATGCCAGCAGGAAACTAATCAGTAAAACTATTATCATATAAAACGGTAAGCTAACAACAGCTGAACACACCTGTTTGTTATCTGCCCGAATATAATAAAAATAGAGGGCCTTTACAAGCTGACTTTACATCCGGTCCGGCACCCGGATGCCAAGAATCCCCATCAGCCGGCTGATTATGCGGGCAGTAACTGCCGAAAGCGTGAGTCGGAAAGCTTTAATATCTTCTTCCTCTGCTTTAAGTATAGTGAGTTCGTGGTAAAACTTATTGTATAGTTTAGCCAGATCGTAAGCGTAGTTGGCTACCAGGGCCGGACTGTACTCAGCGGCCGCTGAGGCGATATGTCCCTGATACTTGACCAGCTCCTGAATCAAGTCTCTTTCCACATCTTCCAGTGGCTGTGAACGATGTACTTTTTCCTCCCCGGAAATCCACGCTCCCTTTTGCAAAACCGATTGAATCCTGGCATGTGTGTATTGAATAAAAGGACCGGTATGCCCCTGAAAATCCACCGACTCGTTCGGATCGAAAAGCAGCCGTTTCTTCGGCTCCACTTTCAGCAGGAAATACTTTAAGGCCCCCAGGCCGATCATCTCGTATAAATCACGCTTTTCCGCTTCACTAAAACTTTCGATTTTACCCAGTTCCTCTGTCCGCTGCCTTGCCGTCTCAACCATCTCAGCCATCAGATCGTCGGCATCCACCACGGTACCTTCCCGGGACTTCATCTTACCGGAAGGCAAGTCTACCATACCATAGGAAAGGTGAAAAAGACCCGATGCCCATTCCTTTCCAAGCTTTTTAAGAATCAGAAACAAGACTTTGAAATGGTAATCCTGCTCATTCCCTACAACGTAGATAGAACGCTGCATCCCGAAATCCTCGTACTTAAGCTGTGCGGTGCCGATATCCTGCGTAATGTAAACGGAAGTGCCATCCCCCCGGAGGACCAGCTTCTGATCCAGCCCTTCGTCTGTCAAATCAATCCAGACTGACTGATCTTCCTTTCTGAAAAACACACCCATATCCAGCCCTTCCTGAATCAAATCTTTTCCCAGCAGATAGGTATCGGATTCATAATAAATCTTATCGAACGAAATGCCCATTCGGCGGTAGCTTTCATCGAACCCGGCATAGACCCATCCGTTCATGCCTGCCCACAAAGCCCTCACCTCTTTATCATCTGATTCCCAGCGGCGGAGCATATCCTGAGCCGCCAGCATGAGCGGCGCATTCCTTTTGGCCGCTTCAAGCTCCATCCCTCCTGCCGTCAGCTCTTCAATTTCTTTCTTATAAGCTCTGTCAAACTCCACGTAATATTTGCCAACCAGCTTATCTCCTTTCATGCCGCATGATTCCGGTGTTTCGCCATTACCAAATAATTGCCACGCCAGCATGGACTTGCAGATATGGATGCCCCGGTCATTGACCAGATTCGTTTTAATGACCTCGTAGCCGGCTTCCTTCAAAAGCGTTGAGACCGAGTCGCCCAGTAAATTATTCCGGACGTGGCCAAGGTGAAGCGGCTTATTGGTATTGGGCGATGAAAATTCAACCATCACCTTAATGCCGTTTGATGCAGGCTCATCCTTTCCGACAGGGAAAGCTTTATCCTTTAACTCACCGATCCAAAACGAATCACTTAAGCTTATATTTAAAAACCCTTTAATCACGTTGTAGGCCACTACCTCTTCCAGCTCCGATAAAAGAAAGGCGCCCAGTTCTTCGCCGGTTTGCTCCGGAGACTTTCTTGACACCTTAGTCAACGCGAAAGTCACCAGCGTAATTTGCCCATCAAACTCCTTCCTGGTTTCTTGTAGGGAGACGGTTTTTTCATCAATTTGCTGCCCGTAAAGTGATTGGACGGCTTGTATAGCGGCGGCTGTCAAGAAGTTCATAGCGGCAAAAATACGCATTTGAACGAATTTAAAAATTCAATCTTTCTGCTTAAATTGCTCAAAAACCCAAGTATTATGAACACCGATCGCAAGGGAACCACCCTGCACGTGAGCTCCGAAATCGGAGCCCTTCGTAAACTCCTAATACACAGTCCGGACAGCGGATTAGGACAGGTCGTTCCGTCGAAAGCACAAGACTGGCTCTTTGAGGACATCCTGCACCTACGGACCGTGCGCGAGCATGAATACGACGATTACCTGCGGGTGCTTTTTTACTTCCTGGAACCTGACCGTCGCGAGGAGCTGGCTAATCTCCCCCCGGACAGAGCTTTTTTCAAGCCCGAACATCCTGATTTTCATCGCTCGGAACACGTTATCGAAATTCAGTCGCTCTTAAGTGATCTCCTGGAACGAAACGACCTGCGTAAAGAATTGACTGCTGCGGTCTGCGCGCTGGAAGGCTGCAATTATCAACTCAAAGAAAAACTTGAATCGCTTCAACCTAAAGAACTTTCTAAAGCTATTTTATCCGGTTTTCTACCACCCTCTGAAGGCTCTTTAGATGGTCTGATTGAGCGCCAGTCCAGCCGCAAGGAGACCATGATATTCTCTCCGGTACCCAACCTGATTTTCACGCGTGATCTCGCTATCGTCATCAACGATCATATCCTGCTGAACAAGGCTGCCAAAAGAGCCCGCAGCAGGGAAAGTCTGCTGATCCGTTACATCGTCTACAACCATCCGCTGTTTTCGGCTTATCGGGATCGAATTCTGGAAATTCCCGATCCGGAACAGCAGTTTCTGAGGCCGGACGACGAGCATCACGAATTGCGTTCCACCCTGGAGGGGGGTGACGTGATGGTCGTCAGTCCGGATCATGTCCTCATTGGCTGCAGCGAACGGACTTCCATCCATGGCGTCAACGAAACGGTAAAGTTGCTTTTTGCACGCAACATCGTGTCCAAAATTACCGTGATCAAGATCCCGAACAAACGAGACTATATGCACATCGACACGCTGTTTACGCAAGTCAGGAAAAACACCTGGGTATTGCTGAAAAATCTGGGTGCATCTACCGGCACGGAGAAAGACATTGCCCACTTCTTCCTCCCGCCAAAGGCACCTGAACTGCAGATAAGCCAGTTCCGAAAAGGGCAGGAACAAAAGCCACGGAGTTTTGAAAACCTCGAGATGCTTTTGAAACAAATAAGCCGCGAAGACCTTGGATGCGATGAAGAAGTAACGTTTATATACAGCGGAAACGGCGAGTTTCCCTATGATGCACGCGAGCAATGGACGGATTCCTGCAATCTGCTCGCCTTGCGGGAAGGCGTCGTTCTAGGGTATGACCGAAACGACAGGACCATCGAAGCTTTTCGCGAAAAGGGTTTCACGATATACCCCGTTCGGGACCTGCTGAAACAATTTGAAGACGGAACGTTGACTCCGGACGAGCTGGGCGGCACCTTCATTTCTATGCCCTCATCGGAATTATCCCGCGCACGAGGCGGATTTCATTGTATGAGTCTTCCTCTGCTACGCAACCCACTTTAAACGACCAGGTATGAGTACGCAGATTCCGCATAGTATCCTGATGATCCGTCCTAAGCACTTCGGTTTCAACGAGGAAACCGCAACGGATAACGCCTTTCAGAAAAATGATCTGTCCGGGCAGGACATTCAGGGCAGAGCGCTCAGGGAATTTGATGCATTCCGGGAGGCGATTGAAGACACCGGAGTGAAAATCCACTTGTTTGATGATCAGACCGAGCCGATTCTGCCAGACGCAGTCTTTTCCAATAACTGGATATCTATGCACGGAGATGGAAGCCTGATCCTGTATCCCCTTTATGCCCGAAGCCGACGTGCCGAACGCCGGCAGGACATCGTGAACTACTTCTCCAAACACTATACGGTGCGTCAGGTACTGGATTGGACCAGCTGGGAATTCAATGAAAATTACCTGGAAAGCACCGGTAGTCTCGTGCTGGACCGAAGGAACCGGCTTGCCTATGCCTGTCTCTCGGAACGCACCCGGATGGCTGCACTGGAGAGCTTCTGTCAGCAGATGAACTATACCGCCGTTCCTTTCCGGGCTTATGACAGCGATAAGCGGAATATTTACCATACCAATGTGATGCTGCACATCAGTGAATCCTTTGTAGTGATCTGTGCAGAAGCAATCGCAGATCAACCTGTTCGCAAACGAATACTGCAACAACTGCACGATAGCGGGAGAACGCTGATTGAAATCAGCCAGGAACAGCTGCAGCAGTTCGCCGGAAACCTGATTACGTTAAGCGGAAAACATTATCCGGTTATCGCTATGTCGACACAAGCCTTCATGAGCTTAGATAAGTCGCAAATCCGGGAGCTGGAGCATTTCGGGGAACTGATTCATAGCCCCTTGGATACCATCGAGCGCCTTGGTGGTGGAAGCGCGCGTTGTATGATTACTGGAGTTTTTCTGCCGGAAATCAGAACAAGCCCTCCGCTCCCAGACCAAACAGCGCAAAATCGTATTTAACCGGATCCGTGGGATCAAGCAGCCGCAAATGGGCCGTTAATTCCAGTGCTGCCTGCCAGTCTAGTTGTTTCCTTTTGATCAGCCCGAAGTGGCGAGCCACCCGAACGACATGGACGTCACATGGAGCGATAAGAGCGGAGGCGGGTATTCTTTTCCAAATACCGAAATCCACCCCCCGGTCGCCCGGACGAACCATCCAGCGGAGAAACATATTCAATCGTTTGCAGGTCGACTTTTTCTCCGGTGAGCTGATGTGTTTTCGGGTGCGTAACGGCGCATCAGGTAACGAAAAGAAATAAGTTCGAAAATCAATTAAACTCCTTTCAACCGACTCGAAAGATCCATCCGCCTTCAGGAAAGCGCTTTCCAGACTATGGTGACGCTCATAATGCCAGCGAAGAAAATGAATAAAATACAGCAAATCCGTATCGTTGAAAGTACGGTGACGAAAACCCAGCAACTGCTTCAGGTCCTCCTCGCGGTGCTCCAGGACAAACTGAGCCGGAGCGCCATCCATGCGCTCAATCAATTCCCTGCATTTATTGATGATGGTCGTACGCTGACCCCAGGCCAGAATGGCCGAAAAAAAGCCCATGATCTCAATATCCTGCGGGTCACTGAACAAATGCGGAATGCTAAGCGGATCGCGGAGAATAAATGCTTCCCGGTTATATTCATCAACTTTGTCGTCCAGAAAAGTCTTGAGCGCAACAATGGATTGTTTCATCCAGCTATGAAGGCTCCAACGCCTGCTTAAGGTCCGCCAGCAGGTCATCAATGTCTTCTATACCCACACTAATCCTGATAAGGCTATCCACTACCCCAACTGCTTCCCGAAGCTCACGCGGAATGGAGCCATGCGTCATAGTGGCCGGATGATTAATCAGGGATTCCACACCGCCGAGCGACTCCGCCAGCGAAAACACGTTAAAGGCCGAGGCTACCTTAAAGGTATCTTCCAGGCTGGCGTCCTTCAACACGATGGAGATCATACCGCCAAAGTCGCGCATCTGCTTCCGGGCTATGGCATGGTTTGGATGATCTTCAAAGCCGGGCCAGTAAATTTTTGCTACCCTTGGATGATCTTTCAGGAAAGCTGCGATCTGCCTGCCGTTTTCGCTGTGCGCCTTCATCCGGAGATGCAAGGTTTTGATCCCCCTTAGTGCCAGGAAGCTATCCTGAGGTCCCGGTGTGGCACCACAGGCATTGTAATAAAAAAATAAATCTTTATAAAGATCCTCCCGGTTCGTTACGAGCGCCCCCATGACCACATCACTGTGACCGGCGATATACTTCGTCACGGAGTGCATCACGATATCCGCCCCGAGATCGATTGGATTCTGCAAATAAGGAGAGGCAAAAGTATTATCCACCACGTACAACGCGTTCGTCTCCCGGGCAATGCGTCCTACCGCTTCAATATCGATCACCTGCATAGTGGGATTCGTTGGAGTCTCAATCCAGATCAACCGGGTCTTTTCGTTTACAAGCGGACGGATCTGCTCCGGATCCGACAAATCAGCGAAATGAAAAGTAATACCATAATTCTGAAATACCTTGGTAAAGAGCCGGTAAGATCCACCATAAAGATCATTGCCGGTGATGACCTCATCGCCCGGCTTCAACAATTTCATAACCGTCTCGGTAGCCGCCATTCCACTGGAAAAAGCGAGACCAAAGCGGGCGTTCTCCAAAGCGGCAAGGCAATCCTCCAGGGCCTTCCTGGTCGGGTTCGTTCCCCGGGAGTACTCATAACCTTTATGCTCACCGGGCGATTTCTGCCAATAGGTGGATGTCTGATAAATAGGTGTCATGATGGCACCCGTTGTCGGGTCAGGATGCTGACCCGCATGAATGGCCTTTGTTCCGAATTTCATAAAATTTTCAATAAGCTTTAGCGAATAAAACGCGTTGTTTCGATGGTTTCCCTGTTAAAATACACGTTCCTTCTTCTTGTTTATTGTTTAGTGGAATGCAACGGATAGTTGCCTTGGTTTCTTCTTTTATCCGCTTCTCTGTATCAACGGTTCCATCCCAATGGGCAGATACGAAACCGCCTTTTTCCTCGAGCAAATTCTTAAACTCTTCGTAGGTATCTACAGGAGTAATGTGCTCGTCCCGGAAGGTCAGTGCCTTGGTATAGATGCTTTCCTGAATTTCCTTTAGTAAAGCTTCTATGTGTAGGGCGATCCCCACTTTGTTGACGGTTTCTTTTGTTTGCGTATCACGTCGGGCAATTTCGATCGTGCCTTGCTCAAGATCTCTGGCTCCAATAGCCAGACGCACCGGAACCCCTTTGAGTTCCCATTCCGCGAACTTAAAACCTGGCCTTTGCGTATCGCGGTCGTCGTACTTAACGGAGATCCCCATTGCTTTAAGATCGGCTATCAGTTCATCAGCCAGCGCACCAATCTGGGCTGCCTCTTCCTCTGTTTTGTAAATAGGGACTATCACCACCTGAATCGGCGCCAGTTTAGGCGGCAGAACCAGTCCTTTATCGTCGGAATGCGCCATAATCAAGGCCCCCATAAGCCTGGTCGATACACCCCATGAAGTAGCCCAGACGTGGTCCAGCTTACCTTCCTTCGACGTAAATTTTACATCAAATGCTTTAGCAAAATTCTGCCCCAGAAAATGGGAAGTTCCTGCCTGCAAAGCCTTTCCGTCCTGCATCAACGCTTCAATACAATAAGTATTCAGCGCTCCAGCGAAACGTTCGTTTTCTGTTTTCGTACCTCTCACCACCGGAACCCCCATGAACTGCTCAGCGAAAGTAGCATAGACCTCCAGCATCTGTTCTGCTTCGGCTATCGCTTCCTGTTCCGTAGCATGTGCGGTATGCCCCTCCTGCCACAGGAACTCTGCAGTACGCAGAAATAAGCGCGTACGCATCTCCCAACGGACAACATTAGCCCACTGGTTGACCAGGATGGGCAGGTCCCGATAAGATTGAATCCAACCCTTATAGGTATTCCAGATAATCGTTTCGGAAGTCGGCCTTACAATCAGTTCCTCCTCCAGTTTAGCCTCTTCGTCCACCACGATTTCCCCTTCCCCGTTATTTTTGAGCCGGTAATGGGTTACCACTGCGCACTCCGTGGCGAAACCCTCCACGTGAGACGCTTCTTTGGAGAAAAATGACTTTGGAATGAATAGTGGAAAATAGGCATTGCTGTGCCCGGTATCTTTAAACATCTGATCCAGCGCGGCCTGCATTTTCTCCCATATGGCGTAACCATAGGGCTTGATAACCATACAGCCCCGTACGGCTGAATGCTCAGCCAGATCGGCCTTTGCCACTAATTCGTTATACCATTGAGAATAATCTTCCTGCCTGCTGGTAATGCCTTTACTCATGAATGTCTTTGGAATAATATTTGTAAAACCTTACTAACAAAATAACCGTAAATGTTAAATATGTTAAATCGGGTTCTAAGTTAAGCCGATTTTAGCAGAAAAAGGATTTTAACGTTATTTTTGTAGCAGGCTGCACCAAAGGTGCGTTTATATACCAAACAATCATTGAGATTAAACCTTTTTACCAATAGAAGGTCAAAAACATAGAAAACAGAACGAGTTAAATCGAAAGGACTGAGATGAGAACGAAACGATTTATATACAGCAGCATAGCCTTACTGGGGGCGGTTTCCCTGGGAAGTTGTGCTGCAGGCCAATATTCACAGACGGTATACGGAGACGATGTCTACGGCGGAAAAAGTAAAGCCGTAGAGGAAGCGTACCGCAGCCCTGACTATTATGATGGTTATGCTGAAACCGAAGACCGTTATGCCGGAAACAACGATAATGCTCAACCTTATGCTGATGAGTATCAAGACGAGTATTACGATGAAGACGAGCGTTACTACGGCGATGAGTACGAAGATAATTACGGCGATTATTATCAGGATGAATACAGCGATTATGATTACGCAAACCGCATTAATCGCTTTCATTACGCTTCCCCTGGAATGACCTATTACGATCCTTTCTTCGACCCATGGATGGGCTTTGGCGGTGGATGGAACATGGGCTTCGGCTGGGGCGGTGGCTTTGGCATGGGCGGATGGGGACCCGGTTGGGGTCTCGGATTCGGCCGCGGCTTTGGTTGGGGCGGAGGCTTTGGCTGGGGTGGTGGTTTCGGTATGGGCGGCTGGGGCAATCCTTACTGGGCCGGCGGCTGGGGCGGCTGGGGATCTCCTTTCTGGGGTCCGTATTCATTCTGGGGTCCCGGATTCGGCTGGGGCGGTGGTCTCGGTTGGGGCGGCGGCTGGGGCGGTTGGGGTCCTGGCTTTGGCTGGGGTGGTGGCTGGGCCGGGCGTCCGGTTAATTACCAGTCTCGTCCAAGAGCTTACAGCGCCGTTAACAGCAGAGGTGGTTCTATTGTAAGAAGAAATTCTGGCGTCGTCGGGCGTAATAATGTTGGCAGAGGTGTAACTACGGCATCTTCCAGAGGCGTAGGTGCACGTGGAAGAGGTGGCAATACCAGAGTAGGGACTTCACAAGGTTCTGGTGCCGTCGCACGTCCTTCAGCAGGCAGCAGACGTCCTACAGGTGTAAGGGGTGGAACCGGCGCTACAAGTCGTCGACCCACTGCAGTGCGTCCTGGCAATGGCTCAAGCCGGCCGACGAGCGCAAGACCAACTGGCAGCAGTCGTCCTTCTAATGGCACGGTGAGACCTTCAGGTTCGAGTACTCGTCCAAGCGCAAGGTCAGCGACCAGACCATCTGGCGCTAGCTCAAGGCCAAGTGCGAGACCGGCAAGCAGACCTTCGGGCGCCAGCGCACGTCCAAGTTCAAGGCCAGCCAGCAGTGTATCGCGTCCAAGCGGTGCGT
>JBMDWN010000323.1:0-21890 GCA_048595275.1 Olivibacter sp. | reverse complement strand
TACTGTCCGCTTTCGGACAAGAAAGAAAAAGTTATTCAAAAGGCCGAATAGGTAGATCAAACCAGAAGCTACTTCCCCGACCTTCAGCACTGTCGACACCGATAAGCCCTTCGTGTCGCTCAATGATTTCTTTACAGATATACAGGCCAATACCGAAACCGTTAATTTGCTTCATGTGCTCATTATCCACACGAAAGAAGCGATCAAAAACATTTTTGCGGTCTGTTTCCGATATACCCATTCCTTCATCTTTTACGCAGACAATGGCCCGGTCTCCTTTTTGGATGCAGGTTACATTTATAACGCTTTCCTGA
The DNA here is from genome assembly GCA_048595275.1 of Olivibacter sp. Taxonomy (GTDB): domain Bacteria; phylum Bacteroidota; class Bacteroidia; order Sphingobacteriales; family Sphingobacteriaceae; genus Olivibacter. Next base: position 21,576 of record JBMDWN010000323.1, on the reverse strand, counting down.
GGAGAATACTTTACGGCGTTGTTTATAAAGTTGATCAGTACTTGTTCAATCTTGTCCTGGTCGGCATGAACACGAATCGACTCTACCGGATGATAAATAATCTCGTGGCTGCTAATAGTGGCTAACGATTCCTCCTCCGCGGACTTCAATAGTACGGCCATATCAAAGTGGCTCAGGTTTAACTGAATCTTCCCCTCGCCAATCCGGGCGACATCCAGAAAAGAACTGATCAGGCCGTTCATGCGGTCAACTTGTCGCCTGGCCTTGCTCACGATATCATTGATGGAAGGATCCTGCAAATTTTTAGACTTCAGACCGATCATTTGTATGTAGCCGTTGATGGAGGTGAGCGGATTTTTCAATTCATGGCTCGCCATTCCAAGGAAGTCTGTTCTGCGCTGTTCTTCCTTTTTGCGGTCAGTAGTGTCGATTACGGTGGCCATGATAGCGATCGGAGACCCGTCCTCATCACGTAGCGCATCGTAGGTAAAGTCGACAAACAGCCGCTTTGTGCTACCGTCCAGAAGGTTGATGTCTACCACAGAATCAGACATTTTTAAGGATTCCCCAGTTCTCAATACGCTACGAAGCAAGCCTGGAAAAGGTTGGTTGTTCAATTCCGGAAAAACATCTGTCAGCGAATGACCAATAATTTTTTCTGCGCTACGGTCCCAGATCTCAAGCATAGGATTATTAGCCAGGTCCACGACCAGATCTTCACCCTTGATAATACACATGCCCATCGGGGCCGTCATCACCATTTGTCTCAGCTGATATTCTTTATGCTCTATAGCGAGCCGGGCCTTTTCCAGATCTTTCACCTTTCGACGAAGTATGAGCTTCGTGACCACCTGTTTCGCCAGGGTCTTCAGCGCTTTTTGCTGAACGGATGATAATGTTTTGGGTTTTTTATCAATGACGCATAGGGTGCCCAAGGCATAGCCGAGATCGTCTACCAAGGGAATACCGGCATAAAATGCGATGTGAGGATCGCCCAGAACAAGCGGATTTTCCTTAAAACGTTCGTCTTCCCGTGCATCTTCAACCAGAAACAAGTCTGTTGGTTCCAGAATTGCATGTGCACAAAACGAACTTGAACGGTTGGTTTGCTGAACATCAAGCCCTGTACGAGATTTGAACCATTGCCGGTCTTTATCAACAAACGTAATCAAAGAAATCGGGGTGTCGCAGATAACCGATGCAAGCTCCGTCAACTCATCGTAATCCTGTTCGGTGACGGTATCCAGAATTTCGTAGGTTCTTAACGCAGCAAGACGTTGAGATTCATTTGACGGAGAAGATGGGATAGACATAATTTCTGCCTTGCTATAAAATATGGCAGCGGCAAAAATAATGAATATTATCAGCTAATTGGGATCAATACCGATTATTCATCCCGCAAACTATCCACCGGATTAGCCCGCGCTGCTTTAAGCGCATGCGAACAAACCGTAAGCAGGGCAACGCTTACCGCGAGTGCTCCTGAAATAAGAAAGACCCACCACCGGATTTCGGTATGGAAGGCAAAGTCTTCCAGCCAGCGGGTCATGGCCCACCAGGCAATCGGTGAAGCCAGCAGAATCGCAACGAATACAAGCTTAACAGTATCTTTCGACAACATCGCCACGATATTAGGTACGGTTGCACCCAGGACTTTTCGAATACCAATCTCTTTCGTTCTTAGGCGGGCAGCATGAATAACAATGCCGAAAATGCCGAGCGAAGCCAGCAGAATGGTAAGCACGCTGAATAACCCGAAAAGTCTTTCGAGCTTCATCTCTGCTTGATATTGTGCTTCGATGATCTCCTGGACCGGCTGAACGTTCAGCAGCTTATCCGGATAAATCTTTTTCCAAAGTTGGGTAATGTACTGTATAGCTTTCACCTCCGTGCCCGGAATAACCCGGATTAAAATGGATCCGTAACGGGGATCGTGATAAGCGGTGATGATCATATTGGAATGCTCTTCGCGTAGCGACTCACTGTTAAAATCTTCGATGATGCCGACGGGTGTAATTTTCGCTTGCTGTATAGGCTTGTTAAGGGTGTCGATTCCGAAAAACCGGGCTGTAGACCGGCTGATGAGTGCGGGTTTTGGAATGTCTGATGCGTCCTGTTCGGCGGTTGCTTCCACAGCATCGCTAGACAGATCGGGGTTCAGGAGACGTCCGGACTGCAAACGTAGTCCCAGCGTTTGCGCCAGATTTGTTTCCCCTGCTATATACCATAGGGATCTCTTTTTGGACGGATCGTTCGGATCATCCACGAGGCGACTCATGTATCCGGCGCTTCCATAGCCTGGGCTCCAGCTGCTCAGACTGACGGACTGAATCTGAGGATTTTTTCGAAGCTCTGTCCGGAAGGCCTCAACCTGTTCAAATGAAGTATTTTCTATGCTGATCAGTCCCGTGGTATCGAAACCTAAATCCTTACTTTTCAGAAAATGAACCTGTTGTTTAACCACAATCAGGGCAATAAGTATGATAACGGAAATGGAAAACTGGACCGTTACCAGTGTCTTTCGGAGCCAGTCTCGTTTGGAACCGCCTGATCGTAGCAGGCCCATGAGCCCTTCCGAAGCTTTGAATCCGGAAATCAGCCAAGCAGGATACAACCCCGAAAGAAGGCAGGTAGACGACAGAGCGGTCAACAGAGCTGCCGTATAGCGCCAGTCGGTCGTCAGACGAACCTGGACAGGCTGTTCAATGAATTTTTCAACTGCGGGACGCCATAAATCATAGAGCAGGACTGAAATAGCCGTCGCGCTCACAAACACCAACGCTGATTCTGAAAGCAAATCAAGAATGAGTCGTTTCCTTGAGGCTCCCAGCACCTTACGGACCCCTGTTTCTTTGAGGCGCGAGTTGGCACGGGCGGTGCTAAGGTTAATGAAGTTGATGCAGGCTATGAGTAGCAAAAGCGCGGCCACGCCAGAAAAAATATAAAGGTGTTGCGGATTGCCCCGATTTACCTGGTAGGCACCAAAGTCCGTCTTCAAATAAGCGTCCTTTATCGATTGCAGCTCAAACTGGGTTGTCTTTTCTTTTCCAACGTATTGCCTGTACCAGTTATTGATCTTCGTTTGAAACTGTTTCGCATCCGTTCCGGGCTTTAGGAGCAGGTAATGCCGCACGTAAATGCCCCAACCGTCCTTCTCCAGCGCCATCTCGGTACGTTTTTTTAACAAAATGGCTTCTGCTCTCAGATGGGTGTTGGAAGGAAGATTTTTCATTACGCCGGCAATAACGAAATTGTCTGCACTGGCCTCGTATTGAGGCACGTCGCTGATCCTCTTCCCTAGGACAGACTGTCCCGCGAAGTATTTGTCTCTTATACGTTCAGATATAATGATTTTTTTAATGCCCTTTTCCGGCAGCAGGTTTTCATGCTCTATGAAATGGATGTCCAGTAGTCCGGTCACAGCGCTGTCCGCATAGAGCACGTCAATTTCAAAGGACTCTTGCGAAGCGGGATCTGGCCGAAAATTCGTTGGAGAAACATAAAGTTCTCCGTATTCTTCCACTTCGTCGAAATTGGTCTTCAAGGCCGGTGCCAGACCTCCGTAGGCGGCTCCATTCCGTGAGTCCAGTCCACCTTCGCCTTTGTCGACTGATATTAAGCGAAAGAGTTCGTCCGCGCGGCTCCAATGTGTGTCATAAGATAAACTGTCGAATACGACCGTAGAAATCAGCAGGCAGGCACTGATACCAAGGGTTAAACCAAACAGGTTGATGAAGGAATAGATGCCTCCTTTCCAAAGATTTCTAATCAGATAGCGGAGCTTATTCATCGCGCAAGCTCTCTACAGGGTTAGTTTTCGACGCCTTCAGGGCCTGCGCCCCTACGGTAATTAAAGCGATGCCTGCAACAATACCGCCACCCAGTAAAATTATCAGGGGCGATTGATCGATGCGGTAGGCAAAAGTCTGAAGCCACTGACCGGAGAGCCACCAGGCTAACGGTGCGCCAATAGCAATCGAGATAGCCAGCAGGCCGATCATGTTTCTGGAAAGCAGCAGAACGATGCTCGTCACACTGGCTCCAAGCGTTTTTCTTATACCGATTTCCTTCACACGCTGCCGCATACTCAGTAGGACGACGGCGAATAACCCCATACTGGCAATCAGCAGGGCTGTAAGCGCCCCTCCTTGAACGATGTTGTTAAACTGCTTATCCCTACGATACGTGTTAGCCGTGTTTTCATCCAGATAGGAAGCCTCTGCTTCCGCTCTGGGGTTTACCCTTTTCCAGGTTTCGTTCACGATTTCGAGCGACGCCACCAGCTGACCGGGTCGTACTTTTACAAAAATATAATCCAGATCAGGTCCTGCTGGGTCGAGATGCAGCGTCAGGGGACCGAGCGCTTCGCGGAGGTCCTGAAAGTGATAATCTTTCACCACGCCAATCACCTGCATTCCTCCCTCCCGATGTAGTTCCAATTGTTTCCCGATGGCTTCTTCGACTCCGCCGAGCTGAAGGGCCATCCGCTCGTTGATCAATACTGAGGTACTGTCGCTCGAAAAAGAACGGGAGAAGTCCCGGCCTGCCAAGAGCTCAATATCCAGCGTTTTCAGGTAATCGTAGTCGGTGTTTTGCCAGGAAGTGTTTACCGTGTGCCCCTCAAATTCAAATCCTTTATTGATCTCGGTGACACGACCATCCCGACCGCGTCCCATGTTTGTGCTGGAAGCGCTGACGGATAGTACTTCCGGAGCTGATGCCAGCTCGTTCCGAATACGACTGACGGTCTCTTCAGCCTGGATGAACTGGCCTATGGGAATGCTGATGACCTCTGTGCGATTATAACCAAGGGATTTTTTCTGCAGATAATTCAGTTGTTTCCCGATGGTGAGGGTAAGCGTAACCAGAAAGACCGCGATGCCGAATTGAAAAATCATGAGGAAAGTGCGCAAGCCACCTTTTGTATGAAGGCGGAACTTTCCTTTCAGGGTTTCGATGATGTTCGTGCGTGAGATAATCTGAGCCGGCAGCAGGCCAGAAAAAAAGGTGACGGCCAGGAAAAGGAATAGGATGAAGAGCAGATTTTGACCGGTAAGAAGCGCAGCCATGGATAGCCGGTAATTCATAAAAGCATTGAAGCTGGGCAGCAGGAGGGAGGTAATAAATATACCGGTCAGTAAGGCAATAAAGCAGACGAGCATGGATTCTCCTGTCAGCTGCAGGCTGATCTGCCAGGGACTTCCTCCCAATGTTTTGCGCATACCCACTTCCTTACTTCTGGAAAAAGAATCGGCCAGACTAAGGTTAATGAAATTGGAGATGGCGATGAATAAAATAAGTCCCGCGAAGGCCAGTAACAACCAGGGATACATGGTGGGCACTCCGTTTCCAAGGCGAAGGTTATTCAAATGATACGCCGCCATCGGAAGCGCTTTAAGGGACAGGTAGTCGCCATTGTCGGTTTTGGAGGCACCGTCCCGTTTCAATTCAGCCAGGGTTGCTTTGTAATGGTTGCTGACCAAGCCTTTGGTCTGCGCAGCAAATTCTTCTGTATCGAATTGGGCGGCTTTGCTCTGCACGAAAAGTTGGTGATCGTAATTGCCCCAGTTGTTTTTATCGGTTGCGAATTGCGTATTCAGCTCAAAACGCAGTAGTGCGTTAAAGGTCAGGCTGCTGTTTTCCGGAAGCTTCTCTAGCACGGCAGAAATGGTGCGGGTTTCCCATTGATCTTCAATTTTAGTTTCTATCCGCTCGCCTACAACGTCTTCCCTGCCGAAAAGACGTTCGGCCATATCTGCACTGATCACGATATCGTCCAGCTGATCCAGCGCCTGCGCGTTACCGCCGGCCAGCGGGAAGCTGAACATTTTTAGAAAATCAGGATCAACGAACTTCGGCTGTGCCGTCAGTTCTTTGTCTCCCTTCCTCAGCATAAGCCTGCCATTTCTAACCCGGGACATCCGGTCAATCAACGGCAGTTCAGCTTTTAGAACGGGGCCCAGCGGATGGGGCTGATGGTCGCTGAGCTCGCGGCCCGACTGTGGCCTCGTTTCTTCATACACCAGAGCAATCCGATCCAGCCGTTCGTGAAACTGATCGTGTGAGAACTCGTACAGGGCAATGAGAGAGAGGAGAATCGCCACCCCAAAAGCCAGACCCATTCCCAGAATATGGATCGCTGAAAAGGTCTTTTTCTTCCAGAGGTTTCGGAAAGCGATCTTGATATAGTTTTTGATCATGATTATTCGTCTTTGAGGTTATTTACCGGGTTGGCTCTAGCGGCTTTGAAGGCTTGCGCTCCAACCGTTATGAGCGCCAGACTTATAGAAATTATCGAGGCAGCCAGGAAGATGCCCGGCCCCATTGAGGCGCGGTACTCAAAAGAATCCAGCCAGCGGCTTAAGCTCCAGTAGGCAATCGGTAGCGCCAGGACGATCGCAACGATGACCAGTCTCAAGAAATCCGTTGAAAGCAGCTGAACGATGTCACCAACAGAAGCCCCGATCACTTTCCGGATGCTGACTTCTTTGGCACGCTGCTCAGCGGTGTATGCTACGAGTGCAAACAAGCCCAGACAGGAAATGCTGATAGCCAGAACCCCGAAGTACCGGGCAATGATTCCGACCTGCTGTTCAGTCCGATACATCGCCTCATAAGCCTCATCAACGAAATGGAACTCGAAAGGATAGTCCGGATTAAATTCCTTACTCAGTTTGCTCAAGTCGGCAATAGCCTCTTTTAGAGCACCACTTTTCGTGCGTACCATCAGGAAGCTGCTGTTTTCAGGTCTCAGGACCACGATTAGCGGTTTGATAGGGGCATGCAGCGACTCCATATGGAAATCTTTCATCACACCGACGATGGGCGCTTTCCCATTCCAAAACTCAATATACTGCCCTACGGGATCATCCATTCCCATATAACGCGCAGCTGTTTCATTGATCAGATAATTGATACTGTCCGATGGGTGAGCCGGAGAAAAGCTGCGTCCGGAAACAATGGGTATGCTCAGCGTTTCCGGAAAGTCATAACCGACCCAGGTTGCTGTAACGCTGGTCTCCAGGTCAGCAGCCTTACCCTCCCAGCGTAGGTCTCCGGAGGTGGACTGGATGTTCATGGGTAGCATGCTCACGGTAGTAGCTGATTCAACAGAGGCCAGCTTTCCGGCTTCAAGTCGTACGGTTTCAAGCTGCTTGTACAAACCGCCTTCCAACGGAAGGTAGATGACGTTTTCCCTCGCCATACCAAGATCCTTCCCCTGAATATACTTTAGCTGTATAGTGATGCCCAGAATGCCCGCGATGAGTAGAACGGATAAGACAAACTGGAATATAACCAGTAGTTTTCGGATAGACAATGTGCTCCAGACCGAATTCTTTCCACTTTTCCATGTCGTTCCTTTCAGGACTTCTACCGGCCGGAAAGCAGATAGAAAGAATGCCGGGTAGCTGCCCGCAAGGAGTGCGGTAAAGAGTCCGAGAGCGATCACGCCGCCCCAGAAGAAAACCGACTCGACCGGAATTCGAAGTTGTTTGGTAAAAAAGCTATTGAAGGATGGAAGGAATGCCGCAACCAGCATCAGGGCAAGCATAATGGAAATGAACGTGACGAGCGTTGACTCTGAGAGAAACTGACCGATCAGATTTTTCCTTCCGGCGCCGATGGCTTTTAATACGCCTACTTCTTTCGCCCTTCTGGCAGAACGGGCCGTGGCTAGGTTCATGAAATTGACGCAGGCAATGATCAGCACAAACAGTGCAGCACTTCCGAATACGTAAAGGTAGCTGATGCGTCCGCCGGCTGCATAGCCGTTCACGTATCGTCCGTAAAGATACACGTCGGTCATTTTCTGTAAAACCGGCGTGTAATCCAGACCCTCTTTATGTCGCTTGTAGATACCACTCATAGCCTGCTCAACGACGGGTGCTTCCACGCCTTTCTTAAGCTTCACATAAGTTGCAAAGGAGGAATTTCCCCAGTTTTCCATCCAGGGCTGTTTGTTGATTTCGATGTTCAGCACCCAGGCGAACTGAAAGGAGGATTGGTGTACCGGATCTTCAATGACCGCACCTACCAGGTAATGTTTGTCCCGGTTTATTTGGAGGGACTGGCCCACCGCCTGCACCGTATTAAAATATTTTAGCGCCGTTGTCCGGGTAATGACAATCTGGTCAACACTTTTTATAGCTTCAGCTGCGTTTCCGGCAATTGAGGGATAAGCGAAGACATCAAAAAAACCTGCTGAGACGAACCAGCCTTCTTCTTTAGCATCGTGCCTGGAACTTTGAAAAAGCATCGGCGAAGCATAACCCATTTTTGTGGCTGCCTCTATTCCAGGGACATCCTCCTGAATTGCTTCTTCCAGATTATAGGCGCCAAGCATGCCGGTCTGGATATTTCCATTGAACAATTGATTGATCCGGACGGCGTATATCCGGTCGATGTCGGGGAAGAAGCGGTTAACAGACCATTCATCGTGTATCCATAATCCGATGAGTAAAGCACAGAACAAGCCCAGCGCAAGGCCCAGAATGTTGATGATGGAATATATTCTGCCTTTCCGTATGTTCCGCCAGGATATTTTCAAATAGTTTTCAACCATGGCGATAGGGTCATTCGTCTCTTAAACTCTCTACCGGATTATTCATCCCGGCTTTTATAGCCTGATAACTGACCGTTAGCAGGGCAATCACGATGGCGGCCACGCCGGCAATGGCGTACATCCACCAGACCGGCTCGATATGATAAGAAAAGTTATTCAGCCAGGAGTTTACCATCCAGATAGCAATCGGGCAGGCCAACAAGAAGGAGATGCCTACCAGGCGAATAAAATCAGTGCTTAAAAGCGCGACGATGGACGCAACCGATGCCCCCAGTACCTTTCTTATGCCCACTTCTTTAATGCGCTTTTCCGCTGAAAAGGCAGCTAAACCGAACAGCCCAAGGCAGCTGATCAGAATCGCGAAAACGGATAGGCTGAGCATGATGGACGCGTTCTGCCGGTCAGACCGGTAAAGTTGAGCCACCTGGCTGTCCAGCAGCTCGTAATCAAAAGCCGCGTCGGGAACCGATTTCTTGAAGCTTTGCTCGAATTGAGCAATACGCTTTTGCAGCTCCGTCCCGTTGAAGCGCACCAGCAGATAACGGATGGATTCCGGTGCATTCGTGAACAGGTAAGCTCCTATAGGATTGTGTACCGAGCGGTAATGAAAGTTGTCTACGACGCCGCTAATGAAACAGTTGGCGATGCCGTAGTCTATTTTTTTTCCGATCGCTTCTTCCGGCGTCAAGCCCAAATAGTCTGCGGCGTATTTATTAATGATGACCTGATGAATGGAATCACCTTCTTTTTTCTTTTCGAGCTTGCTTGTTCCTGCCAGAACATTCACTTGCAGCATCTCCCGGACATCACCTTCAAAGCGGTTAGTTGATAGCCAGATTCCATTGTCTGTTTCACTTTTTTGCAGCGTTTGTCCCGCCTCGCCTTTTCCCGGAATGGCCTGAGCGAGACTAATGCCCTCAACACCAGGTAGAGCCTTGATGTTGTTTTGAAGGAATTGCGTCTCTTCATTGGATTTTAGCGAATTCAGGCTGATGGCAATCACTTGTTCCGGGTTGTAGCCTAGTTTCAGCTGACTGACGTATTGCATCTGCCGGTACATAACCGTAACCATAATAATGAGGACGATGCTGGCGCAAAACTGAACAATGACCAGTGACTTCCGTAGGATTATGGATCCGATTTTCTGATCGCGACCGCTGTGGAGTGCTTTTAAGGGGTTAAAAGAAGATAAGATAACGGCCGGATAAATACCGGAAAGCAGGCTTACACCTAACCAGAGCAAAGGTATGCCGATCAGAAATACCGGGTTTAATAGGGTAGCATACTGCAACTCCTTACCCGTCATCAGGTTAAAAAACGGGATACTCAACAAGCAGAGAAGAATTCCTGAGATCAGCGCGAGTGCACAAAGCATCGTGGTCTCCAGGTAAAAGCGACCGATCAACCCGGCCCGGTTTGCGCCGAGCGTTTTGCTGACCCCAACTTCTTTTGCTCTTTGCTGCGCACGTGCAGTGGCCAGATTCATGTAGTTGATGGCAGCCATAACCAGCAGTGCAAGGGCAAGAAAGCCGAGCTGTTCGAGCTGCCGCGAATCGCCTTTTCTACCGCTATAGGATTCGATGCCCTGGGAATATAGGTGAATATCGGACAGGGGTTGCAGTTTGAGGCTGAAGTATTGATTCTCCCGCGGTATATGCTGATCCAGTACCTTTTGCAGTTGGCCAGCTATCTTCTCGGCAGATTCCGACCGGTCGAGCAGGATCCAGGTTTCGAAACTGGCATTATCCCAGGTGTTTCCCTGGCGATGGAAGTGCGTACTGCTGTAAGAGGCGATCAGGTCCGCGTCAAACGTGGAGGTCGCCGGAAGGTCTTCATAAACACCGGTCACTTCAAGACTTTGCGAGCGGTTGAACTGAATGGATTTGCCCACAGCTTCACCGTCTCCGAAGTATTGGTGTGCTTTACTTTGGGATAAAAGAACGGCGTTCGGCGCTTTCAGGACTTGGGCGGGATCTCCCTCAATCAGCCGGATGTCGAATATGCGGAGAATTTCAGGATCCGTCCAGTACAGGCGATTCTCGATATACGAATTGTTTTCCACCTGAATGTCGGCATTTTCTCCGAATCCGTTCAGGAGGGATCTTGCCGCGTATTTTATCTCCGGAAAACGTTCTTTCATAGTCGGTCCAACCGCATTTGGAGTAGCACCAAAAACCATCTTTTCACCGTTGAAGTTTAGGTCCGCAATAAAGCGGAACACCTTTTCCTTATCCTTGATCTGATCAAAAGATCGCTCCTGGATGATGAGGAGGGTAAGCAGCAGAACAACACATAAACTGATAGCCAGTCCAAAGACATTCAGTAAACTGAACAGGCGGTTCTTGACTAAACTTCGGATCGCTATTTTCAGATAATTCTTCAGCATATCAAATCGGGTTAATAATTCCTCAATCTTCCCTCAGCGTTTTCGTCGGGTTGGAAAGCGCCGTACGAATGGCCTGCGAACTGACCGTAACTAAGGCGATCGCCAATGCAATAAGTCCGGTAAGGGCAAATACCATCCATTCTACTTCGATGCGGTAAGCATAGCTCTGTAGCCAGCCATACATAATCCAGTAAGCGATTGGAAAGGCAATGACACAAGAGCTTAACACCAGCACGACAAATTCCCTGGAAAGCATATTAGATAAAGACAGCAAACTGGCCCCAAGTACCTTGCGGATACTGACCTCCTTTTTACGCCGCTCGGCCATGAAGGACGCAAGACCAAATAAGCCCAGGCAGGAGATCGAGATGGAGAAAGCGGCAAAGATGCCAGAAAGCTTCTGCGTGAACTGGGCTCCCCTGAATTTATTTTCGATGTCCTGGTCGAGGAAATGATAATCAAAGGGATAGCCGGGGTTGTTCTTGCGTATGATGGCTGAAATGCGATCAATCGCTTCCGTCATCGGCGCGGCGGAATTGATCTTCATGTAGAGGTAGCCATCCGTTTCTGCTTTCTGCCCCATCATGACCAGAGGCTCTGGCCGTGTACTGTAGATATCGTTAAAAACGAAATTTTCTATAACCCCCACTATAGTAAAGGCTTCACCGCCTGAAAAGAGACTTTTGCCCACCACATCCATTTTAGGGTCAATCATTTGTGCGAAAGTCTGGTTCACCAGGACGCTGCTGCTGTCCCCCAGAAGCTGATCGCGGAAATTACGACCGGAAGCCATCTTAAGCCCCAATGTAGGGACTAAATGTTCATCGATGTAATTGTAGGTGAAGAGCGCTTCCAGGTTTGGATCTTTACCTTCCCAACCGATGCTGCTGGTATTGGAAGTCATCCAGAGCATGTCGATCTGGCTGGTCGCGCTTTGCTCAACTACTCCACTCTGCTGCAACTCATCCTGAACCACAGCCAAGTGTTGGGTAAGGTTATCGGACAAGGAGGTCCGGATAATGAAGTCTTTTTGTAGCCCGAGCTCCCGACCTTTTACATGCTGAATCTGCTGGTAAATGATTGCCGTACAGATGATCAGGGTGATGGATGCGGCGAACTGCAGAACCACAAGCGCACGCCTGATAAAGGCGGTTCCGCCAAACTTACTTTTGATCGGCTTGAGAACAGCTAAAGGTTGAAAGGAGGATAAATAGAGCGCAGGGTAGCTGCCGGCGACCAGTCCGCAGATGAGGATCAGTCCGATTATGAACGCTATGTGCAGTGGTTCAGCCAGTCCGATGGATAAATCCGTTCTTACCAGATTGTTGAACGGCTGCAGAAAAACGTAGATCAATCCGATGGCCACAACGGCGGAACAGGCGGCCATCACAACCGATTCGCCAATGAACTGAAGAATCAGAGAAGAGCGCTCGGCACCAATCACTTTGCGCATACCCACTTCGCGCGATCGCTTTTCGGAACGGGCGGTGGCCAGGTTCATGAAATTAATACAGGCAATCAGGAGTACGATCCAGGCAATGACGCTGAACAGTCGCACTTGTTTAATCGCTCCTTCCGCTTCATTTCCGGAAACAAAGCTGTTGTACAAATGCCAGCGCTCCATTGGGTAAAGAAAATTGGTGCTGGACGTATCCTTGCTGTTCTGCTTTCCTGAAATAAAATGGCGGAGCTTTGCATTGGCGGAAGCCAAGCTTTGCGCCTGCTTCAACTGCACATAAGTTGGTACGGAGTTGCTGCCCCATTCTTCGGAATAGGCGCTTTGTTTTTCATAAATGGCATAAGGGAGCAACCAATCAAACTGGATGCTGCTGGTAGAAGGCTGATCTGCGGTAACTGCCGATACGCGGTAAAGCTCCTTATTCTCCAGCTTGAGAAGTTGGCCGACGGGATCCTCATTGCCGAAAAAGCTTTCAGCCATTTTCTCTGAAATTATGATAGAGCGCTGATCTTCCAGCAGGTTTTTGCTGTCTCCTCTGACCATAGTCAGGGAAAACATATCAATGAAACTTGGCTCTACAAAGAGCCCGCTCTGGAATAGATTTTTATCTTCCAGGCTGAACAGCTTAGCTTCTCCCTGCCAGCTGGTGCGGCTTGTCCGCTCGATTTCCGGAAGTTCAGCCGCTATAGCCGGTCCGAGCTTGTTCGGCGTAGCACCAAAAACAAAAATATCGGCGCCGTAGGTCTGCCTGGACTTGACTACGTAAAGATCTTCCCGGTTTTCAAAATGCTTGTCGTAAGAGGTCTCGTGTTCTACCCAGAGGAAAATCAACGAAGCACAGGCGATGCCCAAAGCCAATCCGAAAATATTCAGAAAGCTGTAACCTTTCGTCTTCCAAATGCTGCGCCAGGCCGTTTTGATGTAGTTTTTCAGCATATCAGCCAACTGTTGCCATGACCACCTGACCGTCCAGCATGCGGATAATCCGGTCGCTGTATCGGGCATCGTGTTCACTGTGTGTAACCATTACGATTGTGGTACCTTGTTCGTTTAATTCGGTGAGCAACTGCATGACTTCATTACCGTTATTCGAATCCAGGTTACCCGTGGGCTCATCCGCCAGGATCAGCTTCGGGTTGTTTACCACGGCGCGTGCAACGGCAACCCGCTGCTGCTGACCTCCGGAAAGTTGCTGAGGGAAGTGGTTCCGCCGATGCATGATCTGCACTTTCTCCAACACCTCTTCGACCCGCCGCTTCCGCTCTGCAGCAGGAACTTTCGTATAGATCAGGGGAAGCTCTACGTTCTCGAAAACGGTGAGCTCGTCAATCAGGTTAAAGCTCTGAAACACGAAACCGATGTTGTGTTTGCGCAGGTCGGAACGCTTCCGTTCGTTGAATTTGGCGACTTCTATGTCGTTAAAAAGGTAGCTGCCTTCATCCAGGTCGTCCAGTAGACCAATGATGTTGAGCAGGGTGGACTTTCCACATCCGGAAGGACCCATGACGGCAACGAATTCGCCTTTATCGACGTTGATGCTTAGGTCGTTCAGGGCTACCGTTTCCACTTCTTCGGTCCGGTAGTATTTCTGAAGATTGGTTATTTTGATCATATGCGTTGATTGTCTTTAAATCATTTAATATTTAGTTCCTGAACCCGGTCATACGTTTCGTAACTGGAGGTCACCACCTTCTCTCCCGGCTCAAGACCCGAAAGGACTTCGTAGTAATCGGGGTTCTGACGTCCCAGTTGCACGTCCGCTCGATAAGCAATTTTTCCATCCTTGTCCAGCTTGAACACCCAGTTTCCACCCGTCTGCTGATAGAAGCCTCCTTTTGGAAGGAGCACGGCTTTGGTCTCGTCGCTGAGGGCCAGACGGATTTGCAAGGTCTGGCCCCGACGAATGCCTTTCGGCACTTCCCCGTCAAATTCCATGTCGACCTGAAAGCGGCCGTTCGTTACTTGAGTATAGACTTTTTTGATCTTCAATTTATACGTTTTGCCCGATAGGATGAATTCCCCATCCAGATCTGCGTAAATTCTGGAAATGTAATGCTCATCGATATCCGCCCGCACCTTAAAACCACTCAACACGTCCAGCTGGCCGTAGCGGTCGCCCGGACTTTTCTTCTGTCCGATCTCAGCGTCAAAGGCCGTTAATTGTCCGTCTACCGGTGCGCGCACAATCAAATCTTCAACTTTCCGTCGCATCAGATCCAAAGCGCTGCGGGTACGCTCGTAGGTTTCGCGACTTTCTTTAAGCGACTGCGCGGTGCGGATGGAATCGGCTATCATGTTTTCTTTGCTGAGCTTCATACGCTCGGTCTGATAGTTGAACTCATTCTGGGCTTTCTGATATTCTTGTTTGCCAATCGCCTTTTGCTCGTACAGGTGTTTGTTCAGGTTGTACTCTCTCGTAGCTTCCTTGAATCCGTTTTCGACCTCTGCCATCTGGTTTCTCGTATTGATGGACGCTTGCTGTGCATTGGTCTGAGAAATCTGGGATTGGGTCAGGAGGTTGAGGACCTGTGTTTCCTGGTTGACCAGGCTCAGTTCGAGATCCGTATTGGATAAGCGCATAATCGGGTCTCCTTTTTTCATCACTGCCCCATCCTCAACGTATTTTTCTTCTACCCGTCCTCCTTCTGATGCATCCAGGTAGATGGTGGTGATCGGCATAACCATACCATTTACAGGGATGAATTCACGAAAAGGACCTTCAGAAACTTCTGACACGGTAATTCGTTCTGAATCAACATTAAGCTTCGATTTCCCCGAGGTGAAGTAATAACTGGAAAATATCAAGGCAGCGATGCCGATAATTCCGCCTATAGTAGCTATTCGTTTAGTAGTCCAAGTCTTTTTCGGAAGTGCTCTGTCCACGGTTTCTGTTCCTCTCTTTTTCTTTATCTTTCAAGCCTGATATATACAACCCTATGCCATAAAATCAGTTATCTGAAATTCAGCTGGTTACATTCGGAGCTGATCTTTGCCTGTTCGAAAACGGACACCTGGTGTACGCAGATGAACGATCGGAATACGGGTGATTTTTCGTTAAGCCTGAAGTCTAATGATTTATGATAAATGGTATAGCTTTGGCACCGTGCCGTATATATGCTATTTAAAATAATTGTACATTAGCTCCAAAACCTTAACCATAACGAAATCGGATCATGAAACATGCCCGTATTCTAATTGTCGATGATGACCCGGATGTTCTGACCGCTGTAAAATTGCTTTTGAAAAAGGAAGTTGCAGAGGTTATAGCAGATAAAAATCCAGAGAATATACCTTCCATCCTTGGTAGAAATACAGTGGATCTGGTCCTGCTGGATATGAACTTTAAAAGTGCGATCAATACCGGTAATGAAGGCCTTTATTGGTTGGGAAGAATCCGGGAGATGCGACCCGAACTTCCGGTCATTATGATCACAGCCTACGGAGCAATCGACCTTGCAGTCAACTCACTGAAGAACGGCGCTGCCGACTTTGTTGTAAAGCCCTGGGTGAACGAACATTTATTATCCGTCATCGGGGACCATACTGACAAGAAAAATAGAGCTGGAAAGCCCAAAGCTCAAAAAGCTACTCAGAGTGATATCGTGGGTGAATCGGATGTTATGAAGGCGCTGTTTCATAAAATCAGTAAAGTGGCCCCTACAGATGCGAACGTACTTATTCTTGGTGAAAACGGTACAGGCAAGGACCTGATTGCTGCGTCTATACACAAGCTTTCACTTCGCGCAAGCCAGTCTTTTGTCAAAGTCGATGTTGGGGCTCTGACAGACAGCCTTTTCGAGAGCGAACTCTTCGGGCATAAAAAGGGGGCTTTTACGGATGCCCGTGAAGATCGGCAAGGCCGTTTTGTGGCTGCGGAGAAGGGAACGATATTCTTAGACGAGATTGGTAACATTTCCCTTCATCAACAGGCAAAATTACTTACGGTGCTGCAAAACCGGCAGGTTACTCCGCTGGGGAGCAACAGCCCTAGTCCGATTGATATCCGCCTGCTTTGCGCTACAAACGTCCCCTTAAGGCAATTGGCGGACGAGAACAGGTTTCGCAAGGACCTGATTTACCGGATCAATACCGTAGAAGTTCAGGTGCCACCATTGCGGCAGAGGGGGGAGGACGTATTACTACTCGCCCGGGCATTCATGGAACGCTATGCCAATAAATATGCAAAATCCGGGATAGGGATGAACGATGCCGCAGAAGATAAACTGATGAGTTACCATTATCCCGGAAACGTGAGAGAACTTCAGTACAGCATCGAACGAGCCATCATCATGCTGGACGGTGATATACTGACCGCAGATGACTTGATTTTCTCGCCCCTGGAATCTGGTCAGGATGACCGGCCCGCTTCAGGAGCTAACGAGCCTTTTAACCTGAACGAGATGGAGAAAAATGCCATTATGGTCGTAGTGGAAAAGCACAATGGCAATATTAGTCAGGCAGCGAAGGAGTTGGGTCTGACCAGGACAGCGCTTTACAGGCGACTTAGTAAATACAAGCTCTGATGCGACGGCTACGCCTATTGATTTTTTTCAGGGCCTTTCTTCTGCTCATCTTCAGCTTGGGCTTCTCGTGGCTTCTTTGGCAGGGCTATTACCTTTACGCCGCAATTTTATCCCCGTTTTTGTTCTGGATCCTATCACTCAATTACCGTTCCCAACTCAGAGCTTACCGGGAATTGGAAGAATTTGCGGAAGCTGCAACTTATCGGGATTTTTCCCGATTCTTTCCGCTGCAACACGCCGGACCTGAAATCAGACCGCTTCGTAAGGCCTTCAATGAAATCAACGGCGTCTTCAAGAAGATCAATAATGAACGGGAAACGCAGTACCAATACATGCAAAAACTATTACACCTGGTTGATACGGCTATTATTTCTTATGAGGTAGAGCAGTCCCGGGTGGTTTGGATGAACGAATCTTTCAAGGATTTGTTCCGCATTCCCTACCTGTCGGCTCTTCCTTCTCTTAAGCGTCGAAATGAAGAGTTGTTTCTAGAGGTCTCACAGCTAAGTTCTTCGGAAACCAAAGTAGTAGCCTTACCGACTACCAAGGGGATTATAAAATTGCAAATGACGGCGAGCAGCTTTGAAAGCAATGATGGAAAATACCGGCTTATAGCGTTCCAGAATATCAACGAGGCACTTGATGAAACGGAGGCTAAGGCCTGGCAGAAGTTACTGAGCGTCCTGACGCATGAGATCATGAATTCTATTGCACCAATTTCGTCACTTGCAGATACGTTAAAGCGACGTCTGGAGACACTCCCTCCGAACGAGGCGCTTGATGACATACGTTTGGGTACAGATACGATAAAAAAAAGGAGCGAGGGCTTGCTCCGTTTTGCCCAAACTTATAGAAGTCTTAACAAAATTTCCCAACTTGAACTGGTCACGGTGACCGTCGCTGAGCTATTTGAAAACCTCTATCAGCTGATGGAGCCAACGCTATTGCAAAAAGGCATCGAGCTGGATATTATCCTGAAGGATCCGTCTCTTGAGCTTAGTCTGGACGTCAACCTGATTGAACAGGTGCTGATCAACCTTTTGCTAAACGCAATAGAAGGGGTGAAGGAAACTGCCGGGCCGTATATTAGTCTTGCTGCAGACTATAATAAGGGGAAGCCTTACATAAAGGTCAGCGATAATGGTCGGGGCATTCCGAAAGATTTGCTGGAAAATATATTTATCCCTTTCTTTACGACAAGGAAAAGCGGTAGTGGTGTGGGTCTTACGCTGAGTAAACAAATTATGCTTCTGCATAAGGGGAACATAAGTGTTCAGTCGGAAGAGGGGAGGGGGAGCACGTTCACCTTACAGTTTGGAATGTAAATGAATAGCCCGCAAGCGGGATAAAAAACAGGTTGAATGAAAATTTTAATGGTTTGCCTAGGTAATATATGCCGTTCACCGTTGGCCCATGGTATTCTCGCACATTTAGCGGAGCGAAAAGGGTTGGACTGGGACATCGACTCGGCGGGTACCGGGGACTGGCATGTCGGGCAGGGACCGGACAAGCGTTCGGTGTCCGTAGCCAAGAAATATGGGGTAGATATCAGCGCTCAGGCGGCCCGACAGTTTTCTGTTGCCGATTTCGATCGTTATGACCATATCCTAGTTATGGACCGAATGAACCTGCGGGATGTGCTGGAACAAGCGGATAAAGAGGCGGATCGGGAGAAGGTACAGCTCTTTCTTAATAATAATGAGGTACCTGATCCTTATTACGATAACGGACAGTTTGACCCGGTCTACCAGATGATTGAAAGACGTTGCCACGAGCTGATTGAGCAGTGGGCCTGAAGAATTTAAAGCTTCACCAGCCGGTCTTCTTTTAAAACCGGAATGGCATCAACCAAATCCGTCTGCAAGCAAAAAGCGATATCGGCCTCTACGTTCAACTTCTTCAGCCGTTCGCTATGGGCGCTTTTCGATAGATAAGCTGGAATGTCCGCTTCGGCAACATGGAACAGATCCAGGGTGGCGTGGGCAGCATCATCCGCAAGTGTAAAATTCGAAGCTACTTTACTGAGCAGAGCACCGGCGAAAAGACTGTCCTCAAGACTGAAGTTATCTTTCCAACCCGCACAAACCAGAATTACATCATTTTCCTGTCCGGACAGCCAGTTGGCTAACGCGGAGATGTTCAGAAAGGATCCTACCACAACTTGCCTGGCCTCGCGAGAAAGATGGATGGCTTTCGTTCCGTTTGTGGTAGTCAGGACAATAGTCTTTCCGGACACCTTTTCGGAGGTATAGGAAAAAGGGCTATTTCCGAAGTCAAAGCCATCGACAACTTCTCCGTTACGCTCAGCTGCGAGTAGGTAATCGCTGTCTTTGTAAACGGCACAGGAAGACACTTCCGCTACTGGAATAATTGCTTCTGCCCCATTGGAAATTCCATAACACATGGAAGAGGAGGCACGGAAGATATCGATGATGACAACCGTACTGTTGCGGATATCGTATAGGGAAATAAGAGCAGGACTCAGGCAGACTGCAATGTTTCTTTGCTTATCCAAGGAGAATCAGGTTTTTTTATTTAATAAACGGAGGTTTGGAAACCAATGCTTTCAATTTACGGTCCCGTACACCAATATGGATCGCACTTCCTTCCTTCGCAAAGGTTTTGTTGACGTAACCCAGTCCGATCGACTTTTGAAGAGATGGGGATTGTGTGCCAGAAGTCACGCGGCCAATAGTATTCCCGTCTTCATCGTAAATGGGGTAACCGTGGCGGGGAATGCCTCGCTCCTGCATCTCGAATCCAACAAGCTTTTGCTCTACACCCGCTTCTTTTTGCTTCTTCAGCGCCTCGCTGTTGACGAAGTTTTTCGTGAACTTCGTAACCCAGCCCAATCCGGCTTCAAGGGGCGATGTACTATCATCAATGTCATTTCCGTAGAGACAGAACCCCATCTCGAGTCGTAACGTGTCCCGGGCACCCAGTCCGATTGGTTGAATGCCAAATTCCTTTCCAGCCTCGAATATGGCATCCCAAACACTTTTAGCATCCTCGTTGTCCACATATATTTCGAAGCCCCCCGCACCAGTATAACCGGTAGCGGAAATCAATACATTGTCAATACCGGCGAACGTGCCCTTCCGGAAGCTGTAATATTCCATTTCAGCGAGGTCGATATCCGCCAGAGCCTGCAATGCATCTGATGCTTTGGGTCCTTGCACGGCAAAAAGCGATGTCCGGTCAGAAATGTCTTTCATCTCCACACCAAAAGTGTTGTGCTTCTGGATCCAGTTCCAGTCTTTTTCGATGTTGGAGGCATTCACAACGAGCAGGTAGGTCTGTGCATCAAGCCGGTAGATTAGTAAATCATCTACGATACCCCCTTCGTCATTCGGCATGCAGGCATATTGAACTTTACCATCGTAAAGCTTCGAGGCATCGTTTGAGCTTACCACCTGAATAAGATCCAGCGCTTTTTCGCCTTTCAGGATGAACTCACCCATGTGGCTCACATCAAATACCCCGACCGCATTGCGGACTGTTTCATGTTCTGCGTTGATTCCCACGTATTGAACCGGCATCGTGTAACCTGCGAAAGGCACCATCTTTGCGCCAAGGGCAATGTGTACATCCGTTAATGCAGTTGACTTCATAACGTTACTTGATGTGAATTTAGAATTTGCTGCGAAAATAGCTAAATAAAGCGAAAAAAGCCATTAAGCCAGCTCCAATTTTAACTGAGGATCCCGTACTCGGAAGCTTTTGCGGTGGTGAGGAGTCGGACCGTAGTTGAAGACGGCCTGACGATGCCGGATAGTCGGATAACCTTTATTCCGGAGCCAGTCGTATTCCGGATGTTCCAGAGCCAGCTGATCCATGTAGTCATCCCGATAAGTTTTCGCCAGGATGGAGGCCGCCGCAATCGATAAAAATTTACCATCGCCCTTAACGATGCACTGATGTGGAATTTGTTCATAGGCCTTGAAACGGTTTCCGTCGACCAGGATGTATTCTGCAGGCGTCCTCAGCCGGGAAAGAGCACGATGCATGGCGAGATAGGAGGCATTCAGGATGTTGATCTGGTCAATTTCCTCTGCGGATGCACTGGCGACAGCGAAGTCGACCGCTTCCTCCTCAATCATATGCCGCAGTTCGTAACGCCTTATGGCGGTGAGCTTTTTTGAATCGTTAAGGATAGCGTGTTCGAATCCGGAAGGAAAAATAACGGCAGCGGCAAATACAGGCCCTGCCAGGCAACCTCTGCCAGCTTCGTCACATCCCGCTTCAATAAATTTAGATTGATAACATGATAGCAACACAGAGCTAAGTTAAAAAAAAGCCTGTAATATTTGTGATACAGTTAAACATTCGCCAATACAGCCGGTCAAAGAAGCTCAGATTCCAATATAGGCAGCAAGGACAAACACACAGATATTATACGAAAACAGATACCTATTACAAATGAAGATTCCTTTTCAGCTACTGTTTATTCTATTCATCTCGACAAGTGTTTTCGCCCAGACCGGGCGGGAAGTTCAGGGCGTCTTGCGGGATAGCACCGGCCTTAGTGTCATCTCAGCGTCCGTCCGGCTTACCTCGGAGCGGGATAGCCTGCAGGTGAGTTCTGATGTCGACGGACGTTTTGCATTTCCTTCGGTCAGGGGAGGGGCATTTAAGCTAACGATTT
>JBMDWN010000322.1:0-3869 GCA_048595275.1 Olivibacter sp. | reverse complement strand
AACAGTAACGTAGATTTTGAAGTATACAACCTTCGAAGTAATATCAATGTAAACGTCACGAAATCCACGCAGCTGATGGTGCGAACAGTGGCGAATTTTCAAAATTACAGCGGTCCGCCGGTAGGCGGAAGCGAAGCCTTCAGAAATGCTCTGCGAGCCAACCCGGTTCTCTTCAACCCGGTTTATGAGCCTGGTCCGCAGCAATCGTATATCAGTCATCCTTTATTCGGAAATTATGATGATGGTAGCGGAAACCCATACCTCAATCCTTATGCGGAAGTGGTAAGGGGGTATTCGGA
The DNA here is from genome assembly GCA_048595275.1 of Olivibacter sp. Classification (GTDB taxonomy): domain Bacteria; phylum Bacteroidota; class Bacteroidia; order Sphingobacteriales; family Sphingobacteriaceae; genus Olivibacter. Next base: position 3,570 of record JBMDWN010000322.1, on the reverse strand, counting down.
ATGGTCCCGTAGTAATATGCAAGTGCAGCTAGAGTTACGCCAGGACTTGTCTTTTTTTACGGAAGGGTTAAGATACAGAGGATTAGCCAACGCCTCCAGACGCTCGGCGATGGAGTATATACGCCAGTACAATCCCTATTATTATATGCCAACCGCGGTCAATCCTGTTACAGGCTACTATGATTTCTTTAATATTAATCCTGACGTAGGAACCGAATTTTTAAACTTTCAGGAAAATGGCAGGGGTCAGGAGTCACTCTTCTATATGGAGAATGCATTGAATTACAACAGAACGCTCAACGATAAACATGAAATCGGAGCCATGGTAATCAATACGCTGAGGAATAGACTGACGCTGCCTCAGAATGTTGCAGATAATGTCATTAACACATTACCTTTTCGAAACGTCAGTTTTTCGGGAAACTTCACTTATGCCTTCGACGGGCGCTATCATGCACAATTTACATTTGGCTATAATGGATCGGAGCGTTTTGACAATAGCTATCGTTGGGGTTTTTTTCCGGCAGCGGGATTTGCTTGGACTATTCACAATGAGCCATTTATGAAGTCGCTGGAAAATACTTTCAGCACGCTGAGACTTCGATTTACTCATGGTTTGCTGGGAAATGACGCCATTTCAGATACACGTTTTTTCTATCTCTCAGAAGTGAATCTGAACAACTCTGGCAGAGGCTATAATTTCGGGGTAAACCCTGGCGATTATAATTTGAGCGGAGTGTCGATCAATCGTTATGCTAATCCGTTTGTCCGCTGGGAAGTATCCAGACAAACCAACCTGGGTATTGACCTTGGCCTATTTAACGGGAAAATTGGATTTACGGGTGATTTTTTCAGACAAGTCAGGTCAGATGTGGTACAGGAGCGGGCCGCTCTTCCTTCAACAATGGGATTAGCCGCTGGCGTATTGGCAAATCTTGGCAGGTATAAAAGTGAAGGTTTTGACGCCGAGTTGACGTATCAACATAGCGTAAACCAGAATCTATGGTTTCAGGGGAGGGGTACCTTTACCTTTACCCGAGGCGAGTACTTGTTTTATGAAGAGCCAAATTTCGAGTATGACTATTTGAGCCGAATCGGAACGGATGTAAATCAACGGTTCGGTTATATCGCTGAAAGGCTTTTCATCGATGACGAAGAGGTGTTCAACAGCCCGCAGCAAAATTTCGGAGGACTTGTGATGGGAGGCGATATTAAATACCTGGATATAAATGGAGACGGAGTTGTTGATGCAAATGATATGGTGCCCATTGGATTCCCGACGACGCCTCAGATAAACTTTGGTTTCGGACTGACCACCGGATACAAAAATGTTGATTTTTCCTTCTTTTTTAGCGGTATGGCAAGGACGTCTTTGCACATTGATCCCACCACCGGCGATCCTACCGACCCGAATGATAGCGGATCCGCCCCCTTTGGTCCGATTACATCTCCAAACGCAGTGTTGCAGGCCTGGGCGGATAGTTACTGGTCAGAAGAGAATAGGAACGTTTTTGCACTTTGGCCGCGTCTAAGCCAATCTACGTTGGGTAACAATACCGAAACCAGTACTTATTGGATGCGAAGCGGATCTTTCATAAGACTGAAGCAGGTTGAATTGGCTTATACACTCAATCAGGAGTTTACTCGCCGATATAAAATAGAGAATTTTCGGGTATATGGCAGCGGAACGAATTTGTTTCACATCAGCCCTTTTAAATTATGGGATCCTGAAATGGGTAATGCCGGACTTCGCTATCCCTTGCAGCGAGTTTTTAATCTTGGAGTATTGGTTACTTTTTAATAAAGCGATTATAAATACCGAAAAATATGAAAAAGTTTCGTCAAATAGCTTATCTCGTTCTATTGGTATCTCTAACACAGAGCTGCAATAAGTATATGGATATCGTACCCGACAACATCGCCGAGCTCGATCAGGCGTTTTCGATGCGGGTGACAGCAGAACGGTTTTTAGCGACTTGTTACAACTCCATTCCCAGGCCATTTCAGCTTGGTGCAAATGCGGGCTTTCTCTCCGGTGATGAAATGTGGTTGCACTCGACCGCAAATTTTCCGCAGGGAAGCTACCCCAACTGGTACATTGCTCTCGGAGTACAAAATGTTAACAGCCCTTTGCTGAATTTCTGGGACGGGAACAATCAGTCGGGAACGGCGATAAGTTTCTGGGATGGTATCCGAGAATGCAATATTTTTCTGGAGAATATATACTCAGTTCCTGATATGGATGAGGCAGAGAAAGACCGTTGGGCTGCAGAGGTTGAGTTTTTAAAAGGATATTATCATTATCAGCTTCTCCGGATGTACGGCCCGATACCGATCGTAGATGTCAATACACCTATTTTTGCTGATCCTGACGAAGTTAATTTCGAGAGAAGACCAATTGACGAGGTTTTCTCTTACATCGTCAATACTATAGACGCCGCTATGCCTCGCCTGATGCCTGATGCTACGTTGCCGGCTCAGGAGAATGGGCGGGTAACGCAGATTGTAGCGAAAGCGATGAAAGCGGAAATTTTAATGACTGCTGCGAGCCCGCTTTTCAACGGAAACAGCGACTATACCAATTACCTAATGGCAGATGGTACCCCCTTATTCAATTCAGGTGTATCTATGGAAAAGTGGCAGTCCGCTTTAGATGCCTGCGAGGAAGCGATCACTTTTGCAGAATCTTACGGGAAAGCACTTTATCGGTGGACGCCTCTGCCAAGCATGACGATCCGTCCAGGACAGAGCACCATTAACCAGATGAGTTTGCGGCAGGCGGTAACCGAAAGACAGAACAACTCGGAAACCATTTGGCTTAATACCTATAACCTGGCCTATCAGGATCAGCAAGCTACCGCTTTCGCTCCGCGTAGTTTTGACCCGGCAAGAATAACCAATCAGTCCCTCGGTGGTTTTATGGCGCCGACCATAAATATGGTGTCGAAGTTTTATAGTAAAAATGGTGTGCCGATAGAGGAAGACAGAACTTACGATTATGCAGGCCGATACGAGCCCAGACAAGTGCCGGATGGGGAATCCGAATACCAATACAATCTGACACCCGGATATACAACGATAGGCTTTCATTTCGATCGTGAAGACCGGTTTTATGCGTCTCTGTCTTTTGATGGAGGGCGGTACTTCATGAGCAATCATACCCGGGAAGAGCAAGCTTTTTCTACCAACTACAGGCCTGGCGGAAACACTGCAGCCACTAATTCTCCGAACAGATATTCAGGCACCGGTTACACACCAAAAAAATTGGTTAGTTATTTCTCTGCCGTCGGAACGCAGAATAACTGGACGAGCTATGCATACGCCTTGCCTATAATGAGACTGGCGAACCTTTATCTGCTTTATGCAGAAGCATTGAATGAGGTGTATGGGCCAACCGCTGCAGCCTTTGAGTACATTGATCGGGTGCGAGCAAGAAGCGGACTGGAAGGCGTAGTGGCATCTTGGTCAAACTTTTCTTCTTTTCCCGGCAAGCCTGCGACGCAGTCGGGCTTAAGGGAGATCATTCAGCAAGAGCGCGCGATAGAGTTAGCTTTTGAAGGACAACGTTTC
>JBMDWN010000321.1:0-11776 GCA_048595275.1 Olivibacter sp. | reverse complement strand
AATCGACTCTGGTGTCTTCTCATTTGTTTCCAGATGATCTTTTTTATCCGGCATCATAAGTTTGGCCTGTGTCTATTGATATCCAAAAGTAGCATATTGTCAACACAAGCCAAACAGTTATTAAAAGCAGCGCAAACGGTTGCTCAGGATTTACTAAAAATCCGGTCCAGCAAGATCTGGATCAGCGCCGTAACAATTGCGAACAGCGCAGCCGGTAAAAAGCCCGTCACGGTGAAACCGCTCATCATGCTGCTGACCAGCATAATCATCAACACCGTGATGATGAACGAAACGAGTCCCAGCGTTAATATGTTCAACGGTAAGGTGAAGATGCGTAGGATGGTACCCAAAGTCGCGTTCACCAGACCAATCAGAATGCCCGCCAATAAGGCGCTCCAAAAACCCGAAACTTCAACGCCGGGCAGAATGTAAGCGGCCAGGAACACCGCCAGGCCAGTCAGCAATAAGTCGATGATAAAATGCATAATGGTTGAATTTGATTTCCCATTAAATATCAATTGTCTTGATTTTGTTTTAAAACCACAAAGACTACCTAAGTACTATACTATTTAATATCTTTGCTTCATCTTGATATATTGATATGACACGACTTATTTACATACTGATTGCAGCGCTTTCCTGCACCACTTTTAACAACATAAATGCACAGGAACAACCCTTGAACCTGACGGGAACGGTAAAAAACGTTTCCGATGGAACAATTTATCTTCATCGTTTCGAGAACAAAATGTTCCAGAAAATTGATTCCGCCGACATCCGAAATGGCCGTTTCACCTTCTCAACCAGTGTTAAGCTTCCGGAGCTTTACGGGCTTAGCATTGAAGAAGAAGCCTCTCCATACTACCTATTTTTGAATGACGGCCCGGTAAGCGTCGAACTGGATACAGCACGATACTACCGAAACACTAAAGTAAAAGGCTCTACAGATCAGGATATTTACCTGGATTTCCGGAAAGGAAGAAATAAGGATATCGGGTCTTTGATCGAAAAACACCCTTCCTCTCTTGCCACGGCCTATTTGCTATACCGGGATTTCTCCTACCGCCTAAAACCGGAAGAAATCAGAACTTACCTGAAGCAATTGGATCCAAAACTCTCTGCCAGTCCTTATGTAACTGTTCTGAATGAATTAGTAGGTGTGCTGGAAACCGTTTCCATAGGGAAAAAAGCGCCGGACTTTGAGTCTGTCACACCGGATGGAAAAAAGGTGAGTCTGAACAGCCAGCTCGGTAAAAATTATATCCTCCTGGATTTCTGGGCTGCCTGGTGCCCTCCGTGCCGCAAGGAAAACCCGAATGTCGTAGCGGCTTACAATAAGTTTCATGAAAAAGGTTTTGAAGTAATTGGTGTCAGTTTAGACAAAAAGAAGGAGGCCTGGGAAAAAGCCATTTCGGACGATGGGCTGAATTGGCTTCAACTTTCAGACCTCGCCTTTTGGAACAGCGCGGCGGCTAAGCTTTATGGTGTCCGTGCTATCCCGTCCAATTTCCTGATTGCGCCGGACGGAACAATTGTCGGAAAAAATTTACGGGAACAAGAGCTCCACAAGAAACTGGAAGAGATTTTCAGCGGCCCAAATCCCGGTTAGCCTTTTATTTTAAATTTTTCTTGCATATCTGAAAATCATAACTACATTTGTAGTGTACTACTAATCTAATACACTAATCTGTTATGATCAGGATAGACGATATAACGGTTGCATACAGCAAGTCAAAACAGGTACTTGAAGACATCAGCCTGACGCTAAAAGGTGGTCGCATTTACGGGTTGCTTGGAGAAAACGGGGTTGGAAAATCAACGCTATTGAAATCCATCGCAGGGCTGGTATACCCTAAAAAAGGTCAAGTAAACACCTTAGGATATGACGCCCGGGAGCGGCACCCGGCTATGCTGGAACAATTGTTTTTTATACCCGAGGAGCTGGAACTTCCCTTTGCCTCCATCCGCAGCTTTCGGGCTGCCATGGCTCCCTTTTACCCACTTTATTCTGAAGAGGATTTCGACAGCCTGCTCAATGAATTTTCAGTTCCAAAGGATGCCAAGCTCAACAGCTTATCGTTTGGACAGCGGAAAAAGATGGTGATTGCTTTTGCTCTTGCAACGAATGTGCCTTTATTAATTATGGATGAGCCTACCAACGGGCTGGACATTCCTTCGAAATCGCAATTCAGAAAACTGCTGACCCGGGCAATGAGCGAAGAACGTTGTATTCTCATCTCCACGCATCAGATCCGGGATCTGGACAATTTAATTGATCATGTCCTGATTCTGTCGCAGAATGCCGTACTCGTGGATCATAGTCTGGAGACTTTAGGCAGAAAATTGAATTTCGCTATACATAAGCATGTTCCCGATCACAGCCTTTACTCGGAACCGCATTTAATGGGATTTCAAACCATCGAACCCAATCAATCCGCGCAAGACTCCCGTGTCGATCTTGAATTGTTTTTTAAAGGAGTGCTGATTAACAAAAGTGGTATAACAAAAATATTAGCCGATGAAGTCCTCTAGCAACCATTCCTTATTTAACCATTCCAGATTTGTGAAGATGCTCCGACTGGAATGGACGAAGCGATCGAAAGTCTTTTGGTTCTCAACCCTGATCTTGGTCATCATTTTAATTTTTATTTACACGTCTTATGCGTTAGGAATCCCGTCTGTGGCAGATGTTGACGAGAGCCCGGGAATGGCCATGAATTTCATTGCTATGCGATTCAGAGCAAACATGCTACCGATGATCGCCTTAGTCTATATCGTTGGGTTAGCAGCCATTTACTGGAAAGAATACGATCGGAGCGCTTCGGCTATTCCCTATCTGTGCTTACCGGCATCCGCCTCGGAACGGCTACTTTCCGGTCTTTTTATTGGGTTGATCCTACCGATAGTGTCCGTTTTATTCTGCATCATATCGGTAGATTTCGTTTTTGTAAGCATCTTCCGGCAATTGTATCCATACCTGGAAGATCTTTCAGGAGGACAGCAGGTTACGACTTTCGTCGAGTTTATCGTAGAAGAGAATCTTTGGGCGTTATTGCTGATCGGACTGTTTATCGGGAGCTGTTTCTTGCTGGGCCCTGTTTTATTCAAAGGCTATACCTTCATTAAAACAGCAATTGCTTTGTTGGGAGCCGGGTTTACGATCGCTTACGTCTCCTCTACTATCATCAGTACGGTATACCCGGACATGATCGATGTGCGGACTGAGAACGGACCCTCTGAAGCTTTTCAGGTGACTGCCGTGTTCCTGATCTACCTGGTAATTTTCGTTTTTTTCTGGGCTATTCTATATCGAGTTTTAAAGGAAAGGGAAGTGTAATATGGAGTTCAAAGATACAAAGCCGATATACTTACAGATCAGGGATTACACCTTTGAAAAAATCCTTTTGAAGGAGTGGGCTGCCGGTGAACGTCTGCCGTCTGTTCGGGAACTGGCCGCTGAAATGGAGGTTAACCCAAATACAGTTATGAGGGCTTACGACGTTATGCAGGCTGATGGGATTATCTTCAATAAGAGAGGCATTGGATATTTTGTTCATGAAGACGCACCCAAAAAGATCGCCGACGGGCAAAGACAAACGTTTATTGAAGAGGATCTTCCCCAATTTTTTAACAGGCTGTACTTACTCAAGATAGATATCGATGAGATTAAGCTGCGCTATCTGGATTTTGAAAAGAAGCAAAACCTGAAATTATGAAAAAAAGTTATTGGTTATTGATTGGCTTTACCGCCTTTATTTTAGTGTTAATCAGCTTCAGTCACCTGTATTACGGTTCGGTATACGTGACTAAGGAAGACTATGAGGATAACGCTAAAAAAGGTTCTGCGTCATTACAGGCTCCATTGTATAATTTTCAAAAGACGGTATTGGAAAGCTCTTTTAACCATCTCGTATTATTGCCTGATGAACAATTCAAGGGTAAGAATGACTTGTGGGGCACCTATGGAAGAGGTACCACATTACAGTGGATAAAAGATGAGGATGCTGGTTTCAAGGTCAGCCACTATGAAATTAATAATTTTGAGCCGGAACTGAGGCAAGATACTTTATACATTTATGTAAAGTCGAATTATGATTTGAGTTCCTTATATCTTTATTCACCAACACTCAAATCTATCCGTGCGGAAGGAATGAATATCAACCTGAGGAACACAATAGCCGATCGTATGGATTTCGACCTGAAACACAGTTCCCTGGATTACGACAAGAGCAATGAGATTGGTCAGATGATAACGAAACTGGATTCCAGTGAATTTAGGGGTACCTCTGAAAAATCATTAAAGAAACTAGACTATAATCTTAAGGGCAGGTCGGATCTGAGCTTTGCTTTTAAGACGGTTGATTCCGTTTCCATTGCTGGTGAACCAACAACGACGGCCCGCTTTCAATACCTGAAAGATTTTGAAGCCGGAGGGAGTATTGGACAGCTGGATTGCAACGCTTTTAAAGGCTCTCTACGGATGACCGGTGTCAGGCCCGCGAATATCTCAGGGCCAACCGATCGCATTTGGATGGATTTGCCGATGGAGCAACTCAAGGGTATTCACAACGAACAATGAAAAGGTTATGCGACTGCTTCCTGTTTTACTGCTCATTTTAGCCGTTGTTCAAAAGCTCTTTGCCCAACCCGAAGCTGGGAACGTTCTGAAGAATTTGAACTTTGAAGAGCCGCGTTCCGCTGACCAGGAAATGCCGGCTCACTGGTTCCGCTTTCTCGGCAATTATCACATTAGCAGCGATTCTGTTATCGTTCATTCCGGTAAAAACGCTGCAACGATCAAACAACCTGACTCGGGAGGAAACGCAGGCGCAATGGCTCAGCGTATACCGGCTGACCGAACGGGCAACAAACTAAAATTAAGGGGCTGGTTGAAGCGAGATGCTGTTGAAGATGGTTTTGCCGGTTTCTTTCTCCGGATCGATGGAGGGGATCAAATACTTGCCTTCGATAATATGCAAAGCCGAAAACTACAGGGGACGAGCGACTGGGAACAACATGAGATCATGCTGCCCCTGGCGGAACAGGCAGAGATGATTTACTTCGGTGCTTTATTAGTAGGAAAAGGACAACTCTGGATTGACGACATCGAATTATTGATCGATGAACAGCCGCTTGAACTGGCGAAAGTCAAGATTGACGCCCCAGCTAAACATGATACGACTTACCGATTAGGATCCAGGGTTGATTCAACCGCGTTATTAAAAGTTCCGATCGGCGAACTTGCATTACTCGGTAAAGTGTGGGGATTCCTTAAATACTACCATCCCGAAGTAGCGTCAGGCAACCTAAACTGGGACTTTGAGTTGTTTCGCTTTATCCCGGAATACCTATCGAAAAATTCTAAAGCTTCGCGTAATGAGGCCATGTATAAATGGGCTACTTCATTTAAGTCTCCCGATACATATGGCAATGAGGCCAAAAAAAATCCCGATAGCCTGAAAAGCACTTCCAACCTGGACTGGCTAAACGCTGAAAACCTGGGCGAAGACCTCTATAGCATGTTGTCTGGATTGATACCAATTGAACGTAGCACCAGTTATTACGTGGACATACCGGAAGACGTGCCCATCGCCCACTTTCAAAATGAAGCGAGTTATTCAAGCTTTTCGTTTCCTGATATTGGCTATCGCCTGCTTGCCGCCTATCGTTACTGGAATATGGTTGAATACTTTTTCCCTTATAAATACCTGTGCGATGAAAGATGGGCTGATGTGCTGGATTCCTTACTCCCTGAATTCCTGGGCACGAAATCCGAGATGGATTATTTGCTGACATCAGCTGCTATGGTCAGCAAAATCAACGATTCGCACGCGTATTTGCAGGACCGATCCGGACGTTTGATGGTTCATTCTGGTTTAAAGCATGCCGGCGTTTCGTTAAACTACGTAGAAAATAAAGTTGTTTTGTCTGACTTAATACCTAAAGCCTTGAAGGATACCACTGCGTTACAGATAGGCGACGTCGTTACCCATATCAATCAGGAAAAGGTTGAAAAGCTGTTTGAAAAACAACGAACCCTGATACCAGCCTCAAACAAAAGCTATTTCAACATGATGGCAACTAGAATGTTGCCTCGTACTAATGCGGACTCAATCGAATTTTCCATAGAAACCGCTAAGGGTCAGCGACATGAGCTGAAATTACCCACATACTCCTTTCAGGAGCTCCCCTATCCGCCGTTACATCGATACAGGGACACCTGCTTCAAGCTCTTGGATGAACAGACTGCTTACCTTAACCCAACAACCCTTTCTGTAAAATACTTACCGGAAATTATGGCGACCGTTAGAGACCGACCGTTTTTGATTGTAGACCTTAGGACCTATCCGCGGGAATCCTTCGTTAAATTTATTGGCGATTATCTTTTCAAAGAACCCACTGAGTTCGTTCAATTCAGCCATACCTCTATACAAAAGCCAGGAGACTTTAAGATGTTGCAGGGCATGAAAATCGGACCGGAGCATGGCGCAGACCCCAATTACTTCGAAGGTCGGATTTATGTATTAGTTAATGAATTGGCAATGAGCAGCGCCGAGTTTACCGTAATGGCCTTGCAGGCGAGGAAGGGAACAGTCGTCATCGGAAGCCAGACTGCTGGTGCAGACGGCAATGTAATTCCGTCGTTAAACCTCCCGGGCGGACTATCGTCTTCTTTCACCGGCTTAGGCGTTTACTACCCTGATGGGAGCGAAACGCAACGGATCGGTATACGTCCGGATTTTGAAGTTTTCCCAACTATTCAAGGGGTTCGGGAAGGGCGCGATGATGTACTGGAATTTTCCTTAAATATGATTCGGTCTCAGCAAAGCTTAAGTCAATCATCTTCAAGTCTTTGATAAATCATTATTTATTTTTATATTTGCACAATCTTTGAAAAGAGGGAACAGTCCAGTTCCCTCTTTTTTATTTAAAAAATTGTTTTTTAACGGATTGATCCTTAAATATGAACATTGAACAACGGGTCAGAGAACTGGTTGAAGAAAAGATAGCCGACCGTCCGGATTTATTCATTGTGCGTATAAAGATGAACGGCAATAAACTGGTTATCCTGATGGACGGTGATGAGGGTATTGCCATTCAGGATTGTGCAGCCATCAGCAGGCATGTCGGTTTCCATTTAGAGGAAGAAAACGCTATCGACGAGGCTTATAACCTGGAGGTTTCATCCCCTGGTATTGACCTGCCGTTAACGATGGACCGGCAATATCAAAAAAACATTGGTCGAACGGTTGCACTGAAATTCGTGGAAGGCGAAAAAAAAGAAGGCAAGTTAACAGAGGCCTCTACAGGCCGGTTGACCATTGAAGAAAAGGTAAAAGAAAAAGGAAAAAAAGCTCAACTGGTAGAAAATAGCTACCCGCTGGAGCAGATTGCAGAAATAAAGGTGTTAATTTCATTCAAATAAAATGAGCAATATTAATTTGATCGACTCATTTCAGGAGTTCAAAGACTTCAAGAACATTGACCGTCCTACAGTCATCAGCGTATTGGAAGAAGTATTCCGCAGCATGATTCGTAAGCGCTACGGCACTGATGAGAATTGTGACGTTATCGTCAACCCGGATAATGGTGACCTTGAGATCTGGCGGACAAGAGCCGTTGTAGAGGATGAATTTTCGGAAGACGATGACCTGGAAATTGAGTTGGCTGAAGCCAGAAAAGCAGACCCGGACCTGGAAGTGGGAGACGACTTCATTGAAGAAATCACGCTGGAAAGCTTTGGTCGACGGGCGATTCTGGCTGCACGGCAAACATTGGTATCAAAGGTCCTGGAACTCGAGAAAGATGAGATTTTCAAGAAATACAAAGACCGCGTTGGTGAAATTGTCACTGGCGAGGTTTACCAGATCTGGAAAAAAGAAACCTTGGTACTGGATGATGAAGGCAATGAGTTGATCCTGCCGAAAACAGAACAGATTCCAGCCGATTATTTCAAAAAAGGAGATTCGATTCGTGCCGTCGTTCACAAAGTAGATATGATGAATGCCACTCCGAAGATCATCATCAGCCGTACAGCTCCTGAATTCCTGCAGCGCTTGTTTGAACTGGAAGTACCGGAGATCTTTGATGGCCTGATCACTATTAAGAGGATTGTCCGTGAACCGGGTGAACGGGCTAAGGTGGCTGTCGAATCTTATGACGACCGAATTGATCCGGTGGGTGCCTGCGTGGGTATGAAAGGATCGCGTATCCATGGAATCGTTCGCGAGTTGCGCAACGAAAATATTGACGTAATCAACTTCACCAATAACATCAGCCTGTATATACAACGGGCTCTGAGTCCGGCGAGGATCAACTCGATCAAATTGGATGATGATGAGAAAAGAGCTGCGGTATATTTACAGCCTGATCAGGTTTCCCTGGCCATTGGCCGTGGTGGACACAACATCAAACTGGCTGGAAAATTGACTGGCTACGAAATCGACGTTTACCGCGAAAGCAACGAAGCGGAGGAAGACGTGGATATTGAAGAGTTTGCAGATGAAATCGACGGATGGATTCTGGATGAGTTCAAGCGGGTTGGATTGGACACAGCCAAATCTATTCTGGCTTTATCAGCGGAAGATCTGGTTCGACGCACAGACCTGGAAGAAGACACCGTTCATGAAGTGCTGAATATATTAAGTGCTGAGTTTGAATAAACTTATATAACGTATAAAAGTTGCCAATCTGTATTATTTTCGTAATAAAAGAGTAAAAAGCATACTTTTGTATAACACATAGCAAAAAGAGGTAAAAAGTTTAAATGACAGAAGGTAAAAGCATCAACTTACTTAAGGCTGCGAAGGAATTAAACATCGGTATCGGTACGGCCGTGGATTTCCTGGCTAAAAAGGGTTACCAACTTGAGGCCAGGCCGAACACGAAGCTGGACAGCGATATGTATGCGGTTCTTTCGAGGGAATTTCAGGGGGATAAAATTGTTAAGGAGGAGGCGAATCAGATTGTGATCGGCAAAATCCGTCGTGACGAAAATCCTGCTGAGGTTCCTGCAGCCAAGACTGCACCGGAACATGACACCGATGAAATTTTAATCAAGAACAGTAGCGCTTTTACACCTCCTTCTGTTGACGATAAACCTGCGGAGTCTTCTGAACCCCAGCCTGACGCAGCTACCGAGTCTCCGAAAAAAGAGGAAAGTGGCGATAATTCTATGGGCGTAAAAGTGGTAGGCAAAATCGACCTGTCCTCTTTCAGTAAAGGTCGCCCGGCGAACCGTCAGGAATCTAAAGAGGAAAAAGCACCGGTTGCTGAAGAGAAAAAGACGGAAGAGCCTAAAAAGGAGGCTCCCGCCGCAGTCGCTCCGGAAACGGCACCCGAATCCAAGCCAGTACAGGAGAAACCTGCGGAAACGCCTAGCCCTGTAAAGCGGGAAGAAGCTCCGGAAGTTCAAAAGGAGGAGGCTGCTCCGGCTAAGCCGGCGGTTTCTATTGAACAGGAGAAACCTGCAAAGGAAGAGGTTCAGAAGCCGGCAGCATCTTCGGGTCCTGCCCGCCCGGACATTATGCGCGCCAGAGCAGAGCAGCTTAGCGGACCAAAAATTGTTGGAAAGATTGAGCTCCCTACTCCGCATCAACGTCGGAAAGACCAGCCGGTTGCCTCGTCTTCCGGAAACAATGCGGCGAACGACCAACGCCGTAAAAGAAAAAGGACGAATACGCCTCAACAACGTGGCCCCCAGCAGGGAGGACCAGGATCCGGCCCGGGACAACGTCCGGACAACCGGAATGGCAACAACAGAAGGGGAGATTTCAAAGGCAGGGGTCGTACGGACACGCCTAAAGAAGAGCCTTCTGAAAAAGAGATACAAGATCAGATCAAAGCTACGCTGGCCCGCTTAAGTGGTGCCGGTAAATCCGGAAAGTTTGCCCAACGGGCCAAGTTGCGCCGTCAGAAGCGTGACGATGTCGCTTCTTCAGCAGAAGAAGCAGCAATGGAACGCGAGCAGCAATCCAAAATATTAAAAATCACGGAGTTTGTTACGGCAAACGAGCTGGCCACCTTGATGGACGTTTCCGTTAACCAGGTTATTTCAACCTGCATGAGCCTGGGTATCTTCGCATCCATCAATCAGCGGCTGGACGCAGAAACCTTATCTATCGTTGCGGAAGAATTTGGCTTCGAGATCGAATTCATTAAACCGGAAGATGAGGAAACGCAATCGCTCGAAGAAGCGGATAATCCCGACAATCTGGAGCCTCGTGCACCGATTGTTACCGTTATGGGACACGTAGACCATGGTAAAACATCCCTGCTCGACTATGTCCGCAAAACAAACGTTATCGGCGGTGAGGCGGGGGGAATTACCCAGCACATCGGTGCCTATGCTGTGAAACTGGACGACGGCAGGAAGATTACTTTCCTTGATACTCCGGGTCACGAAGCGTTCACAGCCATGCGGGCCCGTGGTGCGAAAGTGACGGATATTGCCATTATCGTTATCGCAGCTGACGATGCGGTCATGCCGCAAACGAAAGAGGCGATTAACCACGCCCAGGCCGCTGGTGTTCCAATCGTATTTGCATTCACGAAGATTGACAGACCCGGTGCCAACGCCGATCGAATTCGTGAGCAACTGTCGGCCATGAATATTTTGGTCGAAGAATGGGGCGGTAAATACCAGGCACAGGAAATATCCGGTAAGACAGGTCTTAACGTCGATAGCTTGCTGGACAAGGTGCTGCTGGAAGCAGAATTACTGGATCTGCAGGCCGATCCTAAAAAACGTGCCGTTGGCTCCGTGGTAGAGGCAGCACTGGACAAAGGTCGCGGTATTGTGACGACTGTACTCGTTGAGGGTGGTACGCTCCGTGTTGGTGATGCCATCCTTGCAGGTTCCCATAGTGGTAAAGTTAAAGCGCTTACCAATGAGAGAGGACAGAAAGTTCAGGAGGTTGGTCCGGCTACGCCGATACAGATTCTGGGGATGAACGGTGCGCCTACGGCAGGCGATAAATTATATGTGCTCGATTCAGAGTCTGAAGCCCGTCAAATTGCGAACAAGCGTCTGCAGTTACAGCGTGAGCAAGGTCTTAGGACACAGAAGCACATTACGCTTGATGAGATCGGAAGGCGTTTGGCAATCGGAAACTTCAAGGAACTAAATGTGATTGTTAAGGGGGATGTGGATGGTTCTATTGAGGCTTTATCTGACTCACTGCTTAAGTTGTCTACCGAGGAAATTCAAGTCAACATTATACACAAGTCGGTGGGTGCAATCTCTGAATCCGACGTTTTGTTGGCTTCAGCTTCCGACGCGATAATCATCGGTTTCCAGGTACGCCCTTCTCAGGGAGCTCGTCGTCTGGCCGAACAGGAGCAGATCGATATCCGCCTGTACTCGATTATTTACGACGCGATCAATGAGTTGAAAGCGGCGATGGAGGGCATGCTTGCCCCTGAGTTCGAGGAGAAAATTGTGGCTAACGTGGAAATCCGGGAGGTATTCAAGATCTCGAAAGTGGGAACAATTGCGGGATGTATGGTACTGGACGGAAAGATCACCCGTAATCATGATATTCGTATCATCCGAGATGGGGTAGTGATCCATACCGGAAAACTAGCTTCATTGAAACGCTTCAAAGACGATGTCAAAGAGGTTTCGAAGGGTTACGAATGTGGTTTGAGTATCCATAATTTCAACGATATTCAGGTAAGCGACATCGTCGAAGCTTATGAACAAGTAGAAGTAAAGCGTAAGCTCTAGTTCACCTTACATAAAATAACAGGAGCACCAGTCTGTGATAAGCGGCTG
>JBMDWN010000320.1:0-15837 GCA_048595275.1 Olivibacter sp. | reverse complement strand
GTCCTCGATATCAACTGGTTAATCTCAAGCGATTGCAATTCTTTTGAAAGCATTTTTTCAGTGATTTTAGGGATTTCCTTATGCAATTCTCCAAAACGCCTGTTCCCAAATCGTAATGCAATCAAAATTGGCAATTTCCATTTTCCGTTTAAAACATATAGGGCGTCAATTACAGGGTTTAAAGCTGCCTGACACGCTGTATGGTTTAATTTCTCCGCTTTTTTCATATGGCAATTATCTTCAGAATGTAAGATTTGAGCGTACTATCTTAGAGTAAAGTACTATATAATGTATAGCTAAAGGTCGTTAATTTTGTCTTAAACTAAAAGAAGGAAATATGAGTTTAATTGAATCCCTGAAATGGCGATATGCCGTAAAGAAATATAGCAACAAGAAGGTCAGCGAAGAAGATTTGGCCAGTGTATTGGAGGCCATCAATCTCTCTGCCTCTTCTATAGGCTTGCAACCTTACCGCTTGGTTTTAGTTGAGGATAAAGCTTTAAAGGAGCAATTAGGTGAGGGATCTTTCAATGCGCAAATATCGGAAGCATCCCACCTGATCGTTTTTGCTGCTTACAAAAAGCTTACTCAGGAATTGATTGATGACTATCTTAATCATATGGCTGAAGTACGTAAAATACCCGTTGCAGGTCTGGAAGACTTCAGAAGAACTATTTCAGGCTATCTTCTTAGCCAAAGCGACGAAGAAAATTTTCGGTGGGCCTCCCGGCAGGCTTACATTGCTTTGGGAACAGGCCTGATTGCTGCTGCGGATCGTAAAATTGACGCGACACCTATGGAAGGGTTCGATTCTGATAAATTTGACGAATTGCTCGGGCTGAAAGAGCGGGATCTTAAAAGTGTCGTCATCATGGCTATAGGGTATAGAGACGAGGAAGCCGATGTTTTAGGTAAGATGGCGAAAGTACGCCTACCTATAGAAGAGCTTGTTATAGAGCCACCAGTACAGCACGTTTAACAAGAAAGCCCCCTTTACGGGGGCTCGCTGACCTATTATTTCTTTCCGGCTGATAAATCCACGCCGTCGACTACCAATCGGTCGGTGTAAATCGTTACCGAAGCTGAAGGGAACGAATAAGCGCCGTCTGAGGTTAAGGTCTCACTGGCGTGATTGGAAACGATTCCCGAGAATTCAAGACTTCTGACCAGATCGCCCGATCGTCGATCGCGAACCTCAACTTTACCGACTTCATTCAAAGATTCTCTGGCTGACCATTCAAAGAAATCTTTATCCACCAGATCTTGCACGTCGATTGATACGGAGAAACGATATTGATTATAACTACTACCTTCCAAACTGTCCTTCCTCGAATCTGAGCTTGTGGAATACGAAACAGCCCGCAGCATATACGACTTAGCCGTAGTTCCCTTTCCGCCCGGCAGAAAAAATTTGATGTCGTAATCGTTGCGCTGGCCGAAGGCCGAAGAGCCCTGTACCAATAAGTACACGCTCAAAATGATCTTAAAAAATCTATTCATGTGATGATTAAAAACTGAAGCGGTGTTCAAAATATTTGCCAATTAAAGGAAGCGGTCTCATGGTCTCATTCAGAGCGGTTACCACACCCAAAAGCATAAAGACATAAGGCGCCAATGCAATTATGTAAAATACGGTTGATAATGCCGGAATTATGAAAACCAAGACACCGCTGATGATGCTAATAGCAATAGAAATTAAAATAATTCCGAGCGACTGTCCAAGGTGATAGCGTACAAAGTCGCTTTTTTTATCCGAGTTGCGATAGCTGATAAAAGCGATGATCCAACCAATCACAGTAAGGTAGGCGATTACGCCTAAAGTTTTGTCATTCATAATTTCTGAAATTTATTTAACACTGAGACAAAAATAGTGAGTATACCGTGGTTATCCTTGCCTATATGGTCTACAAGGCAGCTACGGCGATATTTCATTTAGTCTACAATACGTCTACATACCAGCTTGAATATGCATATTCAGTTTATCATTAAATTTATATATGTTTGTTTATGTTTTTGAAATATTTGTTGCTTCGATGCCTTACGCTGCTATTCGCTTTGGTATTACTGCAACATTTAAACGCTCAGACCACCTATACCGACTCGATAAATGCTGAATTGGATAGAAATTCCGCTGATGAAGAGTTACATGTATATCTCTTAACGCAATTGTTGAGAGGTTACTTTGAGCAGGATCTCCCAAGAGCCAAAAAGTTGGCAGATGAAGCGTTAAGGAGGGCGAAACAGGCTGAGAGTTCTTTTGCAAAAGCCATAGCTTACGCTTCTTTAGTGCATCTCAGCGTACAGGAGGATAATTTGGGCCAAGCTTATGCCTATCGGGACAGCTCTTTACTTTTTGCAGATCGATCCGATAAAGCTTTGGCCAGAGGCATTGCTCATTTCAGGGCTGGTTGGCTGGATCTGATCGTTGATGAAAGCGAGCGGGCTATGCCGAAGCTGCTGGAAGCGCTCGATTATCTGAATCAAACGAACGATTTGGATTATAAAGTACTTATCAATCATTATCTGGCGAGTATTTACAGTTATGGTGTGGATCCCGTCAAACAGTTAAAGTATGCAGAAGCCAGCCTTTCGGAAGCTTTAGAAAGCGGCGGAAGCGACCTGTTGAATACCGCTTACCTAACGGTAGCGCAGAGTTTTTTCGACCGGTATAAAGCAGACGAACGTAACAAAGCACTACTGGATTCGTCCTTGTTTTATAATAAAGCCGCCCTGAGACTGTACGATGAGAATCCCGGCAAAATTGTAATAAAAAGCAATACATCAGCTATTGCCTTAAACACCGCCAATATTTATTTTCAATACTTTTCTGACGCCTACCGGGATAGCTCGATCCGTTATATTGACAAAGCAATTACCATAGGTCAGTCAACTGGTTCGCAGGAAGTTATTTTGAATGCCTATGGTATGCTTAGCGAATATGCGCTAAGAGATCAGGATTACGCCAAAGCCGAGACAATATTGCTGAACGGTCTTGCTGAAACAGCTAATTACGTTATTCAGATTCCTATCACTAAATCCCGGATTTATTTAGCACTCTCAAAAATTTCGGAGTCGCAGGGAAAATACCAATCCGCACTGAATTATCTGAAGGAGCATGAAACCTTCAGACAGAAGGCATTTGACGAAGATAAGGTTAACATGATTCAACGAGTTGAAGCCCAATTCGAATCAGAAAAAAAAGAGCAGGAAATCAATTATTTACAGCAGGAAGCCGCCTTTGCAAAAAAGAAAAATTCCCTTTATATAATATTGGGACTTACGGGATTATTAACGCTTCTACTTCTGTTATTGCTCTATAATTACCGCCTGAAAGCGTCCATCAGGAAGCAGGAATTGATTGATCAGGAGCGACAAAAAGCAGAGCTTAATGCCCAGCTAAAAGAAGCGGAGGCAATAAGGCTCGAGGCTGAACAGGCATTGATGAGAGAGCGTCAGGAGCGCCTGGAGAAAGAGGTGTTGGCGGGAAATCTATTAGTAGAGGAGAAGAACGAGTTGCTAAAGATGCTTCCCGACCGAATTGGAGAGCGTAAATCCCGTAGCGCGGATGAAGAACTTAAACGCATCGTTAAGCAACAAGAACAGCTTGACCGAACCTACGAAGAACGTAAAAACGATTTCTTCGAATCTAATCTGGCGTTTATCGAGCGACTTCAAAGCAGAGCGGGACATACCCTGACAAGACTTGACCTGAAGTATTGTGGTTATATCTTAATCGGTCTGTCCGTTAAAGAAATTTCCGTCCGACTGAATGTCGAGCCGAAAAGTATCCGCATGGCAAGGTACCGGATCAAACAAAAATTGAGTTTAGAAAAAGATGATCAGTTAGATCAATTTATCCAAAGCCAGGGCTGACTCTTCGCATAGGATTCTCGTTTCCTTTACATGGCCTTAAGGATGGAAAGAATGTTACCAGTTGGATCTTTGAACCAGGCTACAGCAAAATCACCTTCTCTCGAGATGCCTTTCTCGTCAGTGCCAAGCTCAGCATAATGCTCAAGTTGGATGCCGGACGCAATAAGCTTGTCGACTTCTTTTTCTACATCCTCTACGGGGAAGTTTAAAACCGTGAACGATGCAGGTTGATGATCTTCCTTCGGATAGACCAATACTTCATGATCCTCTGATAATTCCAGAATAAGCATTTCGTCCATACTACGGTCGATTCTCACCGATATACCAAGCTTCTCGTAAAAGGTTTTGGTGGCTGGGATATCATTCGTAGAAAAACTGCTGAACGCTTTTTTAAAACTTATCATAACTTTTTTATTTGAGTGTATTTTAATAACCTATATATCAGTAAGTTGTTTGCTTTTACGTCCGCAAACTGCTTGAAAGCGTCAACGATACCCTGTGTAAATGATAATTTGTATCTTGCTGCACAACCTGAAACACGGTTAAAGCTTGTTGCAGGCAAAACAACACCCATTATTGTAGATTAGGAAGGAATCTGGAAGATTCCATCCGTGATAAAAATCAAATTATGAAGAAAAAGAAATTGTTTAATTCAATACACATTTTTGGCATATCTGCTAGCTTATGCTTTTTCTTCATGTATTTTAAAACGAAGGAAGACCCTAAACCGAACATCATATTTATTCTAACGGACGATATGGGGTATGGAGATGTAGGCGTTTATGGAGGGAAATTTATTCCAACGCCTAATATTGATCAGATGGCCTCGGAGGGATCAAGGTTTAATCACTATTACAGTGCTTCGCCGATCTGTTCTCCATCCAGAGCCGGCCTGCTCACCGGAATGAATCCCGGAAGATGGCAAATTACCAGTTACCTTCAGACCAGAGCGGGGAACCGCGACGCCGAAATGGCCGATTTTCTGGACCCGGCCGCGCCAACCCTTTCCCGTGCGATGCATACCGCCGGATACAAGACGGCGCATTTCGGTAAGTGGCATCTGGGGGGCGGAAGAGACGTTAAAGATGCCCCTCCATTCAGTGAATACGGGTACGATGAATTCAGCAGTACCTATGAGAGTCCTCAACCGGATCCTTTGTTAACCGCCAGCGACTGGATCTGGTCTCCCCAGGATAGTGTTAAACGGTGGGAGCGAACAGCCTATTTCGTTGACAAAACGATTGACTTTCTAAAGCGGAACAAAGGCGAAGCTTGTTTCATCAATCTTTGGCCAGACGATATGCATACGCCATGGGTTGGAGATCCTGAACAGCAGAGCATTTTTCCGAAAGATCAGGAATCGGAAAATAACTTCAGAGTGGTCTTGAAGGAATACGATTTACAGATCGGTCGCCTCCTTCGCGAGATTAAAAAGATGGATCTGGACAACAATACGATTGTAATTTTTACAAGCGACAACGGTCCTGCACCTAGTTTTAGGGGAAGCAGGGCTGGAAACGTCAGAGGCTGTAAAGCTTCTCTGTTCGAGGGAGGAACCCGGATGCCTTTTATCATCTGGGATTCAAAAGATGAAATTCCTTCCGGTCATATTGATGATTCTTCTGTAATCAGCGCGCTGGATATGTTCGAGAGCCTATGTAAAATCGGCGGAGCAAGATTACCGGATGACTATCAAAGCGATGGCACAGATGTCAGCGAGGTCCTTCTGGGCAAAGCCCGCGAACGACGGTTACCCTTATTCTGGGAGTACAGAAGAAATGACAGCAAAGCTTTTCCGATCCCCGCTGATAAAGACGTGAGCCCGAACATTGCCGTGAGGGATGGAGATTGGAAATTGTTGGTCAACCAGGATTCAAGCAATATTCTATTGTATAACCTGGCCGATAATCCCCGAGAAAATGTGGACCTAAGTGAAAAATTTCCTCAAATCACCGATAAACTTATTCATCAGGCATTGAAATGGCGGAAAAGTCTGGAAACGAAAAAGTAATATAAAAATTAGATTAGTCGAACTTTATTTTTTGTGTTGTTGTAAACTTTGTTAGCTTTGCAATAATAGTTAGGTGTATCTAACTATTTAGTTAAGGTAAAAAGTTTATGAATCGAATTGTATCTTTCATTTTTTTTATTCTATTGGCCGGGTTTGCTCAGGCGCAGGACGCAAGCATACAGGGGCGAGTGATGTCCGACAGTGTTCTTGCTGGCATAACAGTTCGTATAAACGGTGAGAGTGCTCAAACGAAGACAGACGAAAATGGTCGATTTCTGTTCGCCGGATTGTCCGCAGGTCATTACGATGTAGTCGTCCAGGCGCTCGGTTATTTGCCCAAAAGTGTACAAGTAGAACTTTCAGCTACTGAAACAAAGCAAATTACAATTCAAGTAACCTCAGATAGATTGAACCTGGGAGAAGTGGTCGTCAGTGGTACACGCTACGAAACGACAAGAAAGGAATCGCCGGTAATCGTCAACGTAATCGGGACGAAGCTATTTAACGCGACCCAAAGTGTCGCAGCATCGGAAACGTTAAATTACAGCCCAGGGCTTAGATTGGAAAACAATTGTCAGAACTGCGGATTTACACAGGTAAGAATGAATGGCCTCGAAGGGGCCTATTCTCAAATTCTGATTAACAGCAGGCCTGTATTCAGTGCTTTGAACGGGGTATATGGTCTTGATCAGATCCCCACCAGTATGGTCGACCGGATTGAAGTGGTCCGTGGAGGAGGGTCGGCGCTATATGGTTCCAATGCTATTGCAGGCACCATCAACATCATTACGAAAGACCCTGTTATAAACAGTTGGGAAGTGCGAAACAATACCGGGCTTATTGATGGCCGGAGTTTCGACAATAACCTGAGTTTTAACAGTTCAGTCGTTGATGAATCGCTGAGTTACGGAGCTACCTTTTACGGGGCCAGCCGAAACCGGGAGGCGTTCGACGCAAACGGGGATGGATTCACGGAAATTACGCGGTTGAAGAGCAATACTTTTGGTTCCAAGTTGTTTTATAAATTCTCCGATAATAATAAGCTTTCTATAGATTTCAGCGCGATTCAGGAAGAGCGTCGCGGCGGTGACCGGCTGAACCTGGCTCCTCATTTTACGGATATTACAGAGGCTTTAGATCATAAGATATTTATGGGTGGAGTGACCTTCGATCAGTATAGCCGTGATCATCAGACAAAATTCAGCTTGTACGCGTCGGCTCAACATACGGGCCGGGATAGCTATTACGGAGGATTGGGAGGGGGGAGAGCCCGGGAAGACAGTCTTATGGCGGCTAATGCCTACGGTATAACAGAAGATTTTGCACTCGTTGGAGGAGGGCAACTTACCCACAACTTCAGTAACGAGGACATTCTTACTGCTGGTATCGAATATAATTTCAGTAAAGTAGATGATGAGATACCCGGTTATAATCGCTCTGTTGAACAGCGTGTTAGCAGTATGGGACTTTATGCACAATACGAATGGAAGCCGGTGGAAACCTTTAAAGCCCTGTTGGGCGGCCGGTTCGATCAGGTCCGCGTCGATGGTCGATACGCACTTGGAAGCCGTGAGCGAGAATCGGATGTGCGCCTGTCGGTTTTCAGTCCAAGACTTACCTTATTATACGATCTTAACGATGATTTTCAGCTAAGGGGTGGATACGCGAGAGGCTTTCGTGCCCCGCAGGCCTTTGATGAAGATATGCATGTTTCATCGGTGGGGGGAGACCAGCAGTTTATCCTCATCGGGGAGGATCTGGAGGCTGAGTTTTCGAATGCTTACACAGCCTCTCTCAATTTCAGCCGCGTATTGGCGTCCACCCAGTTGAATCTATTGGTAGAAGGCTTCTATACGGATCTGCAAAATCCCTTTACTTATGTTTCTCAGGGAGCGGTAGAGGAAAATCTAAGGTTGGAGCAGATGGTCAATGGTGAAGGCGCGTATGTTAGCGGCGCCAATATGGAGATCGCTGTTGCTCCGTCCGATCGTCTGAGTTTTCAGTTAGGTGGAACGCTTCAGCAAAACCGTTATCGCGGAGATCAGGAACTTTTTGAAGGAGAAGAGTCGCCAGGAGGAGATCCTGCGGTGTTTACCCGTACCTTAGTCCGTGCGCCAAACAGTTATGGCTATTTAAATACGAACTGGCAGTCCGGGAAGGATTTTTCTGTTGATCTAACCGGGACTTATACCGGCTCTATGATCGCCCCACATGTGGTACGGGAATCTGGCTTTATGGACCTTGTCCAGACACCCGAGTTCTTTGAATTGAACATCCGGCTGGCGAAAGTGTTCCGTATGCGGGAGTCTTTTGCATTGGAACTGAGTGGAGGAGTTCAAAATGCCATAAATAGTTTTCAGCGGGATTTTGACAGGGGAGCGAAGCGCGACTCTGATTACATATACGGACCTGCCCGTCCGCGGACCTTTTTCCTGGGCCTGAGAATCGGTAATTTTTAACGTTCTAATCTTATGCAAAGGACAGTTTTTTTAGAAAGAGCTTTTTATTTTTTGGTGTTTGTTTTTTTTAATCCTGTGCCATCAACGATGGCGCAGGATAAGTTAAGCGTGAACTGGCTTTCTTTTGAACAATTATCCGATTCGTTGAGCCGGTTCCCTAAGCCGACGTTTATTTTTTTCGAAACGGACTGGTGTGTCTATTGCAAAAAGATGGAAAAGCAGGTTTTTACGAATCCGGAACTCATCAACTTGCTAAACAAAGAATATTACGCTGTTCGACTGGATGCAGAGAGTACCGATACGATTTATTTCGATGGGCGTCAATTTTCGAATTTAGTTGGGAAGAAAAGAAGAGGGCAATATCATGAGCTGGCAAAGCTTCTCGGCAAACGAGGCGATGAATTTTCTGCTCCGGTTTTACTGGTACTGGACGAGAATTTTTACGTAAAGGAGAGATACTTCGAATACCTCGATTCAAAAAGGCTTCTTCGAATCCTTCGGAATGCTTATTCATTTCGCTGAGCGTAAGTTGCTGGTTGCCGAAATGCGCAGGATAGAATGTACCGAAGGGTTTTACTATTGCTTCAAAATACCCTTCTCCACACTTTCATTGATCAGCTTTTCCGCATAATCCCAGATTACGGCGGAACCTTCCCTGATCACTTTCTTTTTATCATAGACTTTTTGATAAGGAACATCAAATTCTTTCCAGGTGCCACCGTCATTTGAGGTGTTCTGAAGCAGGGGTTCCAGGCGATCCATCGACCTCGCAAATTTAGCTTCATCGGTTAAACCATCTTCAAACTCCTGCCAGACAGCAATAAAATCCTCGGCCTGTGCTTTCGGCAGCATTCCAAAAATCCGTTCCGCTGCAATTCTTTCCTGTTCTGTATTGACGTGATTTTTGACGTTGTCGTATATGAACGTATCTCCGGCGTCTATTTCGACAATATCATGTATCAAAACCATTTTTATCACTTTCAACACATCCACTGAGTTGTTGGCATGCGCTGAAAGAACCAGCGTCATCATGGCGAGATGCCAGCTGTGTTCAGCGTCATTTTCATGCCTGTCACTATTAAACAGCCTGGTTTTGCGCTGAATATACTTCAGTTTGTCAATCTCCTTTATAAAAGCGATCTGACTAAACAAATCTTCCTTTTGCATGCAATATTTAATTTTCATCAACGTTGTACATTAATCAAAAACCTTGTTATGGAATCTAATGAATTTAATTGGTCCTTATTCGACTTTCTGGTAGCGGGTGCCATCATTCTGTTCACCGTTCTGATGATCATTCTTATTGTCAGGAAAGTACAGAAACGCTTTAGACTCTTGGCCCTGGCAGCACTGGTGATTGTCATGTCACTCATCTGGGTGGAGCTGGCGGTTGGTATTTTCGGTACCCCTTTCGCCGGTAGCTAGGGCTAGAGAAAAATGTTAGTCTCGCTGATCTCGGATTTATCGCGCTGAAGGTTTACTCCAGTTCGGTAATATTCCTTTTAATTTTTTTGAAAAGGAATATGTAAGGGATAAACATAGCTATATACACAAAGATAAAACTTACATCGCTTTGAACCATGCTTTTAAACATGGCGAATGCTCCAATAATTACTCCATTGATAAAAAGGCAGCAGGCGATTAATATTATAGCCTCTTTCCTGAATAATAATTTCCCGATTTTTAAGTCTGTCATTTCGGTTACCTTAAGTGTTGTTAAATTTATGGAAAACGGACAGATCTTACAACTATTCAGGTTAATATTATGTGCTTATTTGTTAAAATGGACCTAAAGTTTGTAAGACAATTTTCTTTGCTTTACATCTGTTATTAATCCATGATCCTAACATGAAAATGTATAAGCTATTCGTTTTTGCCGCCTTCACCCATATCGTACTGATTGGTTCCGCACATAATGCAAGAGCGCAGGGGGGCGATCAAATTTTGGACGGTATTGGCGAAACTGGGATGATTGCACGCTATTTATTTGACGGTAACGTCAGAGACTGGTCGCGCAACAATCTGCACGCGGAGGTTAATGGCGTAAAGCCTGATTTTGTTGAAGATGATCGCTTCGGTAAGGTTTTATTTCTCTCAGGTGAGAAGGATGCCTTCTTAAGACTTCCAGCAGAGACCCTGGCCGATGTTGAATCGCTCAGTGTATCCGGATGGATCAAGTTGAAGTCGGATCATCCCGGCCAGTATTTCTTCGACTTTGGTCAGTATGATGGGCCACGCCTATTCGTAACGCCGCTCGGAACGGCTGATGACAATCGTTTTCAGACTGAACTCCAGGTAAAAATAGAGGAAGAAAGTAGAGTCGTCGGTCCTCCGGTTACAATCGATAAATGGGTACATATTGCGGTCGTAGTCGATATTCCCTCCAAGTCATTAATGAGCTACGTAGACGGGAAACCGATCGGCGACTCGACAAGCATAGAGGCCAGCCTCATCAAGCTTTTCGACGTGGAAAAAGGAAAAAAGCAAGCACTGTATATCGGGAGGTCCATTTCGGACGTCAATTTTAATCTTAACGCGTTGCTACACGATTTCCGTATATATCGGGTACCGTTAACCAAAAAGCAGATCTCCGGAATTTATTATAATGCACTAAAAGACATTCATGAAGATGCCTCAAGCATGGGAAAGGCGGAAGACGATCTGCAAAAGTTCACGGAAAGTACCCCGCAGTTGTACAACGCGTACCTGACAGAAGTCTTCGATATCAAGGTCGACACTGAACCGGGCGATTTGCCCAGACTGCCGAATTACCTGAAAGGTACATACCAGAATGGCATTAAAGGACCGAAGGTTAGAGTTATCTGGCCTTCGGATAGGGATAACAGCGCTGCACTGAAGATAGGGACTTACACCATTACCGGTCGGATTCCCGGTACGAATCTTCGGCCTAAAGCATTCGTAAACGTCAAGCAAAGCCGGAAATCCGGCACGCCCAGGGTACAATTAGAAGCCTTTGATCTCGATCAGGTTTCGTTGGATCGGGATGCGCGGAAGCACGATACCAAGTTCATCGAGAATAGAGATAAATTTATCAATACCCTGGCTCAAACCGATCCGAATACCTTTCTCTATATGTTTAGAAATGCCTTTGGAAAAGGACAGCCAGCCGGAGCCCGGGCGTTGGGCGTATGGGACAGTCAAGACACGAAATTAAGAGGGCATGCTACAGGTCATTACCTCACTGCTGTTGCACAGGCTTATGCCGGCAGCGGATATGATGAAGCGCTCCAGGCCAACTTTCAAAAAAAGATGGAGTACATGGTCAGCACACTTTATGAGTTGTCGCAGCTTTCCGGTAGGCCAAAGCCAGGTGGCGCCACGCACGTAAGCGACCCCACCGCCGTGCCCGTTGGTTCCGGCAGGACTTCTTATGACTCTGACCTTACTGAAGGAGGTATCCGGACCGATTACTGGAACTGGGGAGAAGGATTCATCAGTGCTTATCCTCCCGATCAATTTATAATGCTGGAAAAGGGCGCATCTTACGGAGGTCAGAATAACCAGGTATGGGCTCCTTATTATACGCTGCATAAGATTCTCGCCGGATTGATGGACGTTTATGAAGTGAGTGGCAATGAAAAAGCTTTAGCCATCGCTAAAGGCATGAGCAACTGGGTTTACGCAAGGTTGAGTCAGCTGCCTCCCGAATCCCTGATTAAGATGTGGAATACGTACATCGCAGGAGAATTCGGAGGTATGAATGAAGCGATGGCCCGCCTTTACCGGTTGACAAACGATTCCACTTTCCTGAAGACAGCCCAACTTTTCGATAATATTGAGCTTTTTTTCGGAGATGCAGAGCATTCGCACGGGCTCGCCAAAAATGTTGATAGCTTCCGGGGGCTACATGCCAATCAGCACATCCCCCAAATCGTTGGAAGCATAGCCTTATACCAGGTTGGAAAAAACCCTGAATATTATAAGGTAGCAGACAATTTTTGGTATAAGGCTGTTAACGATTACATGTATAGCATCGGAGGAGTAGCCGGAGCAAGAAATCCGGCGAATGCAGAATGCTTCATCGCTCAACCTGCGACACTATATGAAAATGGTTTTTCTGCCGGTGGACAAAATGAAACTTGTGCCTCTTACAACATGCTGAAGCTTTCCAGTAGCTTGTTTATGTTCGATCAGCGAGCAGAACTGATGGATTATTACGAACGGGCTCTTTACAATCACATATTGGCTTCTGTTGCGGAAGACAGTCCGGCGAATACCTACCACGTGCCACTCCGACCCGGTGCTGTAAAGCAATTTGGCAATCCGAACATGACCGGATTTACCTGTTGCAATGGAACAGCGATCGAAAGCAGTACCAAGCTCCAGCATGCTATCTATTTCAAAAGCAAAAAGAACGAGGCACTATTCGTTAATCTTTATATTCCGTCGACCTTGAAGTGGGAGGAGCGCGGGATCACCATTCGGCAAAGCACCAACTTCCCTAAAGAAGATCAGACCCGCCTTACCATCAGCGGAACGGGTAAATTCGACGTTCACGTGCGGGTACCGTCCTGGGCTACAAAAGGATTTTTCGTAAGCATCAACGGTAGGAAAAAGCGATTCGATGCAAAACCCGGAAGCTACCTGAAGATCAGTCGAAGCTGGAAAAGCGGTGATGTCATTGATTTGAAAATGCCTTTCCAGTTTCACCTGGATCCGGTGATGGATCAGCAGAATATCGCCAGTTTATTCTACGGACCTATACTATTGGCAGCACAGGAGTCTGAAGCGAAGAAAGAGTGGCGTAAGATCAAGCTAAATGCAAAAGATATCAGTAAGTCTATACAAGGCGATCCGGAGAAGCTCGAATTCAGCGTAGACGATGTGCTATTCAAGCCATTTTACGAGACTTACGGACGTCATTCCGTATATCTGGACGTTCAGTTGCAATGAAAAATTAGCTTAGAAAACGTAATTATGAGCTGTTTGCTTAAAGGTCTCTTGCCCTTGTGATCTCAATTTTTTGGAAATTCAACGCCCGAACCCGAGAAATCACACCTATAGATTTCATTCAGTTCTGAATAACGAAAATGAATTCTTTTACGATTAACCTGGTGCCGCTCGCTGAGGTTTATTGGATAATATCGTTCCTGCCCGATCTCCAGAAGAAAACCACATTTTCGCGTACATAACACAGGCATAGCGCTTCTAAACAACAAAAGCTTTCAGCTCTGCCAATTGACCATCTTCAAAACGCCAGACATCGCAATAGGTAAAATGATCCGTATTGCCCGCTTCATTTTTAAGAGAGATTTCGCCGATTGCCGTTACGTAATCGCCTTCGCCTATCAGGCGTTCGACTTTGAATTTGGGAGGCTCCACGTAGGTTTTTTTCATGTACTGGCGTACGGCCTCTTTTCCGTCCAGTGTTTGATCTCCTACAAATATCCATTTGGTATCCTCTGAACAGTAAGAGATAAATCCTTCATAATCGCCTTCGCTGACGGCGGCATTTGCCTGGAGCAATGTTTCTTTATTCTTCTCAACCATAATTGAAATCTACAGAAACAATGCCAAAATGGGCCCGTCAGCCCGTCTTTATCAGTGCCGCAAAAGGCAGGGCGATTCGGAAAACCTCGATCAGGTCGTCTGTCTCTTCCTGCTCCAGAGAAGCGAAACCAATACGAACGCCTTTTTTAGTTTCGCTGAGGTGTAGTTTAAGGCTGCTGATGTCGATGCCGCGGCTTCTGCCTGCTTCGATGGCCCTTTCCAGGGAAAAACCATCGCTAAACTCGACCCATAGGGCCATGCCGCCGTTCGGAATTTCGAACGATACCCGGTCGCCAAACGCTTCCTGCAGCCGGAAAATGAGGTAATCGCGCCGCTCCCGGTAAATCTTGGTGGCCTTGTTGATGTGGCGGGACAGGTCGCCGTTATCGATCAGCGCCGCCAGGGTATTTTCCATGATCTCATCGCCCATGATGTTAATCAGACGCCTTAAACGGTA
Source organism: Olivibacter sp. (assembly GCA_048595275.1). GTDB lineage: Bacteria > Bacteroidota > Bacteroidia > Sphingobacteriales > Sphingobacteriaceae > Olivibacter. The sequence goes on along the minus strand of JBMDWN010000320.1, from coordinate 1,526 downwards.
AGCCTTTTCAATCAGGGACGGTCTGGCAACCAGGAAGCCGATCCGCAGATAAGGAGAGATGACTTTGGAGAAAGAGCCGACATAGACGATGTCGCAGTCTTCGGCCACGCTGTAAAGAGGAAGGTAAGCAGACTCGTCGTATTGGAAGTCGTAATCGTAATCGTCTTCAATGATCGTAAAGCCATAATGACGAGACAGTGTGAGCAATTGCTGGCGCCGGTCGGCACTGAGGGTCACTGTAGTAGGGTAATGGTGGTTGGGGATGCAGTATACCATGCGAACACTGTGCTGCCGGCAAATGCGCTCCAGGACATCGGTATCGATCCCCTGCTGGTCGACCGGGATCCGGTGTACCACAGCACCCAGGTGGTTGAAGCTTTCTTCGGCCAGGTGATAGCCCGGTGTGCCGACAACAACATGGTCACCCTCGTTCAGGAGCGCAACGGCAGAAAGGTAAATCGCCATCTGAGCACCGTTGGTTACCATAAGATGATCCAGTCCGGCAGCGATGCCCCTTGTTTTATGCAGGTAGCTGGTCAGGCTTTTCCTGAGCGATGCGGCACCCCATGGTAAAAGAGGATCCTCCATGGATTGCCGGGCTTTCTGACGCAGTGAGAAGCGGTACTCGCGCGTAATCAGCTCATGCGGAAAAAGTCGGATGTCGGGATAGCCGTCGTTCACCACGATTCGATAGCTGCCAGAGGCTTCCTTATCACTATTTAAGGGTTTTAGTAAAGGATCGTTGATGGAGAGTTCTTTTCCGTCGCCCCAGGCTCTTGGTGCTGACTCCGGTAGCCTCTCGGCAACCTTAACCCCTTTGCGTGGGTTGATGTCGACCCAGGACTGGGCGTAAAGCTCGTCGTAAGCCGATATCACGGTTTTTCGGTGCACCTGTAAGGTTTTCGCCAGTGTGCGCGTGCCGGGCAAGGTTGCCCCGCTTTCTAAAATCCCTTTCTGAATGGCTTCGATCATACCGGACGCGATCTGCAGGTAAAGCGCAGTCCCGGATGCCCGGTCTATCGGTAGTATGCTTCGGAATGGTAACATCAATGTCTCGGTTTTACGGGCTGGACCGTCCGGTTTTGATAAACTGGACTACCAAACTTGTCTGTGTTGATTTTAATTTTGACTAAATCTACAAAAAATACGCATTATCATTGTCTTTTTTGAAATGATTTCTACACGACATTGAAAATAAGATCGAATAATCACCTTAATCTGATGCATATGTTTAAAAACAATTTCTTATGGCTGACGCTCCTGTGTCTGTGGGTCCAGGGGACTTACGGGCAGTCCGGGCGGACCATCCAGGGAATCGTCCGGTCTGCTCAGGCCGGCGAAACGCTGCCGGGCGTCTCGGTCCGGGTGAAAGACGCTAATTCAGGCGTCACAACGGACGACGCCGGAGCGTATTCCCTTCGGGTTTCCCCGGAAGCAAGGAGCTTGATCTTCTCGTCAATCGGCCTGCAGCCGAAGGAGCTTCCGCTGCCAACGGGTAATCAGCTGGACGTTACCATGGAAAGCCT